>DANA01000044.1:0-3577 GCA_002508495.1 Methanoregula sp. UBA276
TCTTGAACTCAACTGCTGCGTTCAGCAGGAGGATCTTGGCGTTCGTGACCTTCTTGGGCATGGTGGGGTGGACGCGTTCCTTGTCGATAAGGACACCCTCAACAATCTCGGAATCCTCGATTGAGCCGCCGGTCTTCTTCTCGACCTTGATGTTCTCAACATCGACCGTGCCGTCGTCATCGGTAACCATGGTTACTGCCCTGACAACAAGGTCACAGAGCTTGTCCTTGCTTGCTTCTGCACCCTTGCCGGTCATGGCAGTGCCGGCAATGTTCTTTAAGAGTGCCTTGTCGGTTGCCTTGACATCGAAGGCGATCTCCTTTAAGAACTCCTGTGCCTTCTCGGCTGCCTGGCGGTAGCCGTGAGCGATAACGGTCGGGTGGACGTCCTGCTCAAGGAGGTCTTCTGCCTTCTTGAGGAGCTCGCCCGCGATGACTACCGCGGTTGTGGTACCGTCGCCAACTTCATCGTCCTGGGTCTTGGCGACCTCGACCATCATCTTTGCTGCCGGGTGCTCGATGTCCATCTCTTTTAAGATGGTGACACCATCGTTGGTGATAACGACATCGCCGATGGTATCGACAAGCATCTTGTCCATGCCCTTGGGACCAAGGGTAGTCCTGACTGCACTAGCCACTGCCTTTGCGGCGGTGATGTTCATACCCTGGGCGTCGCGGCCGCGGGTACGGGTGCTGCCTTCCTTGAGAATAAGTATCTGTTGTCCTCCAAGTTGCTGTGACATAAAAATCACCACTTTTAGCACTAAAATTGGTCTGCGGTTCTATATAAACGTTATTGAAACGCATCACTCGCCCAGCAGGTCGAGCAGCTCGAACCCGTCCTCGATCCGGTGCAGCCGCTTCTCACCGATCACGAGCGTCTTTCCGATCTTCTTCTCTTTCGCTGAATCGGTAAGCACGCACATTGCGTGCTTTTTTGCGATCTGCGAGAGGTTCCCGATGAGGGCCGCCCGTTTGACCACTTTCTGCGACGGGCCGTACCCGGTCAGGATGGTCTGGTTGTCGAACGTGAGAAGTGCTTGGAACGGCGCCCCGTGGAGCGTGTGGAGACGGATCCCGATCTGCTCCAAAAATTCCATGGGGCTCTGGGGGTGGACACCCGTCTCTTTCTTCTCCCCATCCATCGCTTTAGGGGGTTCGTGGAGGACAAGATCAATTGCTTCGACAACCCCGGTATCGAAAAACTCCTCGATCCGGATCGCTACATCGAGCGTTGTCCCCATCCCGCTTTCGTACTTGCTTATCGTACGGCGCGAGACCCCGAGCACGTGCCCGAGATCGCCAAGCGACATATTCCGTTTCTCCCGGAGGTCTTTGAGCACGTCCCCGTTGATATTGACGTAGAGCCCGCCGGGCGATGCGTACACAAGCGGGGGGATCTTCTCCACGAAATAATCATACAGCGTCGCGGGACTGATGGCATAAATCCCGTACCGGACATACACCGCCCCGCGTTCCAGTTCCGCGTCCCGCGCTCGTTCCCCAACGATGAGCGGGATCCCTCCCAGCAGGCGGGAGATGAGCTCGATGTCGAATGCCACCTCTTCGCTGACACTGTCGATGTGGGAAACAACCTTGATAACGAGCAGCGTACCGTTGTTGCGGGCAATAAGGTCGAAACTCCGCGGGCGTAAGGTGAACCTCTCGGAAACATCGAAACCGGCCGTGATCATCACGCTCATGACCAGCTGGAGCTGGCGGTCCTGGGACATGTAGATACAAATGGATAGAGCGTGACCATATATTAATATAGACATGCTGATCGGTCTGGATGACACGGACTCCCCCCTTGGAATGTGTACTACCTACCTCGGGGCAGTGCTCGCCCGGAGGCTGATCCGCGAGCGTATGCAGGTTCGCGAAGCCCGGCTCGTCCGGCTCAATCCCAACGTGACCTGGAAGACCCGGGGCAATGCCGCGGTCATGCTCGATGTTTTCGGGGATCCGGCAAGGGCATTTACCCTTGCCTGCGATCTTGTTGAAGAACTCGCCGACCAGTCCTGCGATAACACGAATCCCGGCGTTGTGGTTACCGAGAGAACGATTGGACCGGCATTTTACCGGAAAGCGGTACAGGACTTCTGCACCGTTGAAGAAGCGGTTGCAGCGCTTGAAGCAGCCGGGGTGAGATACTGCGGCTGGAAGAACCGGCGCGGGCTGATTGGCGCAACCGCAGCCGTTGCAAGCGAACTTCCCGACAAAACCGCGGAGATCCTGGTCTACCGGGAGCCGGCCCGGTTCGGGACCCCCCGCGAGGTTGACCGCCAGAGCCTCTTTGACGCCGAAGCTGCAACGTTCCCAAACACCTGGGACACGGTGGACGAGGCAAACGAGATCGTGGTCTGCGTCCCACACACGCCCGATCCGGTCCTCTTTGGCATCCGGGGAAAGAGCCCGCAATGGGTGATGGCGGCACGGCAGATGGTCCGTTCAGAACCACCCGGCATCGAGCAGATCTGGGTGACCAACCAGGGAACGGATGCACACCTCATCGACGGGTCAATTGGGGGGTTGCGTGAGGGGCTCTCGTACCGGGTCTGCGGGACCGTAGCAGGCTGCCCAAAGACCGGTACCGGCGGGCATGTTTCGCTCGTCATTGGGGATGACGGGAATACGGCACGGTGCATGGCGTACGAACCGACAAAACAATTCCGGGACGTTGTCCGCCAGCTGGTACCGGGCGATCGCATCATCGCATGCGGGAGTTACAAGAAGGGGAGCATCAACCTCGAAAAGATCGGGATCGTTTCGCTGGCACGGGAGGAATGCGTCCGCCCCCCGCTCTGCACGGCATGCAACAAGCGGATGACCAGTGACGGGAAAGAGAAGGGCTGGAAATGCAAAAAGTGCGGCGCGAGAGCGGATGTGCCGGACCGGGAGGAGATCTGCCGCACCCTGGAGCCGGGATGGTATGAAGTACCTCCGACCGCACGGAGACATCTTGCCCGGCCTTTATGCAGGGGATTGCCTGATTATTGAAGAAAGATTTTACAACCGCAGGTCGCCCCGGTTGCGAAGGCAGAGCCTTCGGGCGAGACCGGTATGCCATGGAGAGCTTTAATTCATGCCCTGTCCGGTATGATGAGCCTGAGGTACCACAATAATTCCGAAAGGAATATGCCGTGATGCAGTCATGCCGGTATAATGAATGGCGGGAAACGGACCTTGTCCACTAACAGGAAAACGCCGGCAGATCGATCCGGCATTCGAAACATTTCCGATAAACACCAGGAAGAAGATACGCTCAGGGAGAGCGAGGCCAGGTACCTCCAGCTGGTCGAGACAACAACAGACTGGATCTGGGAGACCGACCTTGAGGGAAACCATACCTACAGCAATCCTGCAGGAGAGACTTTTTTGGGGTATTCGGTCAGTGAGATCATCGGGACCAGCGCCTTTTCTCATATTCCCCCTGATGATGAGCACCGGCTCAGGGAACTCATCTCCAGAGGTATTGATGAGAAAGACGCGAGACCCTATACCACAACCATCCAATGGATTCATAAAGACGGATCTGTGCATTTCTTCGAGAGTGCCATTACCCCATTAGTAAATTC
>DANA01000044.1:3613-33148 GCA_002508495.1 Methanoregula sp. UBA276
ATCACCCGGCATGACATCAACAATCAGCTAATGGCACTCATGGCATACCTTTCGCTGCTGGCAGATCATGAGAATGATTCCCTGAATGGTGAGTACTGCCGGATCGCGACTGCCGCTGCGGAAAGGATCGCCGCCATGATCCAGTTCACCAGAGAGTACGAGCAGGTCGGCATCCAGACACCCGTATGGTATGATATAAGGACCCTCGTGGATAGAGCCGCAGGGAAGGTCGCTCACGGGAACATCGTGATACAAAACAATCTCGCATCTGGTGTTGAAGTTTTCTCAGATCCCCTGATCGAGAAGGTGATCTCCAACTTAATCGAGAATGCCGTCCGGTATGGTACCACGATCACGACAATCCGCTTCTTGCTCATCGAATGCGAGGGGGGTCGTCTCCTCATCTGTGAGGATGACGGCGATGGCGTGGCCGTGGATGAGAAGGAGAGGATATTCCAGCGGGGGTTTGGAAAGAATACGGGCCTGGGTCTTGCCCTCTCACGGGAGATCCTTGGGATCACCGGTATTACCATCACCGAGAACGGTGAACCGGGGAGAGGGGCCCGCTTTGAGATGATGATCCCGGACACTGCCTGCCGGATCGCACCGGACTCCTGATTTCACCCATGGGATATCCGCGGGCAAGGGTTTTTTTATATGCCATGGGGCGGATCATCTAGGGTAGGAACTGCTGATGATATCCGTTCTTTTGGTTGACGATGACCCCGTCCTCCGTGAAACGGCCGGGTCATACCTTGAGAAAAACGGCGGGTTTACCGTACGGGTATCAGCCTCCGCAACAGCAGCACTTGAAGAGCTGGCGCATACGCCCTGTGACGCCATCGTTTCCGATTACGCCATGCCGGGCATGGACGGGATCGCGTTTTTGCACAAGGTCCGGGAACGCTTCGACAGCATCCCGTTCATCCTCTTTTTCGATACCAGCGATTCCGAAATCGCCATCGGGGCGCTTGAACAAGGCGCCGACTTCTATTGCAGAAAGGGCGATGATCCAGAGACACGGTTCTTTGAACTTGCGCACCTGATAAAAAAGGCAGTGCAGCGCAGGGAGATCGTGGAGAACCTGCGCAAAAGCGAAGCAAGTCTCCGCAGTAGTGCCGGGCAGGCCGGGGAGGTGTTGATCATCCTCGACAAGGACATGATCCCGACCTATATATCCCCTTCGTCCCGGTCGGTCATCGGCTACGACCCGGAAGAACTGGTGGGAAAAAGCCCGGATTTTGTGAAAAAGACGCTCTTTTCAAAAAACGACCGGGCATTTTCCGATACCCTGAAAAAGAGCCTTGGCGGAAAGAGTGTTCTCGATCTTCCCCTGCAGATCCACCGCAAGGATGGCAGGCAGGTGCCGGTTACCGTGCATGTCATTCCGGTGATGGTCGAAGGGATCTTTAGCGGTTGTGAGATGAGTATCCGGGAAACCACGGAGGAGCCCGCGCAAAACGGGGCTTTTGTGGAGAGCGAGAGTACCTTCCGGACCATATTCGAGAACAGCCCGTACCCCATCGCCATCAACAGCATCCCGGGTTCCCGGTTCCTTGCGGTCAACAAAGCTTTTCTTTCGGTGAGCGGTTTTACCGCAGAAGAGGTCCTGGGAAAAACCCATCTCGATCTCGGGCTGTTAACCCTGGCCGATTCGGCCCGGCTCATTGCCCGCTTCGTCTCATCGGGCAGGCTTGAGAATTTCCCGCTGGCGCTGAAAGCAAAAGGCGGGCGGCCGGTACATGTGCTCTTCTCCACCACCCCGATCACGTTCAAAAAACGCCCCGCCGTCCTGACCATCACCGTGGAGGTAACCCATCTCCGGCGGGTTGAGGAGGAGTTGATCCAGAAGAACGAGGAACTGAACGCCGCGTTCGAACAGCTCTCTGCAACCGAGGAAGAACTCCAGTCACGCTTTAACGATCTTGAAGCGAGCGAAGCAAAGTTCCGGGCCCTTGTTGAGAATTCCCTTGATGGCATCCTGATCACCGATTTTGATGGCAACCTTCTCTTTGCCAACCAGGCGGCAGGAAAGATTGTCGGGGTTGAGGATTACCAGGGCGTAGCAGGAAAACGCAATGTGATGGAGTTCATTGCCCCGTCCTCCAAGGACGAGGTTCTGTCCGACTTCTCCCGCGTGGCAGGGGGAACCGATTCCTATCTCGCGGTCTATGAGCTCATCACCGGAAACGGGCGCGAGGTGTGGGTAGAGAGCATCGGGAAGCGGATCCCGTTTGGCAACACAACGGCGATCCTGGTCTGCATCCGCGACGTTACTGAGAGGAGAAAGGCAGAGGCTGCAATCCGTGAGTCGGAAGCAAAATTTTCAACGGTTTTCCGGAGAAGCCCGGTTGCCCTCACGCTGGTTACGGCGAACGATGGAAAATTTGCCGATGTCAGTGATACCTTTGTCAGCAACATCGGCTATGTGCGGGAAGATGTCATCGGCAGGACTGCCGAACAGGTCGGCCTGTTTGCGGACATTGCCGATTATTCCCGCATGGTGTCGGAGCTCCGGGAAAAACAACGGCTCCAGGGGTATGAGATACGGTGCCGAACCAAGAATGGAGAGATCCGTACCTGCCGGTTCACGTCCGGCATCATCATGATGGCCGGTGTCCCCCATATTCTCTCAACCGTTGAGGATATCACCGAGCAGAAAGCAGCGGAATCTGCGGTCAATGCCCTGGTTACCGGGATGGCAGAAACGACCGGGAGAGAGTCGCTGGACCAGATTGCCCGGAGTATCCATACCTGGCTGTCTGCCGATTGTGTCATGATTGGTGAGATCCTGCCGGACGGGGAGAATGTCCGGGTCCATTCCATGCTGCTCGATGGGGAGATGATACGGGACTATTCCTACAATCTCAAGGGGACCCCCTGTGAAAATGTTCAGGATAAAGGTTTTTGTAACTACCCCGATGATGCGGCACGTATCTTTCCCGAGAGTAAAGACCTCATAAAATTCCATATCCGGGGATATGCCGGGACTCCGCTGCGTAACCGGGACGGGCAGGTGATCGGGATCCTGTGCATCCTGACACGAAACCCACTCACGATCTCCGCCTCAACACGGGAGATTATCGACATCATCGCCATTAAAGCCGCAACAGAGATTGAACGCTTTCGGCTTGAGGATTCCCTGCGCAGGAGCCGGCAGCAGCTCGAAGAAACCATGGACCTTGCCACCATCGCGAACTGGGAATGCGATGTTACGACCGGCATGTTCACGTTCAACGACCGGTTCTACTCGCTCTACGGTACATCCGCGGAACGCGAAGGCGGGTACCTGATGCCGGCAGAGATCTATGCACGCGAGTTCATTCCCCCGGAGGAACGCAGCATCGTTTTTGAAGAGACCAAAAAAGCGCTGGCGACTGCCGATCCTGACTATGTCTCCCACGTCGAGCACCGGATTATCCGCCGGGACGGGGAGATCCGGCACATCATCGTGCGGATCGCCGTAACCAAGGACGGACGGGGACGGACGATCCGGACCCGCGGCGCGAACCAGGACATCACGACTCGGAAACGTGCCGAGATTGCACTCCGCGAGAGCGAGGGCAAGCTGCGCCGGATCACCGACCATGCCCCGGACATGATCTTCCGCATGTCGCTTCCCGACCGGCGCTTCGAGTATGTCAGTCCCGCGTCGGTTGCGCTGACCGGGTTTTCTCCCGAAGAGTATTACGCGGATCCCCAAACCCTCTTCCGGCAGGTCCACCCCAAATGGAAAGAATACATTGAAACACAGTGGAACACCCTGCGGGAAACAACCGTTCCCCCCGCTTTTGAGTTCCAGATAATCGACCGGGCTAAAAAGACGCGGTGGTTCAACCAGCGCAACATGCTCATCACCGATGACCGGGGCAATGCCGTGGCAATCGAGGGGATCGTCACCGATGTCACCCGGCAGAAGGAGACCGAGATCGAACTGCGGAGAAATGAACAGCGGTCGCTTGCAGTCAGCGAGAATGCCGGGTCATGGATCTGGGAGGTTGCCCCGGACGGGCTGTACCGGTACTCGAGCCCGGCAGTTGAGACGATCCTCGGGTACCGGCCCGACGAACTTGTGGGAAAAAAGCACTTCTACGACCTGTTCGATCCGGACATGCGGGAGGACCACGAAGAGGCCGCCCGTGCAGCATTCAATAAAAGAGAGCCGTTCAAGAACTTCATCAATCTCAACACGCACCGGAACGGGAACGCGGTCATCCTCAACACCAGCGGCACGCCGCTCTTTGACGAGGACGGGAATTTCGCCGGGTACTGCGGGGTTGACGAGGATATTACCGAACGCAGGAAATCCGAAGAAGCGCTCCGCAGGACCAACCACCAGCTCAGCCTTCTTACCAGCATCACCCGTCACGACATCCTCAACAATATCACCTCCATGCTCGGGTATCTCACCTTTGCAGAGCGGAAACAGACCGACCCGTCCGCCTTAGAGCTTTTTGCAAAAATTCGTGAGATCATCACAACCGTGCGTACCCAGATCGAGTTCACCCGGATCTACCAGACCATCGGTTCTCACGAACCACAATGGTTCAGTCTCGAATCGATCCTTGCCCTCACCTATGTCCCGGTCACCATATCGCTCCAGACCGACCTGCAGGGATATTCCATCTATGCCGACCCGATGCTGGAGAAAGTATTCTTCAACCTTCTTGACAACTCGGTCCGGCACGGGGAACGGGTAACCGCGATCCGGATAACCGCCCGCATCTTTGGCAGCGATCTCGTTATTGTCTGGGAAGATAACGGCATCGGGATTCCGGAAGAAGACAAAGAGCGGATCTTCGAGCGGGGTTACGGGAAGAATTCCGGCCTCGGCCTCTTCCTCGTGCGGGAGGTGCTCTCCCTGACCGGGATAACGATCAGCGAGACCGGGACACCGGGGACCGGGGCACGGTTCGAGATCACCGTGCCGAAAGGAACATACCGGCGTACGCCGGCGGGAGGAGGACCCAGTATATCGTCCTCCCACCCGTAACGGTCCTCTTTTTTTAAGGGAACGGGAGAAGCAGAACGTATTCCTGCAATTTTTTTGTGACTGATCCGGCATGCAGGCCCGGGCGATATGGGGGCCCGGCTCCTTTTTTTCTCGTTCAGCCGTGGGAGATCGCGCAAATCTCCCGTATTCTTTAAATATTATTGAACGCTTTGGTAGATCATTCGGGTGCCCAAAGCGTTATGACCGTTTCCGTCCTCTATGTTGACGATGAGCCAGACCTCCTCGAACTCGCCCAGATTTTTTTAGAGCAGCAGGGAGACTTCCACGTAGGTGTGTCGACTTCCGCATCGGCCATGCTCAGATTGCCGTTAAACCTCACGTATGATATCATCGTCTCCGACTACCAGATGCCGGAGATGGACGGCCTTGCATTCTTAAAAGGGGTCCGGGAACGGTTCGGGGACATCCCGTTTATCCTCTTCACCGGCAGGGGGCGCGAAGAGGTTGTCATCGAGGCGCTCAACAACGGGGCGGATTTTTATATCCAGAAGGGTGGCGACCCGGCCGCCCAGTTCGCTGAACTGACCAACAAGATCCGGTATGCTGTATCGCGGAGAAAGGCTGAACGGGAGCTGTGCAAGATCAATGACGAGATCAAAACTGCCTACGACCAGATCACGGCATCCGAGGAGGAACTGCGGGGCCAGTTTGAGGAGCTGGAGCGGAGCGAGAACCGTATCCGCGTGAGCGAGGAGAAGTTTCGCACACTGTTCGAACAGAGCCACGATGCCCTCATCCTCTCAACCCGCACGCGGGCACTGGACTGCAACAGCCAGGCGCTGAAACTGTTCGGTTATGACGTAAAAGATGAGTTCCTGGAAACACTGCCCTCCAGCCTCTCCCCCCGGTTCCAGCCGGACGGGAAAGAATCGGCAGATTCTGCAGCATCCCATGTTGAGAAAGTATTCCGCGAGGGAAGAGACCAGTTCACGTGGCTTCACGCCAGAAAGGACGGCAGCACATTCCTTGCCGAGGTCCTGCTCTCGGCTTTTGAGATGGACAACCAGACCGTCCTCTTGTCATCGTTACGGGATATTACTGAACGCAACCGGCTGGATGAGGAACTCCGCCTTCTGAAGATCTCCGTTGACAGCGCGTATGACGAGGTCTTCTGGATGGGGATGGATGCAGGGATCCGGTACGTCAACGAGGCCGCCTGTATAAAGACCGGCTATACTGAAGAAGAACTGCAGAAGATGAAGATCTTCGAGCTGGACCCGGACTTCGATCCGGCCCGGTGGGAATGGTCAATTGCCGACCTGCGGAAGAACAAAAAGCAGTTCTTCCAGACCCGGCACCGGCGAAAAGACGGGGTCATTCTCGATGTCGAGATAAGTACGGTGTATGTCGTGCGGGGCAGGGATGAATACGCGTTCTGCTTTGTCCGGGACATAACCGCAAAGAAGCAGGCAGAGGAGCTGCTCCGCGAAAGCGAGGAAAAGTACCGGACTTTGGTCGAGAACGCCAACGAGGTCATCGCGATCGTCCAGGACTGGCGGCTCGTTTTTGTCAACAAAAAAGGGGCAGATCTGCTTGGCAAGACGGTGGAAGAGATCACCGGCAAATACTTCATTGATTTTATCTGGCCGGAAGACCGCGAGAGGATGCAGGAGCGCCACCGCGATCGCATTGCGGGAAAACAGGCCCCGGACTCGTACGATTTCCGGGTCAATGGTGCCAAAAACCGGCCGATCTGGGTCATGAACTCGATGACCGACATCACGTGGAAAGGAAGGCCCGCCTCGTTAAACCTGATGACCGATATCAGCGGGCGCAAGGAGGCAGAGGACCGGCTGCGCGAGAGCGAGGAGAAATTCCGGCGGTTGATCGAAGGGGCACCGGATGCCATCTACATCGGTGTGGACTGGAAGTTCGTGTTCCTGAACCGGGCAGCGGTCAGGCTTTTTGGGGCATCCTCTGCCGAACAACTGATCGGCACCCCGTTCATGGACCTTATTCATCCCAGCTTCCACGATATCATCCGGGACCGGGTCCACCAGCTTTATGATGAAAAGGCACCGGTGCCAATACTCGAGGAGGTCTATCTCCGCCTTGACGGCACCGAGTTCGATGCCGAGGTATCGTCAGTGCCGTTTATCTTTGACGGCATGAACGGGGCAGTTGTCTTTGTCCGGGACATCACCGACCGGAAACGCGCCGAGCAGGAGAGGCGGCAGAGCGATGAGAAGTACCGCTACATCCTGGAGAACCTGCAGGATGCCTATATCCAGACCGACCGCGACATGAACATCATCCTTGTAAGTCCGTCGGCAGCCCGCGTATTCGGGTACGAGTCCTCCGACGAGATGCTGGGCATGCCGGTTGCTGATTTTTACCATAATGCCGACCTGCGGGACACGATACAATCGACCATCAGGGAGAAGGGGAAAGTTACCGATTTCATCAGCGTTGTCGTGAGGAACGATGGCAGCACGTTCTGGGGTTCGATCAATGCCCAGTTTACGTATAACGATGCCGGGGAAATTTCCGGTATTGAAGCCATCATCCGGGACATAACCGAAAGAAAGACCATGGAGCAGGCTATAGGTGAGGCAAACCGGAAACTGAACCTGCTGAGCAGCATCACCCGGCATGATATCGTGAACCAGCTGACCATGTTAAAAGGATACACCCAGCTGGCGGTGATGAAAAATTCCGATCCGGTGGTGGGAGACTTTCTTACAAAGATCGAGCGATCGGCCGATGGGATCAACCACCAGATCGCGTTTACCAAGACGTACCAGGAACTGGGAGTCCAGTCGCCGTCCTGGTTCCGGCTCGATGCCCTTATCGCGGCAACAGAGGCTCCCGAGATCCAGATCTCTGACACCTGCCGGAATACCGAGATCTTTTCTGACCCGATGATCGAGCGCGTCTTTTTCAATCTCGTGGATAATGCACACCGGCATGGCGGGAACGTGACTACGATCGCGATCCGCTGCGAGCAGGCAGCAGAGGACCTGGTGATCATCATCGAGGATAACGGCGTCGGGATTGCCCCGGAAGAGAAAGAGAAAATCTTCAACAAGGGATACGGCAAAGGTTCGGGTTTCGGCCTCTTTTTAGCCCGGGAGATCCTTGCGATCACGGAGATCACAATCCGGGAGACCGGGTATTCCGGGATCGGGGCCCGGTTCGAGATCACCGTGCCGGCCAACCGGTGGCGGGCAATAAAAGACCAGTAACCCGGGCCGGTTTTTTTTGCACGGGTTGTCACTCACCAGACCGGACAACGTCACGATTGGACCATTTTTCCAATGGAAGAACAGGAAAGCATATCACGGAATGCTCCATATTTTAAAAGAAATATTTTAGGGAAATTTCCTGTGTTTTTTCTTTGGAGAGATCGTGAATGAAAGGACGCATTGCAGCAGACCTGGATGGCGAAGTCCGGCACAGCGCTGAACGGATGGGATACCACTGGCTGAAAAACGATGATCAGAATATTCATTTTAACGGCATGATGTACCGGAACGACCGGCAGGTTGCCGTGAAAGCGAAAAAAATCCGGTACGGGCTGGATGCGGATGTCATCATTGAGAACAAGTTTCCGGATCTGGTCTTCGATCTCCGCTCGCTCCCTTTGCCGCAATCAGTCCTCCGCGAGCTCTGGGTGCGGACGCAGAACGAGCGGGCGTTCCGCCGCTTCTCTATCCTGCCGTCCACGACTGCCGAGATCCTCAAGAACACGAGAGAGAATTACCGGAACACCCACTTCCGGGAAGCATACTGGAAAAAGGCCCCGTACCGGATAGAGATCCCCCTCCGCCGGGTACCGGGGGAGGGGGAGGAGGGGAGGGATCCCGTTGCTTTTTCTCCGACGGAGAGGTTTTCCGGCAATCCGCATCGCGGAGATTTCCACGCGAAGTGATGTCCCCGCATGTGGAAAAATACCCGTAGCGCGGCGATCTGGTCAAAATACGCGCATATCTCTTTTTTTAAACCTGCAAAACTGCGGCCTTTTCCGGGGCCCGTTTTTTTCCCAAGACCTGCAGGTCGTTTTCCGGCCTTTCCTGGAGCCGGCTACCGTTGTGGTCGTTTTTCAGATCCGGGGGGGTGTGCCAGGGGGACGATCTCATCTTCCCGTCGTGCATCTACGACGGCGATCTCCTCCGGCACCAGCCCGTAGAGCTCGTATACCAGCAGATCGATCCGGCGGTCGGTTGCCTGCACGTTTCTTTTGAGCGCCGCAGCGAGAGCCTCATCTTTTGCCGAGGCTGCATGCCGCGTCTGGTCCAGCATCCTTTGCACGAGGATCTCCAGCCGGCGTGTGCGCTCGCGGTCATCCGGCCGGTCCAGATCCGGCAGGTACACGGGAAGCCGGGCAATATCGTCCCAGGAGAAAAATTCCCGGTCAGCGCCGGTTTTCCGGATAGTATTTTCGAACACAAATGCCATGAGCCGGCTGTTCAGGATACCGGCAAGGGACAGGGTTGTGGACGGGAATGCCAGGGTTTTCCCATCGCCAATCCCCCGTCCCGCATCGGGTTGGAATTTCAGGTTTTGAAACCGGGCAGGAAAGAGTATCCGTCTTCTGCTGCCCTGCCAGAACTCATCGCAGCACGTCTCGTACCAGAGCGTTTCCGGTCCGGCCCGGGCGTTGCTTTGGTCCCGGAACGGTTGCAGGTGCCGGGCGATGAGCGGGTGCCGGCGCTTCAACCACTGCCAGGGATCTTTCCGGGCATTTGGGTGGGAACACGTCCAGCCCGCCGGGATCATGATGAGATATTGTGCCGAAACGCCGGCACGGTACCGGGCGATCGCGTCTCCCGCAATGACCGGACGCAAGAGGGGCTTGCACCGCGGATCTTTCCGGAGCCAGGAACGGGCACGCGTCTCATCGACCAGGAACGGGTCGGCACCCGCAACCCGGATGCCGGCATGGACCTGCGCCATCACCACGTCCTCAAGGGGCGTGCCGTGCCGGGCCACCTTCCGGAGGACTGCTGCAATCCGGGTATCGCGCAGCGTCCAGCCTCCCTCGTCAAGAGCCTGCTGGTCGACCGGAAAACCCCGGGCAGCAGCAAAATTTTTTGGATCGCGGGCGAACCCGGCATCAGCAACAACGGCCTGCAGGGGCCGGGCCGGCCGGGTCGTCCGGGCGCGGAGGAGCGAGAGCCCGGCACCGGGATTTCCCGCAGGTATCGTGGAGAGATCAACGATCTCGTCCACCTGCCACGATTTCAGCACCTCGCGGAACGGGGCGCCGGCCGAGCCGCGGAGATACCGGCTGCTCAGGATCATGGCAACGGTGCCCCCGGGGGTGACTAGCGAGAGTGCCTTTTCAAAAAAATACGCGGATCGGTCAGCCCGGGGATGGTAAGCCGCATAATGCCGCTGGAAGTACTGCTGTACCCATTCACGCTGTTCAAGCGGCCCTTCCGGCGGGTTACTGACAACTGCATCGAACCCGCCCGATGCAACAATCTCTGGAAACCGGTCCGGGTACGAGAACGGATTTTGGGAATGTCGTTCGCGCGTCGGGCAGAACATCCAGGATTCTTCGTATGCAATTTCGGGCCCGACCAGCGCGTTCCCGGAGAGAATGGTGTGCCGGAGATCGCCCAGTACTTCATGGAACAGGGTGGAAAAAGTCCCGGCTGCGACGGGCTCGTGCTCACGGACGAGCTCCAGAAAAAGGAGCAGCCGGGCTGCCGCAACCGCGTGACGGTTCGTGTCCAGCCCATAGATCGACTGCCGGAGAACTTCCCGCCGCTCATCAAATGTCAGGGATGATTCGGCACTCGTTTGCAGGTGGCGGTATGCTGCAAGGAGGACCGCGCCGGTGCCGCAGGCGGGATCGAAGATCCGGAGCGGGAGAACTTCAGAAAGGGACCGGTTTTCCCGCGCAGATCGCAATGCCCCGTCCGTCAGGTAACCGATAAGGGAGAGCGGGGGGATCGCAACACTTCCGGAAAGAACCGTGTCGTGCGTGTCCACAACCACTGCCTGGTGGGCAGCGGACCGGCGGATTGTGCGGGAAAGGTACGGGAGGAGAACGCCTGCAACCGTGTTCGTGCTCATCTGCCCGCAATCATAGCGCCGGACGGGAGCTACCAGGACATCGAGCATATTCCGGAGAATCGTCTCGTCAAGAACAATACTGGTGCCGGGATCCGGGAGGGAATTTTCGCTCGCCGGATCACGGGCATACAGTGCACCGGCATAGGCAAAGAGGACGTCAAGGCACGCCCGGCAGGACGGGAAATTTCGGAGGTCATCGAGGATGCTTTCGGATAAAAGGTGCCGGTC
Source organism: Methanoregula sp. UBA276 (assembly GCA_002508495.1). Taxonomy (GTDB): domain Archaea; phylum Halobacteriota; class Methanomicrobia; order Methanomicrobiales; family Methanospirillaceae; genus Methanoregula. The sequence continues at coordinate 14,880 of DANA01000044.1, forward strand.
TTCGGCGATTCGCAGGAGGAGCAGCGGGAAGATGATGCAATTGACGGCTGATGCGATCTGTTCGCTTTTCAGTTCGAGATTGTTCCGGGCAATGCTCCGTGCAAGGGCTTCGCGCCACCTGACAAGGTCCTCGAGAAGGAACGCCCCGCAACCCCCAGCACCTTCTGCCCCCACGCCTTCCATTGACTACAATACTTGATGAGAATGGCGATAACCCTGTTGCAGCAATGCGGGGGGAGGGCCGCGGGTGGATCGATGATCGCTCATAATCCCCGGAAATTCTGACCGGGGAACATATGAAAAAAGATTATTCCCGTCCTCTCAGCCGGTGAATTTTTATCAGCCCGGCACAAGACTTGCAGGTATAGAACTCGTCCTTCCAGCACGATTCGCACGCCCAGCGCCCGCAGAGCACGCACTGGCGGAGCCCGGCAATGGGGTGCGAAGTTGAGCAGAGGTCGCACCCGTACTGCGAGAAGGTGCGCGGGTCTTTTACGGGCGGCTCACCCTGCTTGCGGATGACCGTAACCTCGGCTTTGAGGTCACGGAGGGGATCCGGAGCAGCCTTACTTTTTGGCGCTTCCTTCCTGAGCCAGTTCTGTTTCCAGAGCGTCAAGGCGTGTCTCCAGCGAGTCCAGCGTTTCCTGCATGGCAAGCTCGTAGTTCTTCAGTTCGGCAACGCGGGCTTCGTTCTCCTCGATGCGGCGGTACCGCTGTTCCTTGAACGTGCCAAGCCGCGGGCGGGTGACGAGCTGCCACTCTTCAACCAGGCTCTGGAACCTGCGGTCAAGGTACTCGTCCACCCTGCTCTCGACCGGCCGGGCAAGCGAGATATCTCCCTTGGCCCCGCGGAAAAAGTAGTAGACGAGGAACAGTGCCCCGAGGAGGACGATGACGATGACGATGAATTCAAGGAGGTCCATGTCAGGTCCTCCCTTTGAGCTTCTTAGCCCGGGCTTCGAGCGCAGTCAGCCGGTCCCCGGCGGACTTCTCAAACGCTGTGCAACGCGGGATCTCCTGCTCAAGCGCGTCAAGCCGGCGTACCAAATCCGCGAGATCGGCCCGGGTGGAGAGTTCCCATTCGTCAACAACAGCCTGCATCCGCCGGTCAACGTACGTGTTGAGGTAGGAGTTCATGCTGATCATGCTTTCTTCTCCTCCAGGGATGTGATGAGGCGGTCAAGGGCTTTTGCCCTTGACTCGGTGGCCATCTTTTTCGCGTACAGGCCGCTGATCTCGTCGGCCAGGTGGTCGAGGCGGATCTCGATCTTGACCAGGTCGGTCTCGGTAACAAGGTCCCATTCCTCGATGATGGCGGCAAAGTGCTCGTCGAAATAGCGGTCAAGCGAGCGGTCGAACGTGGGGATGCGGGACGCGAACGTTCCGGACATTTTTGCAAATGAATCCCAGAACGATCCTCCGGTCGCGAACTCTTCCGGGTCCTGGTTGATAACCGGGTACATAATTTACTTCACCTTCCGTTCCTGCACCTCCTCGTTTGCGAGGAGGTTGTCGAGTTTCCGGTCTTTTACCATATGCTCAAGCCGCGTCATGCGGGACTCGAGGAGTTTCTCCTTGGCATAGACCGTGGTTTCCAGTGCTGCGTTCTCCTCTTCCACCTGCCGTATCGCCGCGGTCTGTTCGGCAGAGAGGCGGGTGAACGGGAGACCTTTTGCTGCCTCGTGCTGCTGGAGGAGCTTGAGCTTATCGCGTTCCAGCTCGAGCTCGATTGAGCGGTTGGCAGTCTTCATGATCCGGATCTCGCGGATGACCAGGTAGATGATCACCATGCCAAGAAGGATGAACAGTGCTGTCAGGACTCCGTCGCTGATGAGGGTTTCTGTTGCCATTAATTTCTCCTGTATTGAATGGTACCGGCTAAAACGGCTCGCTTCAGAGCTCGTCCTTTGGGCCGGTTGCCTTCTTCACCGTCTTTTTCACCGTATCGGCCGTGCTCGTAGCTGCCTTGCCGATACTGTCAGAGGCTTTCTTTGCCTCGGTTTTCAAAGAACCGGCAGTCTTCTCCGCGCCGGTCTTCACATCACCTGCAGTCTTCCTTACCGCGCCATCAAGGCTTTCAACACCTTTGGAGATCGTCTTTTGCGCATCAGCTGCTGCCTTTTTGAGCTTCTCATCCAGGGGCGGGGTCCTCCGGACCAGGACTTCTCCCCCGTCAAGGAGGCCCATCGCTTCGAGATCCTCGGCACTTATCCGTATCTGCCCCTCCTGCACCATCGTATCAGCAATAACCGTAGTAGTAACAGATTTCTGCGTGGCTTCATTGACGAGATCCACGCGGTCCCCGTCATTAATTCCGAGCGCTGGCAGGTTGGCGACGTTGAGCCGGACCCGTCCTTCACTGGGGAATGCACGCTTCCGTATGGTTAACCGGACTTCCTGCATAGAGGAATGACCATCTTGAAAAGGTAAATAATTTCCTGCATGGCCACGATCCCGCGCGCTTCCGCGCCGGTTTCTTCTCATTTTTTTTATTTTCCAAACACTGTTATCTCCTCAAAAAGCCAATACTCATGCAACAAAACGGGAACATATCTATGACACAGCCATGCGAGATGCCGGTGAACCAGCTCCACGTGAAGCCGAAGATGACGGTGAATGAACTGGTCATGGCCATGGGAGAAGCTGGCGCCTATAACGGGGGATCGCTTGCCCGCGCCGCGGATATCTGGGAACAGATGCTGCGGGACGATGAGACCACGAAGTTCTTCGGGCTTGCCGGCGCGATGGTGCCGGCAGGCATGGGGGGAATTGTCTCCGACCTGATAACGGCAGGCCATATCGATATCCTTGTCTCAACCGGCGCCAACATGACGCATGACATCATCGAGGCTATCGGGTGCCGGCATTTCCACGGCACCGCCTTCTGCAATGACATCGAGCTCCGTCATGATGAGATCAACCGGATCTACGATGTCTACCTCCCGAACGAGGCCTTCGAGCATTTCGAGGAGTTCATGCAGGAGGTTTTTGGCCAGCTCGAACCGGGCTCGACCATCTCGATCTCGGGACTGCTCGAACATATCGGCAACAATACCAAATCCGGTATCCTCCACACGGCAGCGAGGAACAAGGTCCCGGTCTTCAACCCGGCCGTGCAGGACTCGATGATCGGCCTCCAGTACTGGCTCTTTAGTCAGACCAACAAGGTCACGGTCGATGCATTCGCCGACATGCCGGCCCTGATGGACCGGTGCTTTTCGGTCAAGAAGGCCGGTGCCATGCTGGTCGGCGGGGGCGTTCCCAAGAACTTCATCCTCCAGAGCATGCTCATGACCCCGAACGGCTTCACCTACGCGATCCAGCTCACGGGCGACCGGCCCGATCTTGGCGGGCTCTCGGGTGCGACCCTTGACGAGGCCCGCTCGTGGGGGAAGATCACCGAAGATGCCCAGGCAGTTACCGTGTATGGCGATGCAACCATAACCCTGCCCATGCTCGCTGCGGCGGTAACGGAGCGGCTCGGTCATGACTGAACTCATTCTTGCCCTGGACGTGACGGAGAAGAAGCAGGCGCTTAAAATTGCAAAGGCCTGCGCCCCGCACATCGATGCCATCAAGCTCGGCTACCCGCTCATCCTCTCGTGCGGCCTTGCATTTGCCGCGGAGTTCGAGAGTTTCGACCTCCCGCTGATCGCGGACTTCAAGGTTGCCGATATCCCCAACACCAACCAGCTGATAGCAGAGCAGGTCTTCGATGCCGGGTTTGCATCCATTATCTGCCACGGCTTTTGTGGCAAAGACTCCATTACAGCATGCGTCCAGGTTGCGGAGGATTATGGCGGGGCGTGTTTTGTTGTGGCCGAGATGAGCCACCCCGGGGCCACGGCATTTTTCCATGGCGGGGCAGCAGAGAAGATCGCGTCCCTTGCCATGGAGTGCGGTGCGGACGGGATCATCGCTCCCGCTACCCGGCCGGAGCGGACATCAGCGCTCCGGAAGATCGTGGGCAGCAGGAAGATCCTCTCCCCCGGCGTGGGGGCACAGGGCGGGGACGCGAGGGCGATTGCCCAAATCGTTGACGGGATCATTGTCGGCCGCGCTATTTACGCAGCTGACGACCCGAAAACGGCAGCGGAAGGGTTCGCGCATATCCGATCCACGAAATAATGGGTGCGTGTGCAGGGTCCCGCCCGGTTTTTTTGGGGCTCCTGCTCCACGAAATAAATAGTTTATGGCGGAGTTCGTGGCAGGATTGTTGGTTTTTTGGGATTTGCGATGCGATAATTTGCCGGATCTGGTCGTTCTTCATAATAACCGGATAATCGCGGTCGAATCCGGCTATGCACGATTTTAAGTGGGTAAAATCGCAGTCCATCGAACCTGCAGGGTCTAAATATTTATTAAGGACTTGTGCGATGATATAGTATGGATTGGACCGCAGAACAAAGGAAAACGGCAGAAAAATATAAAACGCTCGATGAAATTCCGGAGCGCGAGCGGAAATATAAGTGTCATACCTGCCACCATATTGTCGATTCGAACCCCTGTCCGAACTGCGGCGAGACACACTTAGTAACAATGTGCCCGCTCGACCACTGCCACTGCACGCATGAGATCATCTCCGGCATCGAGTACTGCCCGCTCTGCGGCCAGGCGGTATGCCCGGAATGCGGTTCGCATGATGTGGTGCAGGTCAGCCGCGTGACTGGTTACCTCCAGGATGTTTCCGGCTGGAACGCCGGCAAACAGCAGGAGCTCAAGGACCGGATGCGGTACTCGGTTGCATAACCGGTTTTCGTTTTTTTCCTGTTTTCAAAACGATAGTGAAACATGCAAAGGAACTGCGGCATGGCCGTTTCGCTCTTTTCAGGAATAAGGACTTAATATTTCGCCAATCCAAGTATCTTACCAGCAAGAGCATGCGCTATTATTCCCACACCAACAGCCTCTTTATCCGCGGTCCGTTCCGCGCCGCCAGTACCGGCATGGCCGGGGGGATCCGGTCTGTTCCAACCCTGCTGGTCCACGCAATTCCTGCGGATAGTGATCCAGCCGACCGAGAAAAAACCCTTGACCGGATCATTGCCGGTGAAGGCCTTGATCAGATTTTTTTCGGCGCGACCTCAACAGTCCCGGTCCGGCACACCTGTGTGCTCCAGTACGATTTCATCACGGTTTTTATATCCGCAGGCATTGGCCCCGAACCTTCCGACCCCGGCCGGGGGATTATTATCATCGTGGTCAGTTCGCAGGAACTGGACGATGCCGCCCTGCTCGAGACCATTATGGTAACTGCCGAGGCAAAAGTTGAGGCCCTGCAGGCAATGAACCTGTCACTGTCCGGCACACCGGCCGATGTCATCATTGCAGCCGGTGAGAGCGGGGGGGACACCGGTCACCGTTCGGCCGGTCGCGACACGGAGGCAGGCCGGAGAGTTCGTGCGGCCGTTCTCCACGGGATCCCCAAAGCGATCCGGCGCCATGACGCTCCCGCCACGGAAGACCGGCCGGCCTTTTTCATCTTCAGCCGGTTCAAGGGAGACCACTGGGTTGAGTGGACACCGGAGAAATGCCCGTACTATCCCTGCCATTTCAAGGGGCAGAGCTGCGATTTCTGTTACTGCCCGTTTTATCCCTGCCACGACGAGACGCTCGGCCAGTGGGCCGTGGGGTCGAACGGGAACAGGGTCTGGAATTGCGCCAAATGCCGGCTCCTCCACGAGCCGGAGGTTGCTGCGTATTTCAAGCAGTATCCCGGTGCATCACGGCAGGAACTCATGGCGTTTGCAAAGACGCTGAAGCGTTAGCCGGGGATTTTTTCATCCGCGCACCGGTCCGTTGGTCCTGGTGAGCAGGGAAAGAAAAGAAGGGAGTTTATTCTTTTATCCCGAGTGCAGAGAGAAGTTCGGGAAGGGGGATGCCGTGTGCCTGCGCGGCCTCGCGGAGGGTCTCGCCGCGGGCGATGGCGCAGCCGACACAGCCCATGCCGAACCTGAAGAGGACTTCGGTTGCATCAGGCTTTGCCTGGAGGAGCTCGTAGATTGTGCTGTCAGCGGTTACTTCTGCCATACCTTTCTAAGTCTGCACGGATGAATATAAACCTGATTAACCGGGGTGGGCCCTGCGGAGTGCGAATGAATCCGACACTTTCACTACGCATGCTCACACTATATAGTCCGGGTAAAACCGCACCAGTAATTGGAGATGTATGAAATGGATTTTTCCGAAGCAGCAGAAAGAATCTCCCGAAAGTTTGTAAAAGACGGAACAGCCCTTGCAGACAAGGCGAAGATCGAGGGCAAGCTCCGGCGGCTTGTACAGGAATTTGGCGTACAGCCATCTGAAGCGGAACGCAGCGTGACGGGCGAACTTGCCCGAGAGCACAACATGGCCCTGCCGGGGTCGGCCCCGAACGGACAGAGAAGCGGCGGCGGGACTGCGGAGAAAAAGATCACCGAGGCCGTGCCGGGGGAATGGGTGACGTTTGAGGGCAAGGTTGTTGCCCTCTCCGCACCCGTCTCGCCCTCCATATCCCAGAGCGGGATCCTTGCCGACGAGTCCGGCGCGATCCGGTTCGTGGCATGGGCCAAGGCAAATGCCCCGGCCATGAACGAGGGCTCCTGGTACCGGATCGAGTCCGGCGTCGTGGATGAATACAAAGGCGTGGCAAACCTCAAGATCCATTCAGGCACCACCATCAAGGAGATCAGTGAGGACCGGACGCTCATCCCCGTTCCGCAGGAGATCAAGGATCTCCATGCCGGTATCGGCGGGGTCCGGGCAAAAGTTGTGCAGGAATGGGACGCGAGCCACGAGCGCATGCTCCAGTCCGGCCTTTTAGGTGACGAGACCGGCACCATCAAGTTCGTGATCTGGAAAGAACCCGGCCGGGAAAAACTCGAGGTCGGTGGCGTGTACAATATCTTCTACGCGCAGGTGGACGAGTTCAACGGCAGGCTCTCGCTGAACCTGAACGGGGCTACCATCCTGCAGGAGGAAGGCGACATTGCGGTCAGCGGGGGCGAGGCTGCCTTCACCGGTGCCATCGTTCACATCGCACCAGGCTCCGGCATCATCAAGCGATGCCCGGTCGAGGGGTGCAACCGCGCCCTCTCGCGGCAGAACTACTGCCCGGTCCACGAGATCCAGCAGAAATTCGTGTACGACCTCCGGATCAAGGGCTGGCTTGACGATGGTACCAAGACCCACAGTATCCTCCTCCAGCGCGATGCCGTTGAAACCCTCACCGGGATCAGTCTTGCCGCAGCGCAGGAGATTGCCGAGAACAATCCCCTTGGCATGGACGAGGTATTCCTCCAGATGCGCGACAAGGTGCTCGGGCGGTACGTCACCTGCAGGGGCCGGGAGATCGATAACCGGCTGCTGGTCAATTCCTGCGAACTCAAAACATTCGACTCGGCCGAACATACGGGCCTGCTCAACCGGGCCGGGGGTGCAGCATGAGCACGCCCGCACGCGAGATGCCACGGCGCGAAGGCTCGTTCGAGCGCGAACCGGCGCGACGGGTCTTTGCCGGGGAGCTGCGCGAGTGCCATTACCAGTTCCGGGAAGGGGATGACGAGAAGAGCCCGACCTTTGTCCTCCTCCCCACCGGCGAGCGCTGCAACCGGATCTTCCTTATCGGGACCCTGACCGAGAAGACCCGGCAGGGAGAGCAGAACATGTTCTACCGGGGCCGTGTTGTCGATCCTACGGGCACGTTCTTTGTCATGGCGGGGAGTTACCAGCCGGAGGCGATGCAGCAGATCGCAAAGATCGAGACCCCGGCGTTTGTCGCGGTCATCGGTAAGCCGAGCCTGTACCGCAAGGACGAGGCAAGTGCCCCGATGGTCTCGGTGCGCGTGGAGTCGATCACGGTTGTCGACAAGGAGACCCGTGACCTCTGGGTCCTGGACGCCGCGGAACGCACGCTCGACCGGGTCGATGCCCTCCGGACCGGGGATTCCCCGGATATTACCAAGGCAAAAGAGCAGTACCCCACGGTCGACCCGGTGGTCTTCCGGAAGATGGCCTACGATGCGCTGGCGCAGATTACCATCTGAATACCTTTTTTCTCCTGTGAAAAAACCATGCAGCGCCAGTTCCTCGCCACCGGTTTCCAGAACGTAGATACGTCCGGTGACACCCACGCGTGCCACCGGTGCCTCGAACTCATTGCCGGCGTCCCGTTCTTCAATCAGGTCAAGCAGGACAGCATCCGGATCATGGCAAATGCAGCACCACAGCGGGTTCTGGATGCCGGTTGCGGGGCAGGAGTCGATCTCCCCAGCCTTGTGTCCGCGCTCCCCACGACGAGCGAGATCGTTGGAATTGACACGAGCGGCTCCCTTCTTGCAAAAGCTGCCGGGCGGACAACGGCATTCGCTGACCGGTGCCGGCTCGTGAAGGGCGACATCCTGCACATGCCCTTTTGTGACGGGTCGTTTGGGGCCTGCCGGATCGACCGGGTGCTCCAGCACATCCACGAGCCATCCCGTGCGCTAGGGGAACTTGCCCGGGTTCTTGCGCCGGGCGGGATCCTGGTCGCGTTCGACAATGACTGGGACACCTTCGGGATCAGCCTCGATGATGAGGAACTGGCAGAACGGATCCGCGGTTCGTGGCGCGACAGTTTCGCGTCGGGCCGGATCGGGCACGACCTCCCCCGACTATTCCGTGCGTGCCAGCTGACCGGCGTCCAGGCAGAACCCCGGACCCTTGTCCTTGACGATCTCGCGGTTGCAGATCCGGTCTTTGACCTGCCCCACCTGCTGGAGCGGATGCGACAAGCCGGAGAACTGGCACCTGACCAGATCGCGGGGATTCAAAACGAGTTTGATGAGCGGGCCCGCGAAGGCAGGTTCCGCCTGACCTATACCGGGTACCTCGTTGTGGGAAGAAAACCAGAATAACCGGCGCGGAAATCCTTATCGTCCCCTGTTCCTATCTTTCACTGATCCCTATGGAGCAAAAAGAACTGGGTGAATTCATCAAAGACATTGACACGAAGACGCTCAAGGAAGAGGCAAAGAAGCAGGGCCTGAAACTCGGGCGGTGCCCCACCAAGCTGAGCATCGCAAAGATGCTGCCCGAAGCAAGCCTTAAAAAACTTAAAAAGAATTGAACGATCATTTCTGTTTTTTGCGGGCCGCACCGGCCGCTCGTTACCCCGGGTGCCGGTTCAGAACACTTCGATCAAGCCTTTGCTCTTCCCCGTCAGCGACCTGCCTCCCTGCGGGGTCACGACAAACGTGTTCTCGATCCCGACGAGGCCCACGCCCGCAACCCCTTTCTTGGGTTCGAGCGCAATGACCATCCCCTCTTCGAGCGGTTCGTCAAATCCTTCCGCGATGACCGGCAGTTCATCGATCCAGAGCCCGATCCCATGGCCGAGGAATTTCACCTGCTTGCCGCCATACCCCATGAAATTCTCGAGGAACTCCGGCTCAAGGCTGCCCATAACGGACCGGTATATATCGGACGGGATTGCGCCGGGTTTCAGCATCGATGCGGCCATATCCTGGATCTCAACGCAGCGTTCATGGTCCTGGATCGCTGCATCCGGGATCGGTTTTTTGAACATGTACGAGAGGGTCTTGTCGGTCTGGTACCCGTTGACCCCGCACCCGATATCGATGATGACCAGATCGCCGGGTTTTAGTTTGCGTTCCCGGCAGCCCATCTGGGGGACCGACGGGTGCATGCCGGCAACGCCACCGGGGGTATCCACGCAGATCGGGGAGAGCGAACTGGTGCCAAACCCGATCTGGCCCATGACCATCTCGTTGAACATGCCGAAGCGGATGATCCCCTGGTGACCCTCCCTGACCATCACCGAATAGAGGTCGCAGGCAAGGGTGACCTCGTCCATGCCTTCGATGAGCATGCCGGGCACAAGATCTTCAAGCACGTGCCGGTGGATCTCGCCGGCCCGTTCCATGAGGGCGAGTTCGTACGGGCTCTTTTGTGCCCGTACCGCCCCAATCTGGTCATCGACCGGGCGCACATCCGTAAACCGGAGGTGCTTCTGCATCCGCTGGAACTGGGCAAATGACACGTGCTCGGTCTCGAGGTGGATTGTTTTGGGAAGATCCTTTTGTACAGCCGCGATATCCCGGTAGCTCCGCATCTTCCGGATGTCGGGGAAGAACGATTCCTCCCGTGCCCGCTCGTAGCTCATCCGCACCCAGAAGGTTGCCTCGCCATGCCGGGGGATCAGGAGAAGGCCGTCCTGCATGGTGCCGGTGAAGTAATACAGGGGTACTTTGGCCGTGATCCCGGCCATCTCCCAGCCGGGTTCGCGTGCATCCATCCGTTTTCGGAAGCGATCGAGGCGGTCGTTCAATTCAGTGAGCGGGACCTTCATACCAGAAAAATTGGACTGGCAGGGTAATAAGAATGATGAAATGAGGCCCATAGTGCACCAGGTATCAAAAACATCCACCATTACAGGGGATTTTTCCCCATCATCACGGGAACGGGATCTTCACGACACGTCATGGCCGGGGTTTTTCTGCCCGCTCTTTCAGCGCCTTGTTCATCTGGGCAAATCCGCGGGCGGTGTTGATCCGGAGCATCCTTTGGAGCAACGGCAGGAGGATGCCGGAGAAGTATTCGCGCTGGACAAAAAGGCACCTGCCCGTGCCTGCCGGATGGATCTCGAAATCATGCTCCCCGTCAAAGATGCCGCTGAAGAAGAGGTGCCCCCTCCACCGGATCTCGCGGGGCGGGTCCACGGTTATGAGGACGGGGCGGATGGTCATTTCGGACGCGCCCGGGGGCCGGAGGCTGGCAGTGATCTGCCCGCCCGCCATGAGTTCGCCCCGGATGCTGGGGATGAACGGGTTCCACGCAGGGTATGCGGCAAAGTCGGTAAGGATCTCCCAGATACGTTCCGGNNGGAATTGTGGCTCTTCCGTCACCCGTTCCTCCATCATACGATAATCCGGGTGATGGGACATTATGGTTGCGGAACAAAAAGGGGCGCGGGGGATTATTCCCGTGAGGACTTCTGTTGCTCCCACGCTTCCAGCACTTCCGGCCCCTCGACAAACTCGAGGCCGTGCTTCTTTGCATACTTCTTTGCGTCAGCTTTACTGAGCGCATAGCCACTTACGTCGTCCAGCATCTCGCAGATCGTGATTGCCGGTGTGATCCCTGCCATATCCGCCATGGCAACCGAGAGCTCGGTCTGGCCCCGCCGTACATCGAGAAGCCCGTCCGCGGCCCGCAGGAGTGCCATATGGCCCGGGGTCCTGAATGCTTCGTGGAAATTGACTTCTCCCCCATTCATTGCCTGCTGCACCTGCCCGGCAATCGCGTTCACGGTCATGGCCCGGTCGCGGTCGGTGACACCGGTGAAGGTGTTGCGGTGGTTCACCCAGAGCGAGAAGGAGGAGTGGTTCTTGCGGTCGTACGGGATATCGCCTTCGCGCTCCGCAACCGCGATCGCCCGCAGGGCATCGCTTGCAAACGGGAGACCGAGGCGTTTTGCTGCGGTTGGGTGGACTGCCGTGCAGATGAGCCCCCCGCCGTCTTTTCGCATCTGGCGGATGTGCTCAAACGTCACCGAATCGGACCGGATCGCAAAATCGGTCTCTTTCTCGCGGTCGTCGAAATCATAGAGGAGGACAAACTTGCCGTTACGGAGCGCTGCAAGCGCCTTCTCCATCACGGGCCCACCTCAACGCTGATCGAATCTGAATCTTCAACACCGAGCTTGCGGCGGAGGGCAACGGGCGCGATGACCTCGATGATGTCCTCCGGGTAGTGAGTCCGGCCGGGAACCACGATCCCGCAGGAGATGCTCCCGATCCGGCACGGGATGCACCGTGCATCGCCGAATGTCCGGCCGTCGGCCGAGAAGCCCTTCACCCGGGTCCAGTCGAGGGCATCGATCTTCTTCCGGACCGGGATGCTTGCCGGGACAAGACGGATGTTGAGGGTGCCCGGGTACGGCTCGAAGCCGAGGATTGTCTTGAACTGCTGCTTGTACTCGGGAAGGCTCATGTAATACTTGCCCTCGCCGATACCCGAGACAACCGACCCGTGGAGCGAGTAGGTCTTGCCCCCTTCCGAGAAGATCCGCGCGTATTCCAGGTATTCCCGGCGGAGCTTGTCCTCGCCGTGTTTTGTCAGGGTGACGTGCTGGCCGTCCGCGGTGAGGGTGCGGGTGATGAGCCCCTGCGTCTCGAGACCTTTGAGCCGCCGGGACGCGGTCTGCTGGCTGATGCCCAGCATCGTCCCGATACTCTGCGTCGAAACAAAGAGGGGACCCTTGCACCCGCCCCGGAGCGCGAGGGCCTTTAAGCACTGGAGATCTTCTGCAGGGAGCATAATAACCAAAATTGAGTTGCTTGCTATTTATGAGTTGCTTTCCGGTCATCGTTCCGTCGGTTTTCGTTCCTTGTCGAATACGTGTTCGTTAGTTATTTAATATCACGGGTCTTTGATCATGAGCATGAAATCCGGGTTGCGGAACCAGCTTGCCGAGAAGATGGCAGGCGAGATTACGCTATCGGACTCACCGGGACACGCCCTGAAGAAGTGGCGGATGAACTTTGAAGTCGCCCCCGGCATCTTAGCCGAGCGCCTCGATGTCTCTCCTTCTGTCATCAGCGATTACGAGAGTGGCAGGAGGAAAAGTCCCGGCACCGCGGTTGTCGGCAAGATTGTCGACACCCTCCTTGCAATAGACGAGGAGAGCGGTGGAAGACATATCCAGAAATTCTCGACCATGCTCTTTTCAAATGTCGAAGACGATGTCATCTACGATCTCCACGAGTACGAGACTGCCGTCCCCCTGCAGAATTTTGCAGATGTGATCGGTTGTTCAACCCTCTGGGGGTCGCTTGACAAGCCAATCTTCGGCTACACGGTGGTCAACAGCTTAAACGCCATCATGCAGCTCTCCTCTGATGAGTTCAACCGCATCTACGGCTGGAGCACAGAGCGGGCGCTCGTTTTTACGAACGTCTCGACCGGGAAGTCACCGATGGTGGCGATCCGGGTCACGCCGTTCAAACCGCGGTGCGTGGTGCTGCAGGGCATCGAAGCCCCTGATGTGCACCCGATCGTGGTGAAGATGGCGGAGCGCGACCGCATCACCCTGTTATGTACGGGCATGGACGTTGACAAGATTGTGAGTACTTTGAGGGAACAAGAATGGTAGGCATCATTACCTACGGTGTATACATACCGAGATACCGTATCAAGGTCGAGGAGATCGCACGGGTCTGGGGCGACAATGCCGCGGAGATCAAGGGCGGTCTTGGCGTCCTGGAAAAGTCGGTCCCCGACATGGACGAGGACGCTGCGACCATCGCCGTCGAGGCGGCAAGGAACGCCCTGCTCCGCAGGCATGTCGACCCAAAGGACATCGGTGCCGTGTACGTGGGGAGCGAGTCGCACCCGTACGCGGTCAAACCAACCGCATGTACCGTGGGAGAGGCGATCGGTGCCACCCCGTGCATGACGGCAGCGGACTACGAGTTTGCCTGCAAGGCGGGCACCGCGGCTATCCAGACCTGCATGGGCCTGGTGAAGAGCGGGATGGTAAAGTACGGTGTTGCCATCGGGGCCGATGTCTCGCAGGGCGCGCCGGGCGATGCTCTTGAGTACACCGCAGCGGCAGGCGGGGCGGCATACGTGATCGGGAACGACGACCCGATCGCGACCATCAACCACACCTGCTCGTTCACGACAGACACCCCCGACTTCTGGCGCCGCGAGGGGCAGAACTATCCCCGCCACGGCGGCCGTTTCACGGGAGAGCCGGGCTACTTCAAGCATGTCAAGGGTGCAAGCACCCTGATGCTTGAGCAGATGCAGAAGACGCCAAAAGACTACACGTATGCGGTCTTCCACCAGCCCAACGCCAAGTTCCCCCAGAAAGTGGCAAAGGACCTCGGCTTCTCACCAGAGCAGATCAAGCCGGGCCTTGTCGTCCCGCGTCTTGGGAACACCTACTCGGGCGCATCGCCCGTAGGCCTTGCTGCAACGCTCGACATCGCAAAGCCGGGCGACACCATATTCGTCTGCTCGTTTGGCTCAGGTGCCGGCAGCGACGCGTTCGACATCACGGTGACCGATGCCATCACGGGTACGATCAACCGCGCCGCAGCACCCTCTGTTGAGAAACTGCTGGCCGACCCGATCTATTTAGACTATGCACGGTATGCGAAACACAAGGGGAAACTGGTGATGCAGGTATGAGAGACGTTGCAGTGATCGGGATCGGGTGCACGAAGTTCGGCGAGCACTGGGAGCGGTCGTTCCGCGATCTCTTCGTGGAAGCAGGGGCAAAAGCCCTTGAGGACGCCCAGCTGTCCGGCGAGCAGATCGATGCGATGTATGTCGGCAACATGAGTGCCGGGCGGTTCATCGAGCAGGAACACATCGGGGCTCTCATCGCAGACTACGCGGGCATGGCCTCACGCCACATCCCCTCGACCCGGGTCGAGGCTGCCTGTGCATCCGGCGGCCTTGCCTTCCGGCAGGCCGTGATCTCTGTCGCAAGCGGCATGGAGGACATCGTCGTGGCGGCGGGCGTGGAGAAGATGACCGACGTCGAACCCGGCGCGAGCACCGATGCACTTGCGGGCGCAGCCGACCGGGAGTGGGAGGGCTTTGTCGGGGCAACGTTCCCCGGCCTGTACGCGATGATTGCGACCGACTACATGCACAAGTATGGCATGACCCGCGAGCAGCTCGCCCACGTTGCGGTGAAGAACCACTACAATGGGGCTCGCAACCCCATTGCCCAGTTCCCGAACGAGATCACCCTCGACACCGTGCTGAAATCGACCATGGTCGCCGAGCCCCTCCGGCTCTTCGACTGCTCGCCTATCACGGACGGCGCAGCCGCGGTGATCGTCGCGCCGCTCGACCGGGCACGCGAGTTCACGGATACCCCAATCACGGTGCTTGCGACCGCACAGGCAAGCGACACCATCACGCTCCATGACCGGCGCGACATCTCGACGCTGGACGCAAGCGTTGCCGCAGGAGCGCGGGCGTTTGCCATGGCAAAACTGGAGCACAAGGATATCGACATGGTCGAGGTCCACGACTGCTTCTCCATTGCCGAGATCTGCGCCATCGAGGACCTCGGGTTCTGCAAAAAAGGCACGGCCGGGAAGTTCACCGCTGACGGTGAGACTGCCCTTGGCGGGAAGATCCCGGTCAACACGAGCGGCGGCCTCAAGGCATGCGGCCACCCGGTGGGTGCAACGGGCATCAAGCAGGTCTGCGAGATCGTCCAGCAGCTCAGAGGCGAGGCCGGGAAACGGCAGATCGACGGGGCGAAGATCGGGATGACCCACAACGTTGGCGGGACCGGCGCAACAGTTGCTGTCCATATCCTTGGGAGGCTTTAAGATGTCCGTTGCACGGTTCTGGAGAAAGATCCCCCAGCGGTACAACCTGATCGGGACCAGGTGCGAGACGTGCGGGAATCATTTCTTCCCGCCCCGCACCTTCTGCCCCGACTGCCGCCGGGCCGGGAAGATCGTTGACCATAAGTTCGCCGGCTCCGGGACAGTCGTGACCTACACGGTTATCCAGACCGCTCCCGACCAGTTCGCATCCCCCGGCCCGTACGTGCTTGCCATTATCAAGCTCGATGAAGGCCCGCAGATGACCAGCCAGATCATCTGCGATCCTAAAGAAGCGAAGATCGGCATGCGGGTCAAGTCTGTGTTCCGGAAGATTGCTACGGATGGAGAGAGCGGGATCATCCACTACGGCACGAAGTTCGTGCCGGTGGAGTAATTTTTCTTCTTTTTTGTTATTCAGGAACCTTGCCACCCAGATCCCGTACAACCTGCCGTGCAGTGTCCTCTTCCCCCACGGGAACGGGAATGGCAAGAGCGAACGGCCGGATGATGAACTGACCGACCAGCTGGGAGAACGAGAGGGTAATCGTCGCGGGCGTTTTCCTCCGCGGTTCATGGAACGAAGCCCCCTCAAAGGAGACCAGGAACGACCGGAAGGGATAGACGGTTCCGCAGTAGACAACACCCCGGTGCGTGATGACCGCTTCGCGGGGTGCTGCGCCTGCCCGCCGACGTTCAAGCCACGGGGTAAGGCGGGAGGTGAAAAAAAGCAGGGCGGCAAATGCCAAGAGTACGAGCGCAGTCTCAAGCCCCCCGTCGCTGACAAACAGCAGGAAAAAGAGGGCGACAAGGCCCAGCATCCCCCCGATGACAAGGAACATCACGTGGTTCCGTGACTGGAACTCCTTATACTCGCGCTCTACGGTCTCCTGCATCATGGCTTCAGGATAGTTCCAGTGCACGAGCGGGGAGGGATCGGCAAGGATCGCATCCATCGCCCGTGCCCGGGTAACAAAGAGCAACCCGACAACAAGACCGCTCACGGCAAGGAAGAACGATACGAACGCGAGGGCATAGCCACCGCTCATGCCGTCGATACCGATGATCGAGATGATGCAGACAAGGAAAAAGGCCGCCGCGGAGATCAGGGAGAAGATCACTTTTTTCCACTCGGTGTTTGGCGTCATGGAGTTCCTGAGAGATCATTGGTTTGCCCGGCATTGTTTAATTATCTCCCAAACGACAAATTCGGGCAGAGTCCCGGTTGCGGGACCCCCCCCCTCAATTATTTTTCAAAACGATCCTACCCCCCTCCCAGGTACGGGGGGGGTCACGTAGGAACCCCCCCACACCCTTGCCCGGATCTGACCCCCCTACTCATCCATGAGAAGCCAAAAATCCGCTCTCTTTTGTCAGAAGTTCCACGAGAAACAATGCCATTGCACCTGCACAAAAAAGGACGTTACTCACTTTTGCGGAGGGGGGTTGCCTGCATGCCCCCCCTCAATTATTTTTCAAAACGATCCTACCCCCCCTCCCAGGTACGGGGGGGGTCACGTGGGAACCCGGTCGTATTACGGGATTATTTTACTGACCCTGATATCATACACCGCGTGCCACTGCCCGGGCGAGTACGACCGCACTTCTCGTTCAGCGGAAACGGCCCCGCCAAGTTCCTGTATCCGGGCAGTATGTTCCCCCGTACGAGAGACCAGCGAATAGAAGTGGATTGTGCCACCCGGCCGACAGAGCCGGAACGCTTCCGGTAAAAACTCTGTTCCGGCAAGAGGGAGATTCATCACAACACGATCGAACTTCCACGGAATAACGCCCCCGAGCCTGCGGGCATCGGCAAGCACCGGGAGCACGTTTTTCGCCCGGTTCAGTGCGATATTCTCAAGCATCAGCGCTACTGCCCGGGGATTGAGATCGCAGGCAACGACGAGGCGTGCCCGCCGGGATAGCGTGACTGCAAACGGCCCTACGCCCGCGAACATATCGAGGAGGACTTCCCCGTTCTCCACCTGATCGAGAACCCGCTGGCGTTCTGTCGAGAGCCGGGCCGAGAAGTAAGCGCCGGCAAGATCGACCATGAACCGGTGACCATGCTCGGTCACTGCCGTCCGGGTCGTGGGTTTTCCGGCAAGGATGGCCAGTTCGCGGGTACGGTACTCCCCGCTCACCTCGCCTTTTGCATAAACAACCGTATGGAGCGAGGGGCGGGATTTTAAGATCTTCTCCGCCCCTGCCGGATCCTCGTCCTGCATGATTGCTATCCCGCCAACCAGTTCATGCCGGGGAAGGGGATCGCGGCCCGGGTGCGCCTCGAACTGGTACCGGGCTGCTCCGTTCCGGCAGGTAAGGATGGGGAGCACGAGATCCTTTCCCTCGCGCAGAACGCGCAGGCTGCTATCGAGCGCGCCCTCCCGTAAAAGCGCCTGCCGCACTGCTTCGCCCTCCCGTGCCGGGACCCGTACACCCCACTGTTCAACGCTCAATCCGACCACGTATATCATAAGACTCTACGTACTAACCAATAATCATGGCTGATGATACCGGGCAGCAGGAGAGCAGCAGGAACGGTGCAGTGCCAGGCCGGGACGACGAGAAGGAAATGATAATCAAAAACAAGCTCAGGGACGGCTCGATCAAGCTGTACGAGATCGAGAAGGAACTCGCGCCCATTGATGCTATCCGGATCCGGCGCGAGTATGTTGAGGGGGAGACCGATACCCGGCTCGACAATATCGGGATCTTCTCGATCGATATCGAGCGCGTGGTTAAGCGGAACTGCGAGAACATGATCGGCACCGTCCAGGTCCCGGTGGGCGTTGCAGGGCCGATCCAGATCAACGGCAACTTTGCGCAGGGAAGGTTCTGGCTCCCGCTGGCAACAACCGAAGGGGCGCTCGTTGCTTCGGTCAACCGGGGGTGCAGCGCGATCACGAAAGCCGGCGGGGCGGATGTGCGGGT
>DANA01000044.1:33301-43766 GCA_002508495.1 Methanoregula sp. UBA276
ATCGCCAGCGCCAAGGTGGCAGAGCGTATCGCGGAGGCAACCGGTGCCCGGCTCATCGCGCTTTCGGGGAACATGTGCACGGACAAGAAACCCGCGGCCATCAACGCGATCATGGGCCGTGGCAGGAGCGTGGTTGCCGGTATCGCCCTGTCCCATGAACTCATAGAAAAGATATTCAAGACCGATGCCCGCTCCCTTGTTGAGGTGAATTACCGCAAAAATCTTGTCGGCTCAGCCCGGGCCGGGGCTCTTGGGTTCAACGCCCATGCCACCAATGTCGTTGCCGCGATGTTCATTGCCTGCGGGCAGGACGCTGCCCATGCCATAGACGGCAGTACCTGCATCACCACGGTCGACCTGACCGAAGACGGCATCTATGTCGCCGTCACGCTCCCCTCCCTGCCGGTCGGCACCGTGGGCGGGGGGACCGGTGTCGAGACCCAGGCAGAATGCCTGCGTATGCTGGGTGCAGCAGGGGGGGGCACCCCGCCAGGAGCCAATGCCAAGAAACTCGCCGAGATCATCGGCGCTGCTGTCCTAGCCGGTGAACTCTCCCTTCTCGGCGCACTTGCCGCCCAGCACCTTGCCCGCGCCCACCAGAAGCTGGGACGGGGATAACCCTATTTCAGATCTTCCGGCGGCTCCGGTCATCTCTTTTTTTTAAATACCTCATCAAAGGACTTCTCGTCCGGGTTCAGGTACCTGAATACCTTCAGCCGGCCGCTTCGCCTCCGAGCCCGGCAGAGGATTATCGGCAGGAACAGGACCGGCACCGAAACAAAGAACAGCCCGGCAAGGCCGGGGTAGAAAAACAGCACGAAAAGAGCGATGGTTTCGAGGACTGCCCCCAGCAGGAGCAGCATCCACGGGGAGAGCGGGGCAGCACCTGCCCATGACCCTGCCTCCTCCCCAATCCTTATGAACCCGGACGTCCACTCCCTGATTATTAAGGAGAAAGACGCAGATGACCCAAAAGATGTATTCCCTCCCGGCCCTGCCGTACGACTATGCAGCGCTGGCTCCCGCCATCTCTGAAGAACAACTCCGCCTCCACCACAGCAAGCATCACCAGGCGTACGTGAACGGCGCAAACGCGGTTCTCGAAAAACTGGACAAGGCGCGCAGGGAGAACGCAGATCTCGACATGAAGGCAACCCTCAAGGAGCTCGCGTTCCACCTTGCCGGCAACCGCATGCATGCGATGTTCTGGGAGAACATGGCCCCTGCCGGCAAGGGCGGGGGCGGGGCACCGTCCGGCAAGCTCAGCGAGATGATCGCCGCAGAGTTCGGATCCTTCGAGCGGTTCAAAAAAGAGTTCTCGCAGGCAGCAAACAGTACCGAGGGCTCCGGGTGGGCAGCCCTTGCCATCTGCCTTGGCACCATGCGCCCGATGATAATGCAGGTGGAGAAGCACGGCGTCAACACCTACCCGTTCCGGATCCTGATGGTTCTCGACGTCTGGGAACACGCCTACTACGTGGACTACAAGAACGACCGGGCAAAGTTTGTGGAAAACTTCTGGAATATCGTGAACTGGGACATCGTGAACCGGCGCCTGGCTGAAGTCCTCAAATAACCATTTTTTCGAATTTTAAAACCGGAACCACTTCATCATGACAAAGGCATCTTCGCCGTTGGCATAATAGCTGTCAATCCCGAACACGTTCTGGTAGCCCATCCGGTGATAGAACTTCTGCGCTGCTGTGTTGGAGACGCGCACCTCCAGCTGGACGGCGGTTGCCAGTTCAATCGCGAACTGGTGCTCTGCCCGCGTAACGAGCATACGGCCGATACCATGGTGCCGGAAGCGGGGGAGTACAGCCAGATTACAGATGTGCCCGTAGATGTTCTCTCCCGTGTCTTCGAGGGCCCCGACGACGAAACCCGCTACCGCGCCATCGCAGGTAGCGACAAAGTAGGTTGTCGGGTAGTAGGTCATGGCTTCAAGGAACACGTTCTGATCCCAGGGGTCGGGGAATGACACTTTCTCGATAGCGACGATTGCGCCGATATCGGTCGGCATCGCACGGCGTACGTGGGGCTGGGAGGGCAGGGCGATCTCGTGGGGCCGTATCATGGGGTCTTGTTCCTTTTGTTGTCGACAGTACCATCCACCGTGCCCTCACTTCAAGGTTTTCCCGGGTACCGTCCCGTGCCGAAGAATATAAGGGAGCACGCCCAACACTTGTGCACAAATCCAAGATGCTGGTGTTGTGTGCATGGTCAGGATCTATCGTTTCTCCGGGGTGAGGCCCGATCGGGAAGAAGCACCGGCAATCGCCGCCGTACCCTATGATGTCGTCACCGTGGACGAGGCGCGTTCAGTTATTGCAAAGAACAACAAGAGTTTCCTGAGGGTAAGCCGGCCGGACGCGGAGCTTGGGGATCTACCGGCAAATGACCCGAAGATCTACGAGCGGGCACGCGAGAACTTCGAAGCACTCATGAAGAGCGGGATGATGCTCCGTGACCCGGCACCGGGCATGTACCTCTACCGCGTGGAGCAGAACGGGGAAGAGTTCCTTGGCCTCTGCTGCTGCCTTGACGTGGAGGACTACCGGAACACCAGCATCCGCCGCCACGAACTGACCCGCTACGACAAAGAGGAGGACCGGACAAAGCACATCGGGACGACCAGGACGCATAACGGCCCGGTCGTGCTTCTTTACCGCAACAATGGGGAGACCTTCTCCTTCATCCGCTCGCTCATCCCACGCGATACCAGGCCGGACGCTGAAGTTAAAGCCGCTGACGGGGGCATGCACCGGATCTACCGGCTTGCCGATCCGGCCATCCTCGACCGGCTTGAAGAGGCATTCTCCAACATTCCGGCCCTCTACATCGCGGACGGGCACCACCGCGCCAAGTCCGCGGTCAACGTTGCCGACCAGAGGATCCTTGCCGGCCAACCCGTGGACGGGGAAGTCTCCCGCTTCATGGGGGTGATGTTTGCCCACGACAAGGTGAAGATCCACGGCTACAGCCGTCTCCTTGCCAATATCGGCACATACACGGTTACTGCATTTTTAGATGACCTGAAAAAATATTATGATGTCAGGCCTTACGGCAGGGTCAATGGCCGCGATTTCAATATCCGGCCCAGGTGCGCAAAACCGCTCCAGTATCACATTGTCCACATGTATCTTGGCGGCGAATGGTACGAGTGCACGCGGCCAATTGACAAGAAGGCAGCACCGCTTGAAGCACTGGATGTTGCCGTGCTCCAGACATACGTGCTCGAAGGGCTGCTGGGAATAGCCGATCCCCGTGGTGATGCCCGTCTCCAGTACCTCGGGGGGGCCCGGCCGGTTGCTGACCTGGAAAAACTCGTGGACACGGGCCGGTTCCAGCTCGCGTTTGCCATGCAGCCGGTGAACGTCGAGACCGTCCTCTCCATTGCCGACACGGGCGGCGTCATGCCCCCGAAGTCCACGTGGTTTGAGCCCAAGCTCTTAAGCGGTCTCGTTGTCCACACGTTCGAGTAACCCTGACCCTTCATCTTTATTGTTTTTGCGCCGCAATGGTTGAGGGTATGATCACCATCGCCCTGCCCAAAGGCAGCCTTGAGGCGCAGACACTCCAGCTTTTCAAAGAGGCTGACCTCGAGGTCAAGCGCACGGACCGCGACTATAACCCCCGTATCGATGATGCCCGCATCGGGAAAGTGAAGATCCTCCGCCCGCAGGAGATCCCGACATACGTGGACAAGGGCTACTTCGACCTCGGGATCTCGGGCCTTGACTGGATAACCGAGACCGGCTCCGATGTTGTCGAGGTCGCCAACCTCTCCTACAGCAAGACCGGCGAGGGCAATGTCAAGATCGTGATCGCGGTCCACCGCGATGAGCCCATCGAGAACGTCAGCCAGATCCGGCCCGGGAGCCGGGTCACCACGGAATATCCTGAACTGACCCGGAAATTCTTTGAAGACCTGAAAATCCCGGTCCAGCTATTCCACTCCTATGGTGCATCCGAGGCAAAGGTCCCGGACCTCATGGACGTTGTCGTGGACCTGACCGAGACGGGGACCACGCTGCGCAAGAACGGCCTTAAGATCATCGGCCAGATCATGGAGTCCCACACGGCAATTATTGCCAACAAACAGGCATGGGCTGACACGGAGAAGCGACGGGAGATTTCGGAGATCAAGACCCTGCTCTTCGGGGTTATCGATGCCCGTCACAAGGTGCTTTTGACCATGAACGTCCCGACCGCCAGTATGGAGCGCATCGTTGCTGCACTGCCGGCCATGAAGAAACCGACCGTGAGCCGGCTCCACGGGATCGACTACTACAGCATCCAGACGGTGGTACCCAAGAGTGCAGTCAATGGGCTCATCCCGAAACTCAAGGGCTGCGGGGCGGAAGATATTCTCGAGATCCCGATTACGAAGATTGTGCCGTAACGACCCCCTCATCTCTGGTACCGCATTTACGGGCAGGCGATGGGCAGGGGCCTGCTAAATTTTTCTTACCTTATGAATGTTAGTACCCGGTGATACGCCCGGGAAGTGCCCGGAACGTAAAATTTTGTGCTTTTTCCACGGTAAACCAATATTTATATCAGGTACGCTCTCCTTAACGGATTAAGGAAGACCATGCGCTGCACGTACTGTGTTGTTTTCATCTGCATCCTGCTCTGTGCAGCATGTCTTACCACAGGCTGTGTATCTGATACCCCGGCACCGGACGAGAAGCCGGTAAAACCGGCTCTTACACCCGTTCCGGTTCCTGAAGTACCGGATACTGGTACCGGGTACATCCGTTTCGAAGACGCGGTCGATGCTATCGGTCTTGCGTTTGACTGGGATCCCACGACCAATCCCGACCTTGTCCAGGGCTTCACACGATCCGGCGAGGCAATAACCATTCATTTCCTGAGCGGTATGAACCTGGACAATGCAGGAGATGCCCGGATCTGGGCATTTGGCACCAGCACGGCGAACGGGACACAGGTGCGGGCATATGACGGGCGCCAATGGACGATCGTTCCCTTTGGGGAGCCCTTCGTATCTGTGGAGATCGATCCTGACCATATCATCCCCCCGCGCCGGTTATTCGAGATGAACCGGGACCTCATTTTCGATAAGAGCATCCCAAGCACCGGGCTGCGGGAGATAGAACTCACCGATGGAAGGTATACTCTTGCGTTCCACAACTCCACCCGCACCCTGCTGTTTGATGCCGTCACAGGTGATCCCCTTGTACCAGAAGCATGACGATGACGGGAACATGTCCCTCGATTTCCTCGTCGGGTTCACCATCTTCCTCATGGCATTCATCTGGGTGGCGACGATGATCCCCGGCATCCTCATCGGGTTACAGGCACATACGATCGATTACGACGCGGTTGCCTACCGTACGGGGGTGTTGCTGGTGGAGGACCCCGGGTGGCCGGCAACGCCGGGTTGGGAGACCGAGAGCGATGAGCGGAAAGCAGAGATGATCCGGTTCGGCCTTGCGATCTCCAAAGAGACACCGAACATCCTCGCCGACAGTAAAGTAGCCCGGTTTTTCAATTCCACCACCTTCATCTACCCGGAGGATTACCGGGACCGCCTAATCTTCGGCGATTACCCCTACCGTTTCAATATCTCCCTGCGGGACATCGAGAAGGACACCACGCTGGTTGTCGGCGATGCCCTGCCGGACGGGTACGGGCACATCCGCCGCCTCGTCAAGATCAAGAGCACGAGCAATGCCACCATCGGAAGCCAGCAGATTGCGGAACACCGGTACACAAATACCGAGAATGTTACGAGCCATGAATTCTCGATCCTCTTCAATAACACGAAACTCCTGAACGAGGAAAAAGACCCCCTCTACCAGATCGATCTCTCGTCGGATTCGGTCATGGTTAACATCACGGATTTCCGCGAGACGCTTTTCCCCGCTGATCTCACCCATGTCGATCCCGCTGATGTTGAGATAACCCTGGCATATATCAATGTGTACAAGGAAGATGCAGGGATACTCACCAAGATGGGTACGTTCGACGGACCGGTCTTCGATGATGACAGCGATCCCGTTCAGCCACCCCATGACGTGCAAAACGCGATATCCCTCAAAATCACCCCGGATTTCGTCCAGGGTATGCAGGCACAGTATACAAAACTCTACTTCAACCTGACCTTCGATCTTACAGATGGCGGCGTACCGTATGCCAGTACATTTCTGAACAACACCAATGCCCGGGCACCACCCTTTGACTATAATTACCACCCGGCCAATGTTACCCAGTCCCGGCTGAGGGATGCCATCATTGAGGTATCAGTATGGTAGGGGAGGGGGCGCAGCTCTACACCATCGAAGGCGTTGCTGCCGCCATGATCATGCTCCTTACCGCGTATTTCGTGGTCAACGCAACGGCAGTGTACACGGGAGGGGATACGCACATCAACGACATGCAGCTCGAAATTTTGGGAAAGGATGTCCTTGACATGATGGACACCCGGCCCAACGGAACCGTGGAAAAGTCCCCGCTCCGGCTCATAATTGAGGAGGACCGGGCCGATGATTTCCGGACTGCCTTTGTGGCCATGGCCAATAACCGGACCGTGGCAGACGCCGACCGGATAAATTTTGCGGCACAGTACTTTTACAACAACAGGGTCACCGGCACCATCGAGAGTAATCCGCTCTCCTCCTCCCGTGACCTTACCGGGGGGGAGCATGCGGTACGGGCCACGAAATGGGTTATCGTAACTAAAGAACTACCAGCCGGCAGCGGGTTTGTGAAGGACCGGGCGGTTCTTGTGGAGGTGCTGGTATGGCGCGACTGAACGATTCTGCCCAGTGGATCATCCTGATGGGGTTCCTTGTCAGCTTCGCTATCTTCTTCCTCGCGGTCGTCATCAACCAGTCAACCGTGGTTGGCCAGACGACAGCAGAGAGCGTGCTCGAGTTCCCGAAGAATGATATCCGTAATATCCGTGCCGTGGCCCTGGAAACATCCGGGATCGCTGACGAAGGGGATCGTCTTATTGTCGTGGAGGATATAACGTCCATTGCACAACGGAGGACCCACGCGATCGTGAGCCTGAGCTTCGTTCCCGCAGATACCCGCATGCAGGTGACCATCCACTACAACAACGGGGTGACAGAATTCGATGAGGTCTGGATATCGCCATAACAGCATGAAAAACGATGCCGGCGTGGCAAACCTGATCGAGTACATCACGGTGACGGGCGTTCTGATGGTCCTTCTGGTCATCATGCTTTTACAGGTGAACACCACGATCATGGAAGCACCTGCTGACCGGCTCTGTTATGTCGCATTTACCGATATCGGGAACGGGATATCCACCCGGATTGTTGATGTCTATGCAATCGCACCGCGGAACGGCACGATCAGTACCAGTTTCAATATCCCCGACGATGTTGCCGGCCGGGACTATTTTGTCCGGGTCGGGCCGGGCGCGAGACCGGCCGACCAGAATGTTCAGGTATCGCGGGGATCGATAACGTCCCAGGTGTCGCTTGCCGGCATCGGCGCCACCCGGGGCGTGACCGGCAATACCACCGGCAGCGGGCTGAACCGGATCAGCTATGATTCGCGGGGTTTCTGACCATGATGACCGATAATGACAAAATGAACGCGTGCGGGGTGTCCGAAGCAATCGGCTTTTTGTTGATCTTCTCGATAGTGATAGCCGGGATCGGCCTTGTTACGCTGTACGGGTACCCGCTCCTGATGAAACAGCAGACCAGTGCCGACGAACAGATCATGGAGAAGAACATGATCGTTCTCCAGAATGACATCAAGAGCCTGGCATACAAGACCGTCCCCTACAAGGAGACCTCGCTGAAGGTCGGGAGCGGGACGCTGAGCGTGCATCATGCCCTCACCCCATCCCAGTCAACGTTCAGGATCTCTGACAGCGTGGGGCCCGATATCGAATTCCATCCCGGGGAGCTCCGCTACGAATCCGTGGGGGCCCAGACGGATATCTCCCTCCAGAACGGGGCGGTGATCAAACGGGCACGCACCGGGGAGGGATCGGTGATGCTTGCCGAGCCCCGCTGGTTCTATGATGACGTGACAAAAACGCTCGTCATCAACCTCATCAGCCTGAACAGTACCGGAACCCTTGCAAAAACCGGCATCGGGACCGTCCAGATGAAACTGGGGGAGACCTCATACGTATCCCAAAATGGCGCAGGGGGATTGACCGTTACGCTGGATTACACACCGGATCCAACCCAGGACACCAGCACTGCATGGAAAACCTATCTTACAAGGAACGGGTGGACAGAAACCGGTGCCAACAGCTACCGGTTCGCAGATTCCGTCAATACGCTTGTGGTCAAGCGATACGATGTGATCGTACAATCCATCTGATTAAAAAAGGTTCAGAGATACTTGTTCCGACGGAGCCACTCAACCTGGGGGGTGGTGTAGCGGTACATGATATCGCACTTCTCGTCCTGGAAGTTCCAGGGGACCACGATAAGGATGTCCCCTTCCCGGATCCAGACTTTCTTTTTGATCTTTCCCTTGATCCTTCCCATCCGGGTCACGCCATCGAAGCAGCGGACACGGATATGGTTTGCCCCCATCATCAGTTCAGCACAGCCAAAGATCTCACGGTTTCGTTTCTGGGGGAGCTTGACCCGTATGATCTCATCGCCCGGGGGTGCTGACCCCGGTCTTTTTTCCGTCAGTACAACCTCTCCTTTATCATACTTTTCGCCCGTCTATTGGTGCTTAAATGTTGGTATGAAAGGGAATATAAATATTACTTGGGAAACGCTGGCAGTTTTGCTTCCCGATTGCCCGTAACTCCGCGGATTTCTGTTATGCGGGCACCAGCAACAGGAGCAGGGTGCCGATCCCAAAGAGGACGATCAGGAAACCGGAGATGCGGTTGATGAGCCCGAGGTTTTTTGCCGTGAGACGGGATCGGACGGAGGCAACGGCACCACAGAGGATGACCCACCAGAGAACCGACCCGGAGAAGATACCAAGGATAAATTCAGCAGAGGTAAAAAGCGATGTCCCGCCGATCACGATCCCAAAGCCCGGGAGGACGACGATGAAGAAGAGGATGGTTAAGGGGTTGGCAAGCGTGATGGCGAGCATCGAGAGGTAATTCCGAACGTAGGGTTCGTGCGCCCCGTTCTCCATGGGTTCTTTTGGCACCGATAAAAAGACCTTTGCGCCGATACCGATGAGCACCAGGCCGGCCACCACGCGGAAGAAGACCTGCTGGGCGAGGATGAAACCCGACACCACGGTCAGGCCAAGAACGGCAACTGCCGCATAGAACGAGTCTGCCGTTGCAACCCCGAGCCCGGAGACGATGCCGTGCAGCCGGCCATCGGCAACTGCCCTTCGGATGCAGAGCAGGGAGATGGGACCGACCGGTACAGCGAGGGTAAGACCGATGATGATCCCCTGGAGAAACGGGCTCAATTCCACAAAACTGCACCTTTGACTAACTATCTATCGTTCCGGTATAACGGGATTGTCCTTCTGAATGACGGTTTGCCAGCATCCGGCCATGAACTGCCGGAAATTTTTGGGGGGACTGGCCGGAATCTGTCACTTCCCCAAAAACCGGCATTCCGGTTCGACACCCATGCCCGGGATCCCGCACAAACCATAGGATTATGTCGGGGCGGGGAGCACCAAGAGAGCATGGGAGCTTTTGATAAAATGAGCGTGCAGAACCCGGTTGCACTGGTTGCAGCCGTAGTATCCTGTATTATCCTTGGCAGCCTGGGCGGGATCGTGACCGTTACCGGCCCCGGCACCTGGTATGCCCTGCTGGCAAAGCCCGCGTTCTCGCCGCCGGGGTGGCTCTTTGGCCCGGTCTGGACCCTGCTCTTCATCCTCATGGGGATCTCCCTCTGGATGGTCTGGAAGGAGGGCGTTGAAAAGCGCGATGTCCGGATCGCCCTTGGCGTCTTTGCCGTGCAGTTCATCTTCAATATCGCATGGTCGTTCCTCTTCTTCGGGATGCAGTCGCCATTCCTCGGCCTGGTTGATATTCTCATCCTGTGGGTCCTGATCCTTGCAACCATCGTATGCTTCTTTCGGGTACAGAAGACTGCTGCCTACCTCCTCATTCCCTATATCCTGTGGGTCAGCTTTGCCTCGTTTTTGAATTATACGATCTATATCCTGAACCCGTGACCGGCAATCGTCGTTATTTTTACCCATAAAAAGCGCTTTACCGGCTAAAATCCCCTCTTTTATGTAATCGGGAAACCTCCCCCGCAGGGAGAGCACACCGTTCATACCATTCTCCGGTTCAGGGAAGAATGCGGATCTGCATAGGAGCGACCAGAAAAAATATGCGAGAAGCAGGAGTCGTGACCGGAAGTTCGATGCTAAAACGCTCAAATTTTTTCTAGATTTTCAAACGAAAAGTGATTTGAAATTATTTGTCACGCAGCATAAATAAATATTTTCCTGAATCGCGTTCATCAAAAAATTGATTGGTAACACTGATCGCGCAGAA
>DANA01000134.1:0-12927 GCA_002508495.1 Methanoregula sp. UBA276
ACTAACCTTGGCTTTTTCCCAGGTAATGGAAATCAGATTCGAAAACCAGTTTTTTTGTGCTCCCGGAGAAACGCACATAAACGAAGGTTCACACTCATATCTTGAAAAACACCTGTATTATGAATATGTGCGAGGGCCCCCTGCATCATGCCCCCTCACGGGATACAGTGGGGCAAGTTCGGTTTCTGAAAATAAGTCGTTGAGGCCGCCACGGGGGCGCCCCGCGGGGGTGGCGGCGGGCATCGCAATACCTTTGCGAACGCTCTGGAAATATTGCCGGCAATGTTTTTTCCGGGGAAATCCTTCTTCCGGATATTTCATCCCTCCTGCGCCATCCCTGCCCTCAAGGGGGCGGGGATGCATGCGATGTTTCCTTATTTCCAGTCGAGAACGGTTCCGATAAAAACGGTTATCACAAAACAGAAATTAAGGCCACCAGAAAAGGCGCCCTTTCTGGTCGGCGGCTCACGCAATGCAATGGCAGATGTATTCATCGTTTGTCGTACCCGCTTGAATGAGCGAAGAGAAAAAAAGAGAGCACCTAAAAAAAAGCCCGGTTACCGTTTCCGGTCCTCATCCGGGATCGTCTCCCCGATGACGCGAACCCCCAGGAATTTGAGGCCCAGTGCCTGGACCTTCTCTGATATCAGCGAAGGGTCGGGATTTTTCCCGCGTGCCCTGACATGGTAATGATAATATTCCGGGGTGATGACATACCGTTTCTCTTCAAGAAAACTCAGTATCGCTTCCCGTTTTCTTCCGGATATCTGGAGGA
This sequence comes from Methanoregula sp. UBA276, assembly GCA_002508495.1. Lineage (GTDB taxonomy): Archaea > Halobacteriota > Methanomicrobia > Methanomicrobiales > Methanospirillaceae > Methanoregula. The sequence continues at coordinate 776 of DANA01000134.1, forward strand.
TTCCGCCATCCCACACCTTCATTCGGATATCATACCCCTCTTTTCCCACATCATACTGGAGACCGGAAATAACCTGCCCGGTCTCAAACGTGCCGGTAGTATCCCGGCAAATCTCATAATCCGGTCTTTTCCTTAAAGCCATTGCGATCCCCCCTCCTATTTTTTCCCCCTGGCGGGCTGGTTGTTATTCTCCGCACCGGTATAAATATGGATGGTAAGTCACCTCCCGCGGTCATGGTAATGCAGGTTACCGGGGAGTCTCTTCCTGCACGAAAATTGCCCCCGGGACAAGGGTATGGACGTTACGGGAATAACTCAGTAAGCAAAAAACGATGGGGATGGAAAAATGGTGCACTGCCCGGAGTTCCCGGGAGCGGACCGCGATATTCTCTTCTCCGGTTGCCCTTACGGGTATTCCATTTCCTTGAGTGTCCGGTCGGCAAGTTCCTTCATGCGGGCCGAGATCCGGTTTGAGGAGGTATAATCCACGTCTTTCATGGCATTGGCGATCTCGGTTCCCAGCACGAAAATGGCATACTTGTGCTCCATCTTGCTCTTGTGCTGCTGCGACGGGGTGATTTTGAGAGCATTGTATTGAGAGAATTTCAACTCCGGGTTGACCTCCTCAAAATATTCCTTCACCTCAAAGAGCATCTGGTGCAGGTTGATGAGTTCTTCTTTGTGCATAGAATCGAGCCACTCCAGATTGTACGATGGTCTGGATCTGCATAAATAAATTTGTCTTGAGGAGTTTTCACCCGCTCATTTTCAGGAGCCGGACCGAAAGCGGGCGCTTCACGATCCCCGGATAGTTCCGCGCCGCAACAAAAATGAGCCCCTTCTGGGCCATGCGGTCGAGGAGTTTCTGGTCAACCGGGCGATCAAGGACAAGGCCCGTTGCGGTACTTTCCAGGGTCTCGATTGCTTTCTCCACCTCGTCTGCCGGGATCTCGCGGACCACTGCCAGGTCATCGTTTAAGAACCGGGCAAGGTTGTTTCCCTTTACATCATCGTAATGGTCGCGGATATTCTGCGGGGCAGACCCCGGCTCCCGTCTCCGAGCCGGCTGGCGGCTCCTGCGGGCATGCCCGTCATCCCCTTCAGACCCCCCTTTCTGGCCCCGGAGTTCGGGCAGTTCGGCGGCATCCTCAAAATACTGGTCCCGGACATACTCGACCGGCACCTTGTTCCGGAGGGTTTTTATGACCTCTTTTCTGGTCATGTCCTCGACACTTTTCCCCCGGGGCGAGAAGGCGACATAATCGATATCCGCAACCTGCAGCAGTTCGCGCAGGATGAGTTCTCCGCCGCGGTCCCCGTCAAAGAACGCGGTTGTCGTCTTCTTCTCGCAGAGCTCGATTACCGTCCTTGGGATGTTGGTCCCCTCCACCGCAACGGCATTCTTGATGCCGTACCGCAGCAGGTTGATGACATCGGCCCGGCCTTCAACAATGATGATGGCATCGGAGTCGAGCACGTTTGGCCCGGCGGGTGCTTTATCCTCACCGAGTGTCGCGATCTTCTCGACCCGGAGACTCTGCCGGACATCGTCCAGCAGTTCATCGGAATCGATCGTGCCGTCATCGAAGCGCTCGATCAGGATCTCTTTTGCCCGGTCGACAATCTTTTTGCGCTTGCTGACGCGGATATCCTCAACGGACTCGACAACCACCTGCGCAACGCAGGGGCCCACGCGGTCGATGGTCTCGAGCGATGCCGCAAGGATCGCCGTCTCTGCCCGGTCAAGCGAACTGGAGATTAAAATCTCGCCTTTCGTCTCGCCTTTCTTGCTCGTTATCTGGACATCGATACGTCCGACACGTCCTGTTCTCTGGAGATCCCGGAGATCGAGATCTTCGCCGAGTAACCCTTCAGTCTGCCCGAATATGGCACCGACTACGTCAGGTTTCTCGACCACCCCCTCTGCGGTGAGGCTGATGTGAATAAGGTACTTGGTAGTATCCGGTGAATACAAGTAAACGCACCCCCATGTATCATGCCATGCATGTAACGCGTGATCATAGGTATAAAATATATATATTACGAGGAATTACTTAAAGTACAGGTTTCAACCACCAAGGAAATACCTGACGATCCATTCTGGTAAAACGGAACCGGAAAAACCCGCGTTTTTTTACAAGACCCGGCTGAGCCGGTTGATAATCTCGTCTTTTCCCCGGCCTGCCACGAGCACTTTTTTCTGCGATGAGGTTTGGCCGGACTGGATGCTGATTGCTGATGCGGGAACATCCAGCGTTGCAGCAACAAGCGCGATGACGGCCTTGTTGGCCCTGCCTTCGAGTGCCGGTGCGGTTACCCGGCAGCCGATAGCCTTTCGCCATGCATTGTACCCTGAAGGGAATGCAGGATGTTTTGCACCGGCAGTCACTTCAAGTGCGATGCGGGTCCCGTGCGGGTCATCAAAAACAGCTTCAGCAAAGTCCTGCATGGTGGCATGATCCCGGTCATGAGGAAAATGTTGCCCGGCATTAACGCACATGGATCACCAGTGGCTGGTGCCGTACTTCACCTGTGTTTTAACCCATGCCGGGCAGTTGGTGCCTGTCGCGCAACCGGGTTGTCCCGTGGATCATATCCAGACGCTTGTCAATCGATCTCCCGGGGACCTATGGAGGCGCATGTATCGGCACCATCATGTTCTCTTTTGTGCTATTTAGCCCTTCGGCACCGGGCATCCGGCACCGATTAGGAGATCTCTTCGTTCTTGTATCCCCGGCCGGCGATCCAACGGGGGTTTGCGCGGAAAAATTCACCGTCATCAAACACAACTTCGCCACCCATAATGACCTGCACGGGAAAGATCGCTTTCATCCCTTCAAACGGTGTCCAGCCACACCGGCTGTGCAGCAGGTCACCTTCGATAGGTACGGGGGTTTTTAGGGAGATGGAAAAATCAGCGCGGTTTCCAGGATAAAACCCGGCAGGCGGGATCCCGAGGATCCCTGCAGGTTTTGTCGAAGTTTTTGTGATGATATCGAAAAGCCCGATCTTCTTTTCATGGTACCTGCCAAGGAGGAGGGGGACCATGGTCTCGACACCGGGTACCCCGGAAGGTGCGTCAGGGAACGGAACCGCTTTATCCTCCGTCGTATGGGGTGCATGGTCGGAGGCGATGATATCTATTTGGTCCCAGGCATCCCATAACGCCTTCTGCTCCCGTTCACTCCTCAGGGGGGGGTTCATCTTGCCACGGGTATCGGTATCTGCAAACATCTCGTGCGACAGGAAGAGGTGGTGGGGGGTGACTTCAACGGTACCGGTTGCTGCCGCAACCGATCCGGCCGTGCTCAGGTGACAGAAGTGGAGCCGGCACCCTGTGGCGTTGCACCGCCCGACTGCCCGGACTGCCCGGACTTCCCCTTCTGCGGAGCGGAGGCCGGCATGATCCGGTAATGACGCGCCGGTTCCCGGCGTTACCTCTTCAGCATGGATGGTAGCAACGGCACCCAGCCGGTGGATCTCCGCAAGGGCGCGGGCAAGCACAGGTTCATCCACGGCATCGCCGTAACTGGATGGGGCAAAGAATGTCTCCCCAAACAGCGCTGAGCCGGCATCCCACATGGCAGAAAGCGGGGTCGTTTTTGTCACGCTGCTGTTGATCGCAAAACTGCACAGGGAATGCACGCGTGCGTCCTCCACTCGCGAAACGAAGGTTTCCGGTGTGGTGAGGGGCGGGACCGTGTTGGGCTGGTCGACAACGACCGTTACCCCCCCGGCAAGGGCGCTCCTGCTCCCCGAATCCCAGTCCTCTTTTGCTGCCTGCACCCCGCCCCGCATGTGAACATGGAGGTCAACGGCAGCCGGCAGCACCAGATGGCCGGTGCAGTCAATGGTCCGGTCTGCCCGGGTTCCCGCCCCGCAATGGGCAACCCTGCCGTTTTCACAGAAGATATCTGCAACCCTGCCGCCGGGTATGTGCACGTTTTTCAGCAGCAGGGTGCGTGACGGGGTCATCATTATCACTTTTTTTTACCCGACCATAAAAGGATGGTGCAAGAAGGGGGTGCTCTCACCGACAGGTATTCAATACCCCGTGCTGAATACCTGATTACGAACGGCCGCTCTCCTGCAGCAGGTGGAGCGGCTGGGGGCAAAAAACCATGGACCGGATTATCAAAATCACCCTCGGACTGCTGGTCGTCATCCTCGGGGCGACCATCGCCTATGCCGCATTCACCGGCTATGTTACGATAACGTACGAGGCAACAAAGACCAGTACCTACTCCTATACGCTTGATATAACCACCGACCATACGCTGACCGATGCCACGTTCTTTATTCCCGTCCCTGCTGATTCGCGGGGAAATTCCCCCATCGTCTCCGCATATAGTGCAAAGGTCATGCCGGGGATCTTCGAATCCTGGCAGACCACCCTGTTCGACACCGGCAAGGAAACGCTCCTGAAAATCCAGATCCCGCTCCTGACCGTCCCGGCCGGCTATGGCCCGGATAATCCCTACACGCTCTCCGTGCAGGCAGACCTGCCATCGGAGACGACCATCGATACGGTAAATCCCGTGGAAGCAAGCCCGGTCTATGGCACGATCCGGGACCTGAAAAAAGTCACCTGTTCCGGGTCTCCTTCCGCCAGTATGGAATGCTTTACCTTCACGACATCCCTCTATGCCGATTATACCGCGGACCCGAATACCGCCCTTACCATCAAATCCGGTGTCACGGGAACGAACCGCTGGACGGTGTTTGAACCCCGCTCCAATGAATACACCACAGACATCAGGGTCCTGATGCATGGCGGGAACCACGGGTGGGAAACGGTGAAAGGTACCTTGATGAGCCGGATTGGATCGTACGAGTACCCGTTTTATATTCCCCCATCCTGATTTTTTGGTCTCTTCACTCATGGATACCGGCAGCAACCCGAAAAACAGGTCATCGATCCGCGCAGGAATGTGCGTTGATATCGTGACAAAAGAGGACCAGCGGAGCGGCAGGAGGACCCGGGGTGTGGTGCAGGAGATCCTGACAAACTCATCCTTTCACCCCCATGGCATCAAGGTCAGGCTTCTGGATGGCCATGTGGGACGGGTTTTTGCCATTGCCCCAAACGATCCCAAGCAGTAACGGAGATGGGATCTGCACTACAGGTATCCGCCCTTAAAAACGCCATTGTGCGGCAGCGGGGAATCGATCCAAAAGATCATGCTGATATAAAACCATCACGAGAATATTCCTATGAATCCACGCATTGTGCTCTCTTTTTTCGTTCTTCTCTGTATTGCCATCGCGATTGCCGGTTGCACCGGAGCCCCGGCAGAACCAGTACCCGCAGCAACGGCGGCAGAACCCGGTGTTGTATCATCACCGGCAGCGGCATCAGGTTCCGCCCTCAATCCCACGGAGAATGAGTCTCCCGGTGAAGGCCGGAACGTCAACGTGAATATCGAAAAAGATCACCTGGGTATGATCCATGCCACATTCCAGGGGGGTCCCGGACTCATCCACGTGAGAAAGATTGTCGTGACCGTGAACCGTTCCGATGGGGAGGTCAGGACTGCTGAAGTCGGGATCACGCTTGACGATTCCGCAACCATTGAAGGCACAAAAGCAACCGACCGGGCCATGGTACACGTGACGTTTTCCGACGGGAAGACCTACAAGATCTACGATGAACTGGTACCCTTCAAAGTCCGTTGAGCAGGACGATGATCCTTTTTTAACCGGGGAATTCTGTGATGCCCCGGCCATTTTTAGACAAAACATTTATCCCGTCACCCCCCTCCCGTAAGTACACATGCAATCATAATTACCAATGATATATTCCCCGACGGGAGATGTTCCATTACGAAACCAACCGGTAAGCCCAGACCTGCGCGTGCAGGAAAATCCGAGTTTGAAAAAGTCCCCTCCGGCATAAAAGGCCTCGACGAAATAACCAATGGAGGCCTGCCCAGGGGCCGGCCTGCGCTCGTCAGTGGCGGACCCGGGTGCGGGAAGACCCTTTTTGCGATGGAGTTCATCGCCCGGGGGATCATCGATTACAACGAGCCCGGTGTCTTCATTGCGTTCGAGGAGAAGATCGACGACCTGAAGAAGAACTTCACTTCGCTCGGTTTCGATCTCGAAGACCTGGTGAAGAAGAAGAAACTCGTTCTCGACCACATCACCATCGACCGTACCGAGATCGAGGAGACCGGCGAGTATGATCTCGAAGGTCTCTTCATAAGGCTCGGCGCGATGATCGACGAGGTCGGCGCCAGGCGTGTGGCCATCGACACGCTCGAAGCCATCTTCTCCGGCTTTGCCAACGAGGCCATCCTTCGGTCGGAACTCCGCAGGCTCTTCCTCTGGCTCAAGGACCGGGGCATCACCGCGGTTGTCACAGGTGAACGTGGCGACCGGACGATCACCAAGTACGGGCTCGAAGAGTATGTCGCGGACTGCGTAATCACCCTCGACCACCGGGTCACCAACCAGATCGCGACCCGGCGGCTGCGGGTCGTCAAGTACCGGGGCAGCATCCACGGCACTGATGAATACCCTTTCCTCATCAGCAGCGACGGCATCTCGGTTCTCCCCATCACCACGATGTCGCTCACCCACGTCGCATCGAGCGAGCGTATAGCCACCGGCATCCCCCGGCTCGACACGATGCTTGGGGCAAAAGGGTTCTACCGGGGGTCGTCGATCCTTGTATCGGGACAGGCAGGGACCGGCAAGACGAGCATCGCCGCAACATTCGTCAACGCCGCGTGCAAGCGGGGCGAGAGGTGCCTCCTCTTCATCTTTGAAGAATCCGAGAGCCAGTTTATCCGGAACATGAAGTCCATCGGGATGGACTTCGAGCCGTGGATCAAAAAAGGACTCCTGAAATTCCATGCAGTCCGGCCGACTGCGTACAGCCTGGAAATGCACCTCTCGATGATGATCAAACTTATCGACGAGTTCAAGCCCCGGGTAATTGCCGTAGACCCCATCTCAAACCTTTATCCAATTGGCGACGATGTGCAGGTCCGCTCGATGATGATGCGGCTCATCGACTATGCAAAATCCCTCCAGATCACCGGACTGTTTACCAACCTCTCAAATGATTCCTCTTCCGAGGCCTTCAGCTTAGAGCCGACCCAGACAGCCGTCTCCTCCCTGATGGACGCGTGGCTCATCCTTAAGAATATCGAGGGGAACGGTGAGCGCAACCGGGTCTTCTCCATCATCAAGTCACGGGGGATGGCGCACTCAAACCAGCTCCGCGAGTTCGTCCTCTCTGATAAGGGCATTGAACTCCTTGACCTGTACAAGGGCACGGAGGGAGTCCTCTTCGGCTCTGCCCGGATGGCGCAGCAGAGCCGCGAAGTTTCCGACCGGCTCCTGAGGAACGAAGAGATCGAGCGGAAACAGCGCGAGCTCGACAGTAAGAGGCTGGTCATGGAGAACGAGATCGCCCTTCTCAGGGCCAGGTTTGCCCGTGAGGAAGACGAGATGAAGACCGTCATCGGGCAGGACATGTACCGGGAGAAAGTGGCCGCGACCGCGATGAAGGAGATCTCCGTCCAGCGGAAGGCAGACCGGTGATTTCCCGGACCTCGGAGGATCTGAACCCCATGAAAGAACGGGCTGAAACATCCGGCAGGGGAGTGGCGGATTCTGCCGATCTCCGACTCCGTGTCGCTCACAGGAAACCCAACCGTCTCACCGCGTACGCGAACAGAACGATGATCGGCAAAGCGTTCTTCCCAAAAAAATACCGGTTAACCGTGATCGATCTGCTAAAAAAGCCCCGGTTCCGCACGAAGCGGGGATATCACTGCCGTTTTGACCATGAGGTGGATCCAGGGATCCCGAAAAGCCGGAAGATCATCGGGATGCTCTCGGATACAAAAAAAGTCCGTGAAGAACTCAACCTGACGGGAAACGAAGGAAATTTCTGTAATACCGGAAGAATTGCGACAGGCATCGCACAATAAGGAGGTAATTACATGCCAACAATGCCAAAAACCAACCGGAAGGAGAAGCAAGGAGAGCCTGACGCCTGCGCATGGATACTGCGCCTGTACGTTGCCGGCCAGACCCCGAATTCACTGACCGCGTTTGATAATCTCAAGAAGATCTGCGCTGAACATCTTGACTGCTGCTACAAGATAGAGGTCATCGACCTGATCCAGAACCCCCAGCTCGCAAAGGACCACCAGATCATCGCTGTCCCGACCCTGATCCGGAATCTCCCGACACCGGTCAAGAAGATCATCGGGAACCTCTCCAACACGGAAAAAGTCCTCGTCGGCCTCGACCTGCGGAAGGTGGAGTAACGTGGCAACCGCACATGCACAAAAAAAAGCAACCGTGAAGACGGCAACGAAGGCTGCGGTGAAAAACACCGCGAAGACGACGACAAAGACAAAAGGCGACGTGACCTCCGAGTACGAGGCAGCACTTGAACAGCAAAAGTCCGGAAAATACGTACTCCGGCTCTACATCGCGGGTAACAACCTCCGTTCACAGAGGGCAGTAGAGAACGTGCAGAAGATCTGCGAGGAGTACCTGAAGGGGCGGTACACGCTCGAGGTTGTCGACATCTACCAGGACCATTCGAGGAACCCGGTCGATCTCGTGCTCGCCGCCCCGACGCTTGTCAGGAAACTGCCGCTCCCCCTGCGGCGGGTTATCGGCGATATGACAAGGAAAGAGAAAGTGCTTGTCGGCCTCGACCTCGTATCACGGACCTGAACGATTCTTATGGCAAAAGACTCCGGCGCCAAAAATGGGACAAAAAACGAGAACGAGAGTCTCAGGACAGAACTCGCTGAGCTCCGCAACAAGGTCCGGGAGCTCGAGGAGACTCTCGACGCCATCCATTCGGGGGAAGTAGACGCCATCATCGTTACAGATTCGGATGGCAGTAAGGTCTTCACTCTCGAAGGGGCCGACCACCCGTATCGTGCGCTTGTAGAGAACATAAGGGAAGGAGCCCTCACCCTCTCCCGTACCGGCACGATCCTGTACACCAACAGACAGTTCGCCGAAATGACAGATCTCCCCGCTGATACCGTGGTGGGTATGCCCCTCCTCGATTTGGTCTGCCCGGATTACCATCTCCGGATGGAGCGGGCTTTAAAGGAGATCCTCATGAAACCCTGCAGGAGCCGGGTCAGGATCCAACGCGGTAAAGGATCCCTGCCGGTCACCATATCGATGAACCCGCTCACCGCGGACGAGGACACGAAGATAAGTGTCGTTGTCACTGACCGGAGGAAGGATGAAGAGCGGCTCCAGATGCAGGCACGCATGCTCGATGCGGTTGGGGATGCCGTTATCGCGGCCGATACCCACAACAAGATCATCTACTGGAACGATGCTGCAACCAGGACGTACGGCTGGACCCCAAAAGAAGTCATCGGGCACGACAATAATGAGATCGCCACCCCGAAGATCCCGCATGAGGGGGCACGGGAGATCGCGGACCGGCTTAAGAAAGGCGAGACCTGTTCCGGTGAATACATGGTGAAGCACCGGGATGGCCACGAGTTCCCTGTCTATGCGAGCAATGCCCCGATCTTCGATGGCAACGGGAAGCTCATCGCGATCATCGGCGTGAGCCATGATATCAGCCAGAGAAAGCGGCTGGATGACGAGCTGAGGCAAAAGCACGAGGATCTCAACGCCGCAAACGAGAAGATCACAGAAAACCAGGAAAAACTCCGGCAGAATATCGAAGAGCTGACGAGGCGCGAAGCTCAGCTCAGCGATACCCTTGCGGAAAAAGAGATTCTCCTCTTCGAGATTCACCACCGCGTCAAGAACAACCTGACCGCGTTCATTTCCCTGCTCAGCCTTGAAGGATCGTACGATGACACTCCCGCAGGGCAGGCACTTAAAAAAGATCTCCAGAACCGGGCACGCAGCATGGCACTCATTCACGATACCCTGTATAAGACACGTAAATTTTCCGAAGTGGACATGAACGTGTACCTCTCCACCCTTGTAGGGCAGATTGTCAGCAGTTACCCGTCCCCGAAATCATTCCGGACTATGATTGAGGTAAATGGGATCTCTCTTGATCTTACCCGTGCCACACCCTGCGGTCTGATCGTCAACGAACTGGTGACCAACTCCCTGAAGTATGCGTTCCCCCCGGAAATGATAACCTGCCAGGTGGACAAGGAAGATCCCTGTATCATTGGGATCCAAATGACGAAGGATGGCGGGGGCTACCTCATGAAAGTCTTCGACAACGGTATCGGGCTGCCAGCCGGATTCAACTCCCGGTCTGCAAAAACACTCGGGCTGAAACTCGTACATTTTCTTGCAAAGCACCAGATGCGGGCAACTATTGAGGTCAATACGGTGAAAGGTACGGAATTTGTGTTCCGGTTCAAGGAACGAGATCCGGGTCTGTGATCATGAAAGAGCCATCAATTCTTATCGTCGAGGATGAAGGTCTCATAGCACTCCACCTCCAGGAATTACTGGGAAAGTGCGGATACAATGTACTGGATCCGGTCCCCTGCGGGGAGGACGCGATTGAATACGTGAATGCCTTTCCCCACCCGGATCTTATCCTCATGGATATCAGCCTCGACGGTAAACTTGACGGCATCGAGACCGCCCGGGAAATACAGAAACGTTTTGATATCCCGGTCATTTTTCTCACGGCGCACATTGAGGCAACCCAGCTCGCCAGAGCGGAGAGTCTGGCATCCTACACGTTCCTTGGAAAACCGTTCATCCAGTCCGAACTTATCTCGGCAATTAAGAAGGCGCTGGGCCGGTAATATACCGGGTGCTGCAAATGTTCGGCAAAACGGGGGATTTTTAAGGAGAATCTCACTTCCCGGTCCCGGGTCCTCTTCATCGTGCGAGCGAGCACTGAGCGTTAAGCACTGGTTGAGTCCACAGAATCGAACACGATGCTGGGCAGGGGGTTGGGAGCAGGACAGGGGCATGACAGGTATCTTTTCTGACAAAGATGATCGGGCAGATGGATTTTACGAGATGCCACATGGGGGAGGGGAGAAAGAGCGCATCGTTGAGCCGGTCCAGGAATGGTGCGGGTGCAAAAAAAGGTTCACGATGCGGGGCGGCGATAAAGGAATCGCGTACGGGTGAGTCCGGAGTGGGCCCTTCACCGAACATTCGATGCGATATACGCGTTGAAGGGGCAGTGCATTCCGGTTACTGGATTATTTTTTAAATCCGTGCGCACTAAAATACCGCATACCGGAACGGAATGTAATAAGAGAGGAAAAATGGGAGGAATGGGATTCGAACCCATGAACCACTAAGGACCGGATCTTAAGTCCGGCGGAGTTGGCCAGCTTTCCTATCCTCCCTCTGCCACGTATACGGGTTTTCCCGGTGAGGTCTTAAGTCCAGCGCCATTGCCCGGTCTTTGCTGCCCCCGCAAGGAGAGAAGATCCAATTGTTTCGCACGGGGTGACCGGAAAGAGAATTGCTGTTTTCCCGGATTCACTCGCGCTTTATACAATTGACCGTTCCCCATAAAAAAAGAATTGCGCGTTCGATCGAGCCCGCGCGGGGATGGGTAAAAGGGCCGGTATTCATGATTTTTTGTTCTCGATTCGGACCTGAATGAACCATGGTATTTCCTTTCACCGGAATTTCAGGGGCAACCATCCGGGTCCCCATCACAAGATACAGTTATTTGAGGTTGCAGGGGCAGACTAGTGTGGACGTACCCGAAAGGATGGATTCAGCATGACAGAGCCGGTACTACATGGATGGGCAGAACTTGACGGGAGGCGCCTCAATGCCGCGGAAGTTGCGGATATCTGCGCCAACCGGCCGGAAGAGATTCTCCGGTTCGGCGGGGAGTTCTCGCTTGCATGGGACGGGTGCACCGCCCGGGACCATCTCGGGATTGTCGAAGGGCATGGCGAAAAAGGCACCCTGGTGTGCGGGGGCAGGGTGCGGGGATCCGTTGTTCCCGATGTTCCCGATCTCCCGCTTGAAGAGGCGATCATTGCAGCAGTCCGGCTCCGCAGTGATGAGGGTGTGACCGCATTTTCGGGAGGCGTAGACTCATCCCTTGTCGCAAAGCTGGCGGGGCGCGCATGCGTGGCAGTCGGCCTCGCGGACTCCCATGACCTCCGGCAGGCACGTCATGCTGCCGGGATTCTGGGCCTGGACTGCACGTACGTGCCGGTTTCAGAAACCGA
>DANA01000134.1:12935-19224 GCA_002508495.1 Methanoregula sp. UBA276
GCCCTCACCCAGTACTTCATCGCGCGATTTGCCGGGGAGCACGGGTACTCCCGCATCATAACGGGACAGGGGGCCGATGAACTCTTTGGCGGGTACTCGCGCTACCTGGAATCGGCGAACCTGAACGACGAGCTTGCCCGCGATTTTCTTGGCCTGGAAGCACAGGCCCGGCGTGACCAGGGCATTGCGGCACTGCACGGGACGTACCTCTCCATGCCGTATCTTGACCTGCGGGTGGTGCGCGCTGCACAAAAGATCCCTGCTACGCAGAAGGTGCAGGGCACACGCCGGAAGATCCCCTTAAGGGAGGTCGCAGAACGCCACATTCCGCCGGATCTCGCATGGTACGAGAAGAAAGCCATGCAATACGGGAGCGGGATATGGAACACCATGCGGAAGCTCGCCCGTAAAAATGGTTATAAAACGTCCATGCAAGATTACATAGACCACATAATCAGGGTGGAACATGGTCACTGAGAAAGACGTACTTCAAATCGCAGAACTTGCCGATGTCGGAATCGGCGATGCGGAACCGGGCACCTTTACGCACCAGTTCAATGCAATCTTAGAATACTTCGATATACTCGACCGTGTCGAGGGCAGCGGGCAGGTTGCGCACGAGCTCATCAATGTCCTGCGCGAGGACGAGGTCGAACCCTCGCTCCCGCAGGAAGATGTGCTGCGCAATGCGCCGGCAACCGAAGACGGGTTCATCAAAGCCCCGCGGGTGATGTAACGTGTCCGGCACGATCCCCTTTGACCCGGATGACCGTTATAACGCCTTCCTTACAACCTGCAAAAATCCCTCGCACGGCAACGGGAAACTTGCCGGTGTTGCCGTTGCCGTCAAGGACAATATCTCGACCAAGAATATTGAGACCACCTGCGCGTCGAAGATCCTCAAAGGGTATGTCCCCCCGTACGATGCGCACGTGATCGAACTTTTACGAGCAGAAGGCGCTGCCATTGCCGGCAAGACCAACATGGACGAATTCGGCATGGGCTCGACAACCGAGAACTCGGCGTTTGGCCCGACCCTCAACCCCTGCGACCCGTCCCGCGTCCCCGGTGGTTCCAGCGGCGGCAGTGCCGCAGCAGTTGCTGCCGGTATGGTGCAGATGGCCCTTGGATCCGACACCGGGGGCTCCATCCGCTGCCCGGCCTCGTTCTGCGGGATCGTTGGCCTGAAACCCAGCTACGGGCGCGTGTCCCGGTACGGCCTCATCGCCTACTCCAACTCGCTCGAACAGATCGGCCCGCTCGGAAAGAGCGTTACCGATGTCTCCACCCTGATGAGCGCTATTGCCGGGTATGACCGCCATGACACAACATCGCGGGACAAACCCTATACCCACACCCCCGATGCGGATATTAAGGGGCTGAAAATCGGCATTCCGCAGGAATATTTCGGGGCCGGTGTTGACCCGGCCGTTGCCGCGGTTGTCAGGAAGGCCATCGGCCGGCTCGAAGAACTCGGGGCCGTGACCGTGCCGTGCAGCATCCCCTCGATGGAATATGCCCTTGCCGCCTACTATGTCACCACGACCTGCGAAGCAAGCTCCAACCTCGCCCGGTTCGACGGCGTGCGCTACGGCCCGGCACCGGATACGAACAAGTCATGGCACGATGCTTATACCGAAGTCCGCGCCGCAGGGTTCGGTGCCGAAGTCCGGCGCCGGATCATGCTCGGCACGTTTGCCCTGTCGAGCGGCTATTATGGCAAATATTACGCGAAGGCCCAGATCGCCCGGGAGAACGTGCGGGCCGATTTCAACCGGATCTTTTCTGGTGCCGATGTGATTGCCGGCCCGACCATGCCGACCGTTGCCTTCAGACTGAAGGAGAAGAGCGACCCGCTCTCGATGTACCTGGCTGACATCCTCACGGTTCCAGCCAACCTTGCCGGCATCCCGGCTATCTCGGTCCCGTGCGGGACCGCACACGGCCTGCCGGTCGGTCTCCAGATCATGGGCAGGATGTTTGAAGACGAGCGGGTTGTCGATGTCGCATATGCGTACGAACAGGCGGTGAACTGAGATGGCGGACGAAGAGACGCAGGTCATTGTCGGCCTTGAAGTCCACTGCCAGCTGGACACGAAGAGCAAGCTCTTCTGCGGGTGCTCGACCGATTACCGTGTCGACGGGCCCAACACCCATGTCTGTCCCATCTGCCTCGGCCTTCCCGGGGCCATGCCGGCCCTGAACAAGCGGGCTATCGAGTACGCGATGAAGGTGGCAAAAGCGCTCAACTGCGAGATCCTCAATGAATCCGAGTTCTCGCGGAAGAACTACTTCTACCCCGATCTTGACAAGGCGTACCAGATAACCCAGTACGACAAGCCGCTTGCCGAAGGCGGGTACCTCGAGATCGAGAGCGACGAGGGCGGGGAGAAGAAGGTCCGGCTCACCCGGATCCATGTCGAGGAAGACCCGGGCCGGCTCGTCCACATGGGCAATGTCGAGCGGGGCAAATACTCGCTCGTTGATTACAACCGTGCCGGCATCCCGCTCATCGAGATCGTCTCCGAGCCGGACATGCGCTCGCCCAAGGAGGCGCGGAAGTTCTTGAACAAGCTCCGTGCAACGCTTGAGTACCTGAGCGTCTTTGACTCCGAGAAGGAGGGGTCGCTCCGTGTTGACGCGAATATCTCCATCAAAGGAAACGAGCGCGTCGAGGTCAAGAACATCACCTCCTACAAGGGCGTTGAGAAGGCACTGACCTTCGAGATGACCCGGCAGAAGAACCTGATCCGGCGCGGCCAGAAGATCGCCCGCGAGACCCGGCACTACCTGGAGGCGCGAGGGGTCACCCAGTCGGCCCGGAGCAAGGAGCAGGAGCACGACTACCGCTACTTCCCCGAGCCCGATCTCCGGCCGCTGCGGGTGAAGTCATGGCTTGACGGGATCGATCTCCCCGAACTTCCCGATGCCCGCCGCGAGCGGTTCATGAAAGAGTACGGGTGCTCGCTCTCCCATGCCCGGACCCTGACCGGTGACCTGCGGCTCGCGAATTTCTTCGAATCGGTTGTTGCCCCGGACAAGGCGGGCCTCTCGCCGCTTGCAGCTACCTGGATCGCCGATACCCTGATCGGCGAGCTGAACTACCGCGACATGAGCCTTGACCGGTTCGAGCCGGCGGCGATGACCGGGCTCATCCTCCTGCTCAAAGCCGAAACGATCACCGACAAGAGCGGGGTGGAAGTCCTGCGGGTCATGCTTGATGAGCGGCTGAAGAACGAACCCGCTGAAACACCGGATGCCATAGTAAAACGCCTGAACCTTGCAAAGACCGCAGGAGATACCGGCGCGATCACCACGGCAATTGAAGAGGCGATCAACGAGAATCCCAAGGCGCTCGCGGACTACCGGAACGGCGGGAGCAAGGCACTCAACTTCCTGGTCGGGCAGGTCATGAAGAAGACCCGCGGAAAAGCAGACCCCGGTGAACTCAACCGCCTCCTCATCGAGGCACTGAAAAAGCGGGAGGTGTAACACCCGTGCACCTGATCATTGCGGAAAAGAACATCTCTGCCCGGCGTATTGCCGAGATTTTGAGTAACGGGAAGAAGGTTGTCGAGAACAAGGATGCCGGTGTCTCCACGTACTCGTTTGGGGACACGGCAACCATGGGGCTCCGGGGCCACGTGGTCGAGATCGATTTCGAACCCGGCTACTCCAACTGGCGCAGCGAGCAGTATACCCCACGAAGCCTCATCGATGCAAAGACCATCAAGGTGCCGACCGAGAAGCGGATCGTCTCCCTCCTCCAGAAACTCTCCAAAAAGGCAGACCGCGTCACCATTGCAACGGACTTTGATACCGAGGGGGAACTGATTGGAAAGGAAGCGTACGAACTGGTGCGGCAGGCAAACAAGTCCGTGACGATCGACCGGGCCCGGTTCTCCGCCATCACCGCGCAGGAACTGCACCACGCGTTTTCCCATACCACGGACCTTGACTTTGCTCTTGCCGCGGCCGGTGAGGCACGGCAGTCGATCGACCTGATGTGGGGGGCATCCTTAACCCGTTTCATCTCGCTTGCGGCACGCCGCGGCGGCCAGAACATCCTCTCGGTCGGCCGGGTCCAGAGCCCGACTTTGACGATGATCGTTGACCGGGAAAAGGAGATCGAGGCGTTCGTGCCGGAGAAGTACTGGCAGCTCTCGCTTACCACCGAGAAGCGGGGCGAAGCCATCGAGGCCCGGCACACCAGCGGCCGGTTCCATGACAAGGCTGCTGCCGAACAGGCGCGAAACCGCTCCGTTGCGCCCCTCACGGTCACCGAGGTCAGGACCGGCACCAAGCAGGACCGTTCCCCCTCGCCGTTCGATACCACGACCTACATCGTTGCCGCGGCCCGGCTCGGGTTCTCTGCAGCCAATGCGATGCGGATTGCTGAAGACCTGTACATGAACGGGTTCATCTCGTACCCGAGGACCGACAACACGGTCTATCCCCCGTCGCTTGACCTTGACGCGATCCTCAAAACCCTCCATACCTCCCCGTTCCGGAAAGATGTTGACTGGATCCTTGCCAACCGCCGGGCCGTCCCGACACGGGGCAAGAAATCCTCGACCGATCACCCGCCCATTCACCCGACCGGCAGCGCAACAAAAGAGCTGCTGGGGGATGACGCGTTCCGGGTCTACGAGCTGGTCGTGCGCCGGTTCCTTGCTACCCTCGCTCCCGATGCACAGTGGAAGACCTTAAAAATCCTCTTCGATGCCGGGGGAGAGGAGTACACGACAACCGGCGGGCAGCTCATGGAACCGGGATGGCACGCCGTGTACCCGTTCTCGGAAGCCCGCGAGACCCTGCTTCCCGCGTTTGAAACGGGTGAAAAACTCCCCATAAAACAGGTAACCCTGGATGAGAAGGAGACGCAGCCTCCTGCCCGGTTTACCCAGTCCAAGCTGATCCAGCGGATGGAGGAACTCGGGCTTGGCACCAAGAGCACGCGGCATGAGGTGATCGCAAAACTCGTCTCCCGCAAGTATGTCGAAGGAACCCCGCTCCGTCCCACGCTTGTCGGCAGGGCAGTCATCGAGTCGCTCGAAGTCCATGCCGACACCATCACGAAACCTGACATGACGGCAGCCATCGAGTCCCACATGCAGCTCATCAAGGAGAGCGCGAGGACAAGGGAGGACGTGATTAAGGAGTCGCGGGAGATGCTTCATGCAGCCTTTGACCAGCTTGAGGCAAACGAGCAGGTGATTGGCGACGATATCCGCAACCGGACCGCCGAGGAGATGAACCTCGGGAAATGCCCGGCCTGCGGCGGGACACTTGCCATCAAGCACATGCGGGGGAACTCCCAGTTCATCGGCTGTTCACGGTACCCGGACTGCACGTTCAACATCGGCCTTCCCATGGCACAGTGGGGGTTTGCCGTCCGCACCGATGATGTCTGCTCAAAGCACGGGCTCAATTTCGTCCGCCTTGTCCGGAAAGGTGCCCGCCCGTGGGACATCGGCTGCCCGTTATGCCACCATATCAACTCCAACCAGGAGTCGCTTGCAGAGATTGAAGGCATGACGCCGGCACTCATCGAGACCCTCCAGAAGCGGCATATCTACTCGGTTGCCGAACTTGCACGGAGCGTTCCGGACCAGCTTGCACACAAGCTGACGATCTCTCTGGACACTGCTGCACAGCTCATCAGCGGTGCCGGAACGGTGCTTGAGAAACTCCGCAAACGCACCGAGTGCCGGAAGTTCATGCGGGAACGCCTGATCCCGCGGAAAGGGCGGAGTTATGCAAAGATCCAGGATGCACTCAAAGAGTCGGGCATCCGGGAACTGGCCGATCTTGCGAGGGCTGACGTGGCATCCCTGAAGAAGGCCGGCATCGGGGAACAGGAGGCCGAACAGATCCTCTCGTCTGCAAAGGTTGTGTACAACAGCCAGGTCTTAAAAGAGATGGGGATCCCTGCCGTGAGCCTGAAGAAATATATGAGTGCCGGGGTCATAACGCCCGAAGCCTTTTGTGACCATACCCCTGCTGCCCTGAGCGAGCTGACCGGCATGTCGCTCTCCACCGTCCAGAAACATGTTGCTATCGTCTGCGCATCCTTAAACCGGCCCGCACCAAAGATGGTGTCCCGGCTCGTCATTGAGCGGGGTAAAAAGCAGCTCCTTGCCATCAAAGGGATAACCGGGCCGGTGCTGGAAGCACTCCTCTTGGCCGGTGTTACCGATGCCGAATCGCTGCGGCTTGCCGATGCAAAGATGGTTGCTGAAAAGAGTGGCATTGACGAGCAGAAGATCGCCATGTTCAAGAAAATTTT
>DANA01000134.1:19285-26946 GCA_002508495.1 Methanoregula sp. UBA276
GGGGCTGATGCCCCCATACCCCCTTCAAGATGCATGCCGCCGCACCCGTTTGGGCGCCCCGCGGCGGCCTCAATTTCTATTGTGTGAAAACATTTTTTTTCAGAAGTGTCTCGTACAGGAAGTGCGGAGGCATCGCATGCGCCCCCGCCCCCTTGGGGGCAGGGCTGGCGCAGGGGGGTACCATTTTTCCGGAATGAGGATTCCTACAGAGCATTTATTTTAGATTCCTCTGGAACGAAGAGAAAAAAACCTGAATTGGATCAATACCAACCAGGAATTAATGGTGGATCTTACCTGATCACCAAAAAATTATCTTTTCAGCGCCAGTTCGATGGCAACCCGGAGGTCGTTGTCCTCGAACGGCTTGACGATGAACCCGTCAGGATTTGTTGCTTTTGCCCGTTCCAGTGTCGGCCCGTCGGAGTGGGAAGTGACATAGACGACCGGAATGTTGAACCCGTTCTTTATCATCCGTGCGGTCTCGATCCCGTCCACATCCCCCCGGATATTGATGTCCATCAGGACAAGGTCGGGCCGGTTGTTCACGACCAGTTCCATTGCTTCTGCACCGGTTGTCGCCCGCCCGCAGACCGTATACCCGAGATTTTTCAGCCGCCAGTCTGCCACCTTGGCAATAACATCGTCGTCTTCGACCAGGAGGATCTTTTCACCGGACATGGTATCTCCCACTTCTTCTATATGATAACTGGTGCACCTCCATTATATGCTTACCCCCCTTTTTTACTCCCGGACAAAACGGAACGTGCCCCGCGGGATAAGGATCTCGAACCGTGCCCCTTTGCCCGGCACCCCGTTTTCATGAATGGTGATGCCGGTGATGCCTAAAATTTCCCGGGTCAAAAAAAGGCCCATGCCGGTGTTCCTGCCAACCCCCCGCTCGAAGATCCGTTCCTTTGCCGGAGGTTCGATCCCGACACCATCGTCCTGGCAGATGATCGAGAGACCCTTGTCCGAGATCTGGAAGAAGAAGGTGACCATGGTGATATTGTCACCATACCGGATCGCGTTATCCACCAAGTTGTAGAAGACCTTCTCCAGCAGGGGATCGGCATAGATCTCCGTGTTCTGCAGGTCGATGACAATGGACAGGCCGGAGCTCATGAAGTTCTCGCGGGTCCGGGTAATAACTGCGTTCACGTTCTGCCATACCGGCAGGCGGACGCCGACTTCCTGGTATTCCCGGGTGAAGGCTATCTGGCGCTGGATGACGCGGACGAGATTTTTGATATCGTCAAGCAGGGCCAGCCGCTCGTCACCCGAATCTGTCGCTTTTGCCATGTCAACACACCCGAGGAGACCGGTGATGGTGTTGAGGATATCGTGGCGGGTGATATTATTCATGAGATTGAGTTTTTTGTTTGCCAGCTGGATGGCCTCCTCATCCCGTTTCCGGTCGGTGATGTCGGTGATCGTGCCGGCAAATCCCCGGATCGCACAATCCGCATCATACAGGGGGACTGCCTGGATGTACACCCAGATGACGGCCTTGTCCGGGCGGATGAACCGGGCTTCTGCTTTGAGGACTCCGCGCTGCTCGATCTTTTGGGTAAACTCATGCTCTACCCGGCCCCGGTCCTCGGGGTGCAGGATCTCTGTCCAGCGCCTGCCATCCATCTCGTGGAGGGGCAGGCCGGTCATCTCCTCCCAGCGCTCGTTGACATAGGCCAGCGTCCCGTCGCCGGCGGTCTCGAACACTCCTACCGGTGATGCGTGCAGGATGCCGGACAAGCGTTCCCGGCTCATCCTGAGTTCCTGCTCGATCTGTTTTCGCGGGGTGTTGTCAATGAAGGTCTCAAGGAGGCAGGAACGGCCCTGCAGCGTGACCGGGACAATGTACCGGATGACCGAGATCGTCCTGCCGTCCCTTGTCCGCAGCGAAGTTTCCATATTCTCTACAACATGACCGTTGTCGGTGACCGGGCATTGTCCCGGCTCATCGGTACAGAGCACCGTATGGCAGGGCTGGTTCACGAGCTGGTCCGTGGTTGCCCCGATCATCTCAAGCGCGGCCGGATTTGCATCGATTATGGTGTGGGTTGTGGCATCGATGACCATGATCCCGGCCCGCACTGACCAGAGAAGCGACTGGAGGTATTCCTGGCTCTCGATAAGTGCCTCCTCCAGCTTGAGCCGGTCCGTGACATCAGCGATAACCCCGCGCAGGCCGGTGATCTCGTTGTCACGGTGGACGGGAGCGGTAAAGACAATTGCCCGCATGAAGGTCCCGTCAGCCCTGCATAAACTGTAAATCTCCCCGGAGGATGTCGTTCCCCCGTCAAGGACTTTCGTGATCCCCCGCTGCATCCGCCCGACGTCATCAGGCACCAGGAACTCAGTAATATTTGTCCCGTTCCGGATCCTCTCTTCTGTTATCCCGAGCAGGTCTGCACCGGCGTGGTTGACATACAGGAGCCTGCCCGTTTTGTCCATGTCGAAAATGATCTGGGGAAGGAGTTCGGCAAGATCCCGGAACCGCCTCTCGCTTGCCTGCAAACCTTTCTGGGTATGTTCGATAGTATCGAGCATCCGGTTGATCTCCTGGGCAAGGTCGGCGAATTCATCGTTGCCCTCCAGGCATACCCGGTCGGCGATGTCCGTCCTGTTCCCGATACCTGACACCTGGCGGCTCAGGCTCATGATGCGGGACAGGATCAGCCGGTCGAGCATGAAGAGCGCGGCAACTCCTAAGAGGAGCCCCGTGGCAAGGACGATCAGGATATACTGGAGCGTGTTTTTCAGTCCCTGCTGAAAAATATCCCGGTACTGGGTGACCCGGAGGATTGCAGCATCGTTGCCGTAGATATCCCGGATCAGCGTATACCCTTCGGCGTCTGTTCCGGACAGGATCCGGTAAGCCCATGCGCTTTGGGGCACCTGCATCGTCAGTTCTTCCAGGATGCCGGGGGTAATGGACGGATCGTCCACGGCGAGGATACGCAATGACGGGTCAGTGGGCCGAAAGGGGCGTGCAGGGTCCTGCAAAGCAAGGTACCGGCCCATGATCACGACACCCCGTGGTGTGCCGGAGAAGTTCGTCCTGACGACCGGGCGGGAGGCGATAACCATGGGTCCATTTGGGGTTTTCAGGATCCCTTCCACCCCGCCGTGCGGGTTGCTCATGTCCATGAGCGGCATGCCCGGCAGGATGTGGTGGCGGAACGATTCCGGCAGGGGGGAGAGCGTCTCCTGTGTAAGCTCGCTTGTTTTCCCATAGACGATGCTGCCGTTGGTATCCGCGATCACGATAAGGTTCAGCCGGAGATTGGTAAACGTCTGGGGCAGGAGGTTGCTCTCGAGATACCCGGGCTGGTCGCCTGCAATGAACGCGTACGTATCATCCCATGCCGCATAGTCACTCACCGTTGCCGCAAGTGTCAGGGCATCCTCATCGATCGCCCGGGTGGCATGGCGGATCTCCCGGTCAAGATACGACGTCTCCAGCGCGTGATAACCCGAGAGGGAGAGCACGGATACAAAGATGCTGATGAGCGTGATGGAGAGGATCAGCAGAACAACCAGAATCAGGCTCGTCTTTTCCTGCAGTTTCATGAGAATCGTGTGCTACGCACCCGGTTTTTATTGCAGACTGATAAACTGTTCGAAAAAGATCGGAAAAACCGCGTGTTTTTCTCCGGCACTGCTGCCTGCAGGGAAATACCCGGATCGCCCTGCATTTTCGTTTCCTGCTCTTCTGTTGGATTGTGCTAATTCTGGTTCTGCGTTCCCGTGCCGGATGTTCGAGCCCACCGGTATATGAATGGGGAACGCCAAATGTACAAGCGATTATCATGAAATGGAAAGACTGGGTTCACGTGACCAAACTCGATCCCGACAAGCAGCTCAAAGAAGGTGACATCGATGCCATAGCCGCAAGCGGAACCGATGCCCTGATGCTCTCGGGAACGCTCAATGTCACGAAAGAGAACCTTGCCGCACTGCAAAAGCAGGTCAGGGCCTACGATCTCCCGCTGGTCATGGAGCCGGCAGGACCCGAGGCAGTCCTGATGCAGGGGGTCGACTATGTCTTTGTCCCCAGCGTCCTGAACACGACCGATGTCACGTGGATCGTGGGCAAGCATAAGACCTGGGTGCAGATGGCAAAAGGGAAGATCCCGTGGGGGGAGCAAATCGTGCCCGAGGCGTATATCGTCCTGAACCCGGACTCCTCGGTAGGAAAAGTCACCCGCTCTGCCTGTGGCCTGAGTGCCGAAGAGGTCGCGGCCTACACCGCGGTTGCCGATCACTACTTCCATTTCCCGATCGTCTATATCGAGTACAGCGGCATGTTCGGAAACCCCGAAGTGGTGAAAGCCGCATCGGCGGCGATCGACCGGGCGGTCCTCTACTATGGCGGCGGGATCAACTCCGCGGAGAAGGCAGCCACGATGGGAAAATATGCCGATACGATCGTTGTCGGGAACGCGGTCTACGACCAGGGTGCTGCCGTCCTGAAGGCAACCGTGGACGCGGTCCAGTAACCCGATAGTTATGCCCGGGATTGACATCGTCCTCGTTGAACCGATCTACGAAGGCAACGTGGGATTCTGTGCCCGGGTGATGAAGAACTTCGGCTTTGACCGCCTCGTGCTCATCAACCCGTGCCCGCTCGGGAATGAAGCGAAAGCCCGGGCCTCGCATGCGCAGGACGTGCTCGCAGCAGCTGAGGTCTGCACGATTGAGGATGTTTTTGCCCGGAGCAACATCGTCATCTCGACCACCGGCACCGTGAGCAAATCGGTCTGCCACGCGATGCGGATGCCGTTTTTCTCGCCAAAGGAACTCCGCGAGCGGATAAAAGACGTGGATGGGCGCATTTCCATCCTGTTCGGCCGCGAGAACTGGGGGCTGAACAACGCGGAGGTAAAACGCAGCGACATGATCTGCACGATCCCGACCACGGACGAGTACCCGATCCTGAACCTCTCGCACGCGGTGGGCGTGGTCTGCTACGAGCTTGCGAACCTGCCGCTGCCGGAGATCCGGCTCGCCGCACCGCAGGACATGGAGTATCTCTACCAGCACATCGACCGGTACCTTGACGGGATCCACCACCCGAAGTTCAAGCGGGAGAACACGATGATCCTCATCCGCCGGGTCCTTGGCCGTGCCAACCTGACCACCCGCGAGGCAAGCACGCTGCATGGTCTGCTGCGCCGGAGCGAGTGGCATATCGATCCTGCGTTGTTGGATCGTGACAGGAGCGGGGCGGGGAATTTGCGGGATGTGGAAGGGGAAGACGGGGAGCAGGAAGAGTCCTGACGCGAGGGATCGCAGCCCCGATTCCCGGTCCCCGTGATTTTTTCGTGGGTTTTTTCCCGCTAATCAGTTCTGTGCCCGGGAAAAAAGCCGTCCTTTTGACCGGATCCCCCCGGTCCGGCGGGAGACAGCCCTCCTGCGATCCCGCAAAAGTCCCGGGCCACGGGTCACTGTCGCGGGGCGCGGGTGACGACTCCCCCGGCGGAACGGATCGCCGACTCGATCGTGGTGAGCAGCTCATCGTCATTGAGGGCAAACGCCAGGTGCTCGTACTTGTTCACCAGCGCGATCGGTTTGAGGATCACGAGCGGCGCCCGTCCCGCGGATTCACCGTTCGAGCCCGGGGGCACGAGCGTGAGGCTGCCATCGGAAAAAACAGCGATGTTGCCGTTTCCCGCTTCGTCCCAGAGTTTCTTGACAATATCCTGCGTGATCATACCGTATACATACCTCCACTATCACAACAAAGGGGCTTACTGCCACATAATCTCATGGGAGCAGGTTCATCTGGTGGTCCGAATGGAAAAATCACCAAAACATTTGGAAAAAAAATTCCACGCCTCCTCTTACACGGTTCTTTTCAGGATATCAAGGGTAAGCATCGTTGGTTCGGTGTCGTCAAGGTACATGAGTTCGATCTCATCCTCTGACACCAGCGTCCCGTCCCCATACCCGCTGGTGTGTTCAACGATCCTGAAGGTCTTTTTATCCCGGTTGATGACCCCGAAAAAATTTTCGATCCGTGTTGAGCCGGATTGTAAGGGGAAGATCATGTACCCGGTAAACAGGCGATCCTGTTGTTCGGTGATAATGAGCGTCATGCTGACATCGCCCGAATCGCGGAACCCCACCCCCTCGATGTACCCTTTCACGGGCCCCGACCAGTTTCCTACAAGACTCGGCGTCTCCTTCGATACTTGCGGTGCGGTATCAACGGTGCTGCACCCTGCACAGAGAGCGATTGCGCATAAACACGCCAAACAAAACATCCCTTTCATCGTAAACCTCGTGTGCCGAAAGAGGAGATGGTCCCCGGTACTATAAGATGCCTGACAAAAAAAATCAAGTCCTGTTGTAATCCTTATGACTGACCCGCACACAATACTGGTATGGTCTCCCGCGTTGTTGCATTCCGGCATGAGCCGGACGAACCGCTCGGGTATCTGGAATCGATCCTTGCCGAACATTCGATCCCGTTCGAGTACATCGATCTCTTTGACACCAATGAAATTCCCCGCATCGTTCCTGCCACCCACCTGATCTTTCTTGGCGGGAAGATGAGCGTCAATGATGAAGAGGAATTTCCGTACCTTTGTTCTGAAAAAGAACTCATCCGCCGCTCGCAGAAGACCAGCCAGAAAGTCCTTGGGATCTGTCTTGGGGCACAGCTCATTGCGTCTGCCTATGGCGCAAAGGTATTCCGGTACGTAAACGAGACCGGGTGGCACATGCTTCACCGGACGGACGATGCAACGGGAATATTTGCGCAGTTTCCCGACCGCTTCCCGGTTTTCCAGATCCACAACGACACGTTTGCGATCCCGTACGGCGGCCGGCTGCTCGCCTATGGGACCGCTGTGAGAAACCAGGCATTCTCCTGTAAAAATGCACTCGGGCTCCAGTTCCACCTGGAGATGACCAGTGAGATTATCCACGACTGGTCGGGATCTCTAAGCCGGCACCAGCAGGCAACAATTGCACGGGACACGCCCCGGTTCATCCACGAGAGCAACCGGCTCTGCCGGCTGGTCATGGAAGATTTCATCCGGTAAATTTTCGAAATGTCCGTTTTTTTCCGGTTGAAACGGTCATGAACGGAAGATCCTCCCCGGTGCCGGAAAAACACCTGCGTGCTGGCAAAGATTTGAGGATTCCCTGCATCAGAGCCCTTCGCGGGGCACGGCAGGATAATTACCGGTTTTGGGAAAAAGATCATGAGAGCCGCCGCGAAAGCGCCCCCGCGGGGGCGGCGGAAGGTACCGCAATAACCATGCACACGTTCCGGAAATGGTTTTCGTTTTTTTCATGGGAAACAATCATGAACGTTTTCGTTTTGACCCAAATGATGAAAACGCCGGCATGCTGAATATGGGTAAAATGGCTGGCGCAAGGGGGGCGAATGATACTCATTGTGTGAAATCAGGGGCCCGCCCGGCTTACCAGCACTTTATCGATGCGGTTGCCGTCCATGTCCACCACCTCGTATCGCAGCCCGCCATTCTCTGCATACTCCCCGGTTTTGGGGATCCGTTCGAACAGGTAGAGGACAAGACCGGCAATGGTCCGGAACTGCCCCATCTCTTCACCGGGAAAGGACAGTACCGGTAAATATTTTTTCAGTTCATCCAGGGATGTATCCCCGCTGATGAGCCATGAACCGTCCT
>DANA01000065.1 GCA_002508495.1 Methanoregula sp. UBA276
CGCGAGGAGATCGTGATCGAGGCCATCAACAACGGGGCAGACTTCTATCTCCAGAAGGGCGGCGACCCGGTTGCCCAGTTTGCCGAACTGGCCCATAAGATCAAAAATGCCGTGGAACGCCGGCGGGCGGTGGCAGCGCTTAAGACCAGCGAGAGGAAATACCGGCACCTGTACCGCCACGCGCTGGTCGGACTTTTCGAGACAAAACTCTCTGATGCAACCATTGTTGCCTGCAACCAGAAATACTGTGACCTGGCAGGTTTCTCGTCAATCGAGGAAGCGATAGGACAAAGCGTCATCCCGCTATACCGGAACCCTGCTGACCGCACCCGTGTCAGCGAACGGCTCCGAAGCCGGGGATTTGTTGAGAACTGCGAGTTTCAGTTTGTCAACCGGAAGACCGGCCAACCATTCTGGGGCCAGTTCTCTGCCCGGATGGATTGTGCAAATGATGTTGCGGAAGGGACGATTATCGACGTCACGGAACGAAAACTTGCCGTCGAGAACCTGCGGATGAGCGAGGAGAAGTACCGTCTCCTGACCGAGAACACCACGGATATCATGTATGCGTTGGATATTGGGGGGCATATCACCCACATCAGTCCCCGCATAGAACGGTACGGGTATCTTCCGGAGCAGCTGGTCGGTCATCACATTTCTGAATTAATTGCAGAGGAAGATCTCGATGATGTTATGGACGAATTTAAAAAAAGTCTTGCAACCGGCAGACCAACCCGTACCATTTTCCGGGTACGGAAGGGTTTTGAACAGGCCCTGTGGTTCGAGGATAATGGCGGGGTCGTCCATGATGAAGACGGTCGCCCGGTGGGTATTGCGGGTGTCCTGCGTGATATCACCGAACGCCGGCAGATCGAGGATGCACTCCGGGAGAGCGAGGAGACGTTCCGCTCGCTTGTTGTCGAATCTGCAGAAGGTATCCTCCTTGTCGATGAATCCGGCACCGTGATAGAGTGGAACCCGGCACTGGAAACGATCACGGGCATCCCGCGGCATGAAGCGATCGGCATGCCCTACATCGGGATCCTGACGCGGACGTTCGTCCCTGGTGAACGGACCCCGGAACGGGTTGAAAAGATCCAGCGCTACATGGAGAATGCCCTCTCGACTGGCAAATCCGGTATGTTCGGGCGGCGGATTGCGTCGACCATACATCACCAGGACGGGAGCCGGCGCACGATCCAGCAGACCGTGTTTCCTATCCGGACCGTCCGGGGGTTCCGTGTCGGTTCGATCACCCGGGACATAACGGGCCAACACTAGCGGCGCCCTGCAGTCCGGCCTCTCGCGGGGAGGATACTCTTTGACCGACCATGTCCTGCGGTCACGTCGCAGTCCCCGGTCCTGCGAAGAACCTGCCGGTGATCCGGTGCACGGCACCTCAAATGAAACGATAGGACCGTTGCGGGACCCGGATGACGAACCGTGCGCCGTTGCCCGGTGTCCCGTTCTCATGAATGGAGAATCCGGTGATGGAGAGGATCTCGCGGATCAAAAAGAGGCCATAGCCGGTATTTTTCCCAAAGCCCCGGGAAAAGATCATCTCCTTCTCATCATCCGCAATCCCGACACCATCGTCCTCGTACACGATCGCTAATCCCTCATCATCCTCGTTGCAGGAGATCAGGATGCGGGTCACCCTCTCCCCGTGGCGCAGCGAGTTGTCGATCAGGTTGAAGAAAACCTTCTCGATGAGCGGGTCAGCATATATTTCAAGTCCTGCGGTTGCAATGGTGATCTCGATCTGGCCCCGGTCAAGAGTCCGCAGAAGGTTCTCCAGCGTCCGGGTCACCGCAATCCACTGGGGCGGCTCCGCGCCAACATTCTGGTAGTCGCGGGTGAACACGATCTGGCGCAGGATCGTTGCCGCAATCGCGTTGATGGCGTCGAGCATTCCGGCATTCTCCCCGTTGCCAACCTTCTTTTTTAAGATGGTGATGTATCCCTGGAGCGAGTTGATCTGGTTGATGATGTCATGCCGGGTGATACTGGTCAGCAGGGCGACCTGCTTGTTGGCCTTCCGGATGATCTCATCGGCATTTTTCCGGTCCGTGATATCCGAGATGAACCCTTCGATGGCGAGGATCTCCCCGCTATCCGAGGCAATCCCAAGGCCCTGCTCCCAGACCCACTTCTCCGCACCGGTTGAGGTGTTGATGCGGTAGATTATCTGGAAGCTCTGGCCGAGATCGATTGCTTCTTTTGTCTCGTCCCAGACGCGCTGGCGGTCGTCCGGGTGGATGAGGTCGGCATACCTGATACTGGTGTTGTCAATGAGGTCGGTAGGGGGATACCCGGTGAGGTCGGCACATCCGCCGCTCGCAAACTCCATGGTCCACGCGGGATCGAATTTGCACCGGTACGCCATGCCGGGGAGGTTGCCCATCAGGGTGGCAAGCGTGCGCTGGCTCTCCCGGAGCTGCTCCTCGGCCTTCCGACGCTCGGTGATATCGATCCCAAACGAGATGGTGGCAACAATCGACCCCTCCTCATCGAGTACGCTGGTGTTCCACGAGATGTACCGGGTGGTGCCGTCCTTTGTACGGATCGGGCTCTCGAACTGTTCCGGGATCCCGGCAGCGACAAGGCGCCGGAACCCTGCACGGAATTCTGCGAACCGCTCTTCCGGGATAAGTACGTCCAGGCCGCTCTTTCCGAGGATCTCATCGCGGGAGTAGCCGGTGACCTCCTCTGCTGCCCGGTTGAAGATGGTGCATGTTCCCTGCGGATCGAGACCAATGACCATGGCGTTGGCCGTTGCGATCAGGTTCTCGGCAAAATCGCGGGCATGGACCAGTTCGGCAGTGCGTTCCCGCACCCGTTCTTCGAGATCCTTCTGGTAGGTCTTCATCTCCGTGATGTCTTCAAGAATCACCCCGACCGCCCGGTCGCCGCTCTCGAACGTGAGCGGGATGCATTTCATCCGGAAGTACCGGGAAGCGTCGATGAGCTCGAACACGGCTTCCCGCACGCCTCCCTCGCCTTCGAGCGCCCGCTCGATACAGGCAAGTTCGGCAGGCAAAAAGTGCGGGGCAACGGGAGACTGGTCAAGCCGGGCTCCTTTGAGGGCATCTTTTGTCGTGGTAAAGAAGGTGACGAACGGCTCGTTGACCTGCTGGATGAAGAGATCATCATCAAGGATGAGGATGAGATCGGAGGCCAGGCTGAGCAGGTTGGTGAGCGGGACGCGCTGGGTGAGCGAGAAGAGTTTTGCCGAGCCCAGCGTCCGCATCTCGGCATTCCCGGTGAGGACGAAATTGTTGAGGTATTTTGCCGCAGTGGACCGGTTGAGAGCGAGCTTCTTTGAGACCTCCTCGATGGTGAGGCCCTTGGGGTGTGTCCTCAACAGTTCCCTGATTGTAACTTCCTCGTTTTCCCGTGCCATGCGGCCCCTCGTAATGATGAACAGTTGTTTGATCACCATCTATATAAATCAGCAGTAATCGACATCGCTGATAAGCATTGATAATCATCAAAGCAACAAAAGTATAAATACTATTATGAAAAAAGGGGATCTGGTGCAACCCGTGCCGGTTTTTCCGGCACCCGGGTCGCATTTATCGCCGGTCCATCCTCCGCGGCATTCGGGTGTCACACCTGGTTGAACGGGCACGGGGGGAAGCCGGTACAGATGCAAAAAGGGAACGACGAGGTTATGGATATGAGTTTCATCGATGACATGAAAATTGGGAAGAAACTGATTGGCGGGTTTTTGATCGTTGTGGTCATCCTTGCCATCGTTGCTGCGTATGGGTACATCAATGCCCAGAATGCGGCAACCCGCAGTGCACAGATGTATGAAGACGCCACCATCCCGATATCTCTGCTTGGGGATGTGCAGGCAGACTTCCAGCAGTTACGCGCGGAGATATACCGTTTTATCTACGTTCCTGAAGCCCGGTCCGGGCTTGATGCAACCATGAATCAGTTGGACTCGAATATCCAGAAGAACATGGGTGAATACCGGAACCGGCAATTATCCGCTGCTGAACAGACAACCCTTGCAAAGTTCGATACCAACTATGCAGAATTCATGAGGCTCTACCGCGCCACCACGGACGCTGCACGGGCCAACAATATGGAAAAAGTCAATGCCGACCTTGCTGCCGGCTCTCCGCTTATCAACGCCCGCACCACAACCGTAGCAACGTACAAAGAACTCATTGAGATGAACACGAATAAGGCAAAAGATCTTGCAGATGCAACTGCAGCGGATGCTGCAACAGCGAGCATGTTCCTTGGAATTCTGACCGTAGTTGGGATTGTCATTGCACTTGCTGTCGCAATCACACTCACCCGGGGGATCACCGGCCCGGTCAATATGGTTGCAGCTAACCTTAAGGAACTCAGTATGGGGCACCTTGGCAACCGGTTGAACATGAACAGGAAAGACGAGGTTGGTGAGATGGCAACGGTTATGGACCGATTCTCAGATGATCTCCAGAACGGTATGGTCGGTACGATGCAGAAGATCGCCAGTGGTGACCTTAGTACCGAAATGACTGCAAAGGATAATCGTGATGAGATCACACCGGCCCTGATGACCACCATCGTCTCTATCCGCGCTCTTGTTGCCGAGGCTAACATGCTCTCAAAAGCCGCGGTTGCCGGCCAGCTCTCGACCCGCGGGAACGCGGAGAAGTTCAAAGGTGGGTACCGGGATGTAATCACGGGGATCAACGAGACCCTTGATGCCGTGGTCAAGCCGGTCAACGAGGCGATGCATGTCTCCAATGAATATGCACAGGGGAACTTCACCGCCCGGTTTGATGAGAAGATTACCGTCCAGGGCGACTTTGTAACGTTCAAGCAGGGACTCAACAACATCGGCATCCAGGTATCAAAGGCCCTGGAAAGTATCAACCAGCAGGTCGGGGACCTTGCGGCAAGCGCCGAAGAAGCCAATGCAAGTGTTGAGGAAGTCTCGGCGGGCTCAGCACAGGTTGCGAAGAACGCGAGCGGCGTGAGCATCAATGCCGAGAAAGCAACGCAGGGTGTTGAGCAGGTCCAGCGCGCCATGGAGGACCTCTCCCACACGGTCCAGGACGTTGCGACCAAGTCGGAGATGGTGGCAAAACTCGTCCAGGACACCACGACCTTCTCGCAGGAGGGCATGGAACTTGCCAAGAAGACCGAGAAGGGCATGCAGGGAATTACCAAATCAAGCACTGACGTGAACCAGATCATCGGTGAGATCAAGAGCCAGATGGACAAGATCTCCGAGATTGTCAACCTCATCACCGACCTTGCCAACCAGACCAACCTGCTTGCCCTCAACGCGGCTATCGAGGCCGCCCGGGCCGGCGATGCGGGACGCGGGTTTGCGGTTGTTGCAACCGAAGTCAAGTCGCTTGCCGTTGAATCCGCCGCATCAGCCGAACGCATTGCCGGGATGATCCAGAACCTCCAGCGCCAGACCGAGAGTGCCGTTGACGCCGTCTCGGCTTCGAATGTTGGCGTTAAGGAAGGAAGCGAAGCATTGCAGGAGACCCTTGACAGTTTCAACAAGATTGTCACGGCCATCGACAAGATCAGCCAGAATGTCAGCGAAGTCGCCGCTGCCGCAGAAGAGCAGGCAGCTTCGGTCGAGGAAGTCACCGCGAGCGTCAACGAAGTCGGCGGACTCATGCAGAACACGACTTCCGAAGCAACTGACGCCGCTGCAGCAAGCGAGGAGTCCAGTGCCGCTATCGACCAGATCACCAAGGTCGTTGCCAACGTCAATGCCATTGTCGACAAGGTCACCAAGGAAGTCTCCAAATTCCGTGTATAGGAGGATCCTGCCATGACAAAAACGGCAACAGAAAACTATCATGACGCCATAGCTGCGAGCACGGTAACCGGAGTCCCGAATGGGACTCCTGCAACCGGAAACCAGCATCAGGCAGGCAAGCTGCAGGTTGTGGAGTTCCTGCTGGGAAAGGAGCATTACGCTGTCGATCTCTTCGATGTGCGGGAGGTAGTGGAATACACCACCATCACCCAGCTCCCCAACACGCCATCGTACATGAAAGGCATCATCGATCTCCGGGGCGAGATCACCACCATCATCGACTTAAAAGAACGCCTCAACATCGATGAAAAATCCGACCAGCCCATCGAGAACAGCCGGATCATCGTCCTTGACGAGAAGATCACGAAAGCCAAGACCGGCATCCTCGTTGATGATGTGCTCGCCGTTTCAACGTTCGAGCGCGGAGACATCGATTCCACGTCAGCATCCGAGGGCCGCGAAGATGCGGCTATTCTCGGCATCATCAAAAAGAAGATCAAGGAAAAAGAGCAGGAGCGCCACGAGCTCATCATCTGGATCGACATCCGGCACCTGCTCCGTGATATCGGCGAAGCAGAGTGACCCAAAGTTCTACAGTACCCGCTCACGAGGTAACACCTGGGATGAAAAAAGGAAAAGGAGTGTTTTGTGGAAATGTCAGCAGCCGATGTGAAAGAGATTGTATATCACTGTGAATGCCGGCGGTTCGTTAAGGGAACCCCGACGGAACCCTGCTTCTGCCATGAATGCGGCAGGGAGCATGCGCCATCAGATCCCCCGGTCGCGACCAGCGTGACCGCGGCGGCATCGTAACGTACAGGTGACTAAAAACCCGTTGGAAAAAAAACTCAGCAGATAACGGGAATCCTGGAGAAGATCATGGAACATGAAGAAACGACGATTGCAGTGCAGGCACTCTGGCTGCAGTACAAGGGGCTGGTGACAGAATCCGCCAAAGGACCGGTCCAGCTGGACAATGCAGCATGGCAGACCATGCCGCCGGAACTGAATGAACTTCCGGGAATTGACGGGCTCATGGTCGCAATGTAGGGACCACGGGCTCAATTCCGGTGTGAGAAAAAACTGAATGAACAACGAGTGTGGTGATTCCGGCCCGGTGGTTCCGGAACCCGCTCCACCAAATAAGGAAAAAGAACAGGTGAAATGCGATGAGTGATATAATGAACCGATTTAACAGCATGAAGATCGGGACCAAAATCCTGATCATCTGCTTAATTCTTGTGATTATCCCCTCCCTGATTATCGGGAGTGTAGCATACGTGATAGCCAGCGGGGCGATCAACGATCAGGTGGACATGACCCTCCAGGCGAAGGTTGACGATGTCAGATCCATGACATCGAACTCGTATGATCTTTCAAAGACCAAACTCGACGCAGACCTCAACCTCCTGCGCAACCGCTTTGCCGAATACGGGGCGCCATCGATTACCGGGGGGCAGATTGCGTATGGGAACCATGTTGTAAATGACAACTTCGCGGTTGTTGATTCGATAGAAGCCGACATGGGGAGCAAGGCAACGGTCTTCCAGAAGACGGGCACCACGGCAATCCGTGTGTCAACCAACGTGATCGGTGCGGATGGCAAGCGTGCTGTCGGTACCTCGGTCTCGGATGCCGTGTATGATGTAGTTGTCAACAAGGGCCAGACGTATTATGGGACGGCAGATGTCGTGGGCAAGAAGTTTGTTGTTGCGTATGAGCCCATCAAGAATGCCCGGGGCGAGATCATCGGGATCCTGTTTGTTGGTGTTCCCGAAGACAATGTCTATGGTCCGCTCAAGAAGGAGATACTCGCGGCAAATATCGGCGAGAACGGGTACCTGTATGTCGTGAACAGCCAGGGCACCCTGCTCGTCCACCCGACGCTGACCGGAGAAAACATGGGTGATGAGGACTTTGTCAAAGCGATGATTGCTGACAAGAACTCGGTCACTGGAAGCACCAAGCGCATTACCTATCTCTGGGAAGGCAAGGACGCGGTAGCGTATTACACGTATTTTGCGCCGCTTGACTGGATCGTTGTCGCACGGGTCAACCCGGCCGATTTCAGCGGTCCGGTCGATAACCTGCGCAATGCTGTTATCATCATCCTGATCATCAGCATCGGAGCCGGTTCGTTTGTGGCAATCCGGTTCGGCAACACCATTGCGCGGCGGATGGGCGACCTTGTAGAACTCGGCCGTAAAGTCATGGTCGGTGACTTCGCCGGTGCGGCAATGGAGATCGACAAGAACGAGCGGATGGTCACCGGCGGTGATGAGATTGGCGAAGTCTCGGAAGCCTTCACCGGGGTTGTGAACAACATCCAGCTGTTCAGCAACGAGATAACGGCAATCAGCCAGGACGCCGTTCACGGGAACCTGACCTCCCGCGGTGATGCGGCCAAGTTCCAGGGCGGGTATGCCACCATGATCCAGGGGCTCAATAACACCATCAACGCGATTGTGGGGCATCTCGACGCCATTCCGGTCCCGGCGT
Organism: Methanoregula sp. UBA276; assembly: GCA_002508495.1. GTDB lineage: Archaea > Halobacteriota > Methanomicrobia > Methanomicrobiales > Methanospirillaceae > Methanoregula. Next base: position 8,291 of record DANA01000065.1, read on the forward strand.
TCATCATCAACAAGGATTACAGCATCCTCTATGCCAACAAGGCATCGGCAACCATGGCCGGTAGCGTACCAAAAGAGATGGTCGGGCAGAAATGTTACGACCTGTTCAAGACCGGCGACTGCCGGACCGGCAAATGTGCCTCCGGCCAGTGCATGATGGCCGGCCGGATGGCAAGTTCCGAGACCCAGGCAACGCCGAAGGACAAGCAGTACGACATCGCGTACTCGGGCGTGCCGATCCTTGACGAGAACGGCAACGCCATCGGCGCCATGGAGTTCTTCACGGACTTAACCGACATCCGCGAGGCTGCACGCCAGGCACAGAAACGCATCGACAACGCCCTCACCTTCATCAATGGCGAGATGGGCAAGATCCAGAACGGGACAGAACAGGCAAACGCCAACGTCGAAGAGGTCGCGGCAGGCGCCGGCCAGGTTGCCAAGAACGCAACCGCGGTCAGCGTCAACGTCGAGAAGTCGCTCGAAGCCATCAACCAGGTCCAGAGCGCCATGGAAGACCTCTCCCGCACCATCCAGGACGTTGCCACCCGTGCCGAAGCTACCGCCAAGATCGTCCATGACACCGACGACTACAGCAAGGAAGGAATGGCGCTCGCCAAGCAGACCGAGCAGGGTATGCAGGGCATCACCAAGTCCTCAAACGACGTCAACCAGATCATCCTCGAGATCAAGGGCCAGATGGACAAGATATCCGAGATCGTCAACCTCATCACGGATATCGCCAACCAGACCAACCTGCTTGCCCTCAACGCGGCTATCGAGGCCGCCCGGGCCGGCGATGCTGGTCGCGGATTTGCCGTTGTTGCAACGGAAGTCAAGTCGCTTGCCGTCGAGTCCCGTGCATCAGCCGAACGGATCGCGGACATGATCCAGAACCTCCAGGTCCAGACCAACAATGCCGTAGAAGCGGTATCTGCATCCACGTCCGGTGTTAAGGAAGGCAGCGAGGCGCTCCAGAACACCATTGCCAGTTTCACCCGGATCGCCCAGTCCATCGACCAGATCTCCCGCAATGTCGGCGACGTTGCATCTGCTACCGAGGAACAGGCAGCATCGGTCGAAGAGATCACCGCAAGCGTGAACGAAGTCAACGGCCTTGTGCAGAACACTGCCCGCGAGTCCACGGACGCCGCCGCGGCAAGCGAGGAATCCTCCGCTGCCATCGAGCAGATCAGCAAGGTCATCGGCAATGTCTCATCGGTCGTTGAGGATGTCAAGAAGGAGATCACCAACTTCAAATAACGGGGTGGCATGACCATGACCACTGAGAGTACAGAAGCGGTGAAAGGTGCCGGCTCGTCCGGGGATAAGCTGGCACTTGCCCGTGGGGCCGGAGGCGTAAAAAGTACCGGAAAGACCTTCCAGGTACTGGAGTTCCTGCTCGGCAGGGAGCACTTCGCCATCGACCTCTTCGATGTCCGCGAGGTGGTGGAATACACGTCCATCACCAAACTCCCCAACACACCCAGCTACATGAAGGGAATCATCGATCTGAGGGGCGAGATCACCACCATCATCGACTTGAAAGAGCGGCTTAACATTGCGGAGCAGTCAGGACAGCCTCTCGAGAGCAGCCGGATCATTGTCCTTGACGAAAAGATTACCAAAGCCAAGACCGGTATTCTCGTTGACGATGTACTTGCCGTCTCGACCTTTGATGAAGAAGATGTCGATGCTGCGTCCACGGCAGGTGCCGGCGATGACAAGGCGATCCTCGGGATCATCAAAAAGAAGATCAAGGAGAAGGAACAGGAAGGTCACGAACTCATCATCTGGATTGAGATACGACACCTGCTCTCCAACATCGAGGAGGGATAATCCTCCTTTTTAGGGAGTGGTTGTGCCATGATCGGGGTCTCCTCCTCCCAGAAGATCTTTGAACATGCCCCTCCTGCATTCCTGCCCGCTGGCAGGCAGCTTACTATCCATGGGATGAACGCGGAGTTTAGCCGGATTTTTGGGGTTTCCCAAACGACCGTTGAACGCGGTTCAGGGATGGTTCCCTGGACGAGCCGGAGATACGAAACAATCGCCGAACCCGTGGATACCGTGACGAGCGCTGTAGCCGGAGAGCAGGCAGCAACGAGCCCAAAGATTACACACGGGATCCAAGAACTACCGGATGGTACAGGTAAGGCCGGAAACGAAGCCGGACCTGTGGCGGACGCCTGAGGAGTCTTTTGCAGCCCCGGATGAGCCCGGATGGTCGCCCGGGTGATCTCGATAGCAGCTGCAGCAATGGAGGCCACGGAAGTCCAGGGTCGGATAACGGGCGACCGGGTCGGGGAGACGAGACCGACGGGGCATCGACCAGCCCTTGCTGGTAAAAGGAGAAGATGAGTCATGCGGCAATCCTGGATGCCGTTACATCCATCAAAATATGGCGTGTGAAAGGTGCAATTACCTGGTCAGGCACATGTTCCGCCCCCGATCCCAAAATCAAGGGGAGCGGCAGGCAGGGTTGATGCCCATTCCATTCTGGGAATGAGGAAGGTAAGGGAGATGTCCAGAACACCAGAGACGAATGTCCCGCAACGAGTATGTCCGCACGTCCCCGTATTGCCGGACGGCAGGGCAGGATACCTGTCCGTTCTCTGTGTGTATGAAGACCCGCTCTTCCTTGATCGTCTCTGCCGGCACCTTGAACGTGGCGGAGATATGTTTGTCGAGTTCTCGATATCCCCCGAAGATGCCCTTCACCTGATGGTCTATGTCCAATTTGATGTTATCGTGACCGACTGTATGTCGTGGCAGGGGGAGGATCACGGGTTTTTGAAGGCTATGCGAAGACGGGGAAAAGATATCCCCCTCATCTATTTTTTCCGGTGCCCGGATCCGGCGAACCGGGTCGCCCCTCCCCTGGACGAGAGGGTGTGGTACCTTGCATGGGATGGTGACGGGCTGTTCCCGCCGTTTGAAGAACTGGGCCGGTACATCCACACTGCCGTTGTACCCGGTGCCCGCAGGTAGGACTAAGATCCGGTGACTGAAGTGCCCCTCATAAGAAGCGGGCAGGATTAAAAGACCAGGACCCGCTGGTGCCCGGCATCGACGTTGCCGGGAGAATAGAAGAAGATCTTCCCCAGTCCCGGGTAGCCGATGTCCAGGACGGCATTGAGTGACTTGTCCTTCTGCACTCCCCGCTTCTGGAAGGATGGGGTGAATGCAAAGAAGTGGAGATTCTCGCTCCCTGCAACCGTGTCGATGATCTCCTGGATGGTATAGGCAGAATGCCCCTCGCAGGCATGGTGGCTGCCGGTCAGTGCATAGATGCCGTTTTCAATGAAGATGACCCGGGTCAGGATCCCCTTGTGGGCCGAAGCTACGGCAAAGGAGATTGCCCCAAATGCCGTCCCGGTGCTGTACGGGCCCTGGGTAACGAGGATGGTAAGGGGTGGTGCTTTACTTGCACGCTCTGCCCGGTCATAGGAAGCAGCACCGGGGCTCATGAGCCGGATGACCCCGGCATCGGATGAGAGGATGATGTGGGGGGAGAGGAAGCGTTCGATCATCTGGCCAAGCTCCCGGATACGAAATGCCCTGACCGTACAGGTTGAGATGACCTGTCCCTGCCCGTCATTCCAGGTACTGTACCCCCGTGCCGCTGCAGAACGGCTGCACCCGAGAGCCACAAACCCGAGTCGTGCTGCCGCGGCACGGTTGCTTAAGGACGCCAGCCCCTCGCCGATATTTGTATCTTCGGGAGGGTGCTGACCATGGTGGCCCGCGTGGACCCCGTCAAGGTACGCGTACAGTTCTGCGGAGAGCCGTTCGTCAAGTGCGGCAGAGAGAAAACAGACTGCGTTCTCTGCAGAACGGTGCATGTAGGGCGATTCGGTCTGGAACCACCCCGCTGTACCAGGCAGGGGGGATTTTGTCTGCCGGGCAGCAAGGGCAAGGTCCTTCCAGAACGATGGTCTGCCCCCCTGGCCGGGGCTGTTTGTATCAATGATCTGGTCAGGGAATTTCATCCGGAGCGGCCCGATCGCGATCCCGCGGAGGTCAAGGTCCTGGCGGTCACAGACAACCCTTACCGGCGGGAACGAGAGAATAATATTCCAGATCTGGAGGGTTTCGGGGTCCTGGAGACTGTACAGTGCATCACCGGTTAAAAAGAATGTAAACGGGGGGGTGCCGGCGGCCTTTTGGTGTACGAGGGTTTCGGGAGCAAGCTGCACGAAGAAAAATTTTAAGGATTCCTCGATCCAGGAGAGGCGTTCTGCCGGCAGGGGGTGTGAAAGGAGGAAGAAATGGACATTCATGGATCGTGGTCTGCTCTGAATTACTCCCTAAAGTCTCTTCTCAAGTGTTATCTCCCAAATGTCCGCAGAGATCCGGTGTGATTCTGTGGCAAGGTCAAGGTTCCGCGCAATCCGGGGAATAAGGGTGGTTGCGGCAGGGACGGAATCGCAGGTAATGATCAATTCATCGGAGGGTAATAAAGCCTTTGCTTTTCTCTCTATGGTAAGGATGCAGAACGGGCTTATGTTGCCCGTGATGTCCAGGTATTTCTTTCCCATCGTTCATCCGCTGCCATGCCCGTGGCTGCTCCGCGGCAACACCCCGCAACTGCCGGGAACCGGGCCGTTGCCGGAACATTGTCCGGCAGGATTAAAAAACCTGTCATGGCATCCATGCCGAGAACCGGTATGGTAACACCACAATACCCGGGGTAATCCAAAACAGGTATACCCAAGAAGAAAGTAAACTGAATAGTGGATTACCATGACTGACGAAAAAATTTTTCAGGCCCTTGATGAAGCAGGGATAACCGATACGATCACCTGCCCGCAGGCATTTGCAATCGCAGAGAAGGCAAAGGT
>DANA01000063.1 GCA_002508495.1 Methanoregula sp. UBA276
AACTCCGTAACGAGATCCCCGGCGGGGGCATCAGCGGGGGCGGTCATCTTGTTGTCGGCAGCATAAAATTCGTTGAAGGAATGCGCGAAGTGGTTGTTGAGGCACTGATCCAAAAGATTGCGGATGCACCTCTTCAGAATTGATCCCGTTTTGCTCTTTTTTTTTAAATATCCCAGATTATTCAACGATTTTATGCAGATCCTGAAGTTTTTGCGGGCCGTAAAAAATGGGCGCGATACGGGCACAATATCCGGGTTTTGGTCAAAAATCGCTGGATCCGGGCGAAAAAGGGCGCCGGTTTAACCACAATCATCAGATATATATAAATAGCACCTGACTTATATGAGTTTTCAATGCTGAGGCACACCATGTCAACTACCAAAAAATTACGTGATACGTATAATGAGACCCAGCACAAGATCGTATTGTATCTCAACTCGGGCATAACCAAGGGCAAGCACTACTTCAAGTCAAAGTATATTGCCAAGGATCTTGGACTGTCCCCAAAAGAGGTGGGTACAAACATGGCAATCCTTGCCGAGATCTGTAAGGAACTGGATATCATCCGGTGGAGTTACTCTAACAGTACCACCTGGATGGTCACCCCGCGAGCTATCTGAACACAAAAGTAAATCTCCCGTTTTTATCATGACACCATTATTGCAATTTGAATCTGCAATTGAATTTGTGGGAGACATCAACAGTTACAAAGACTGCCTGATGTCGCAGGACGAAACACAGGACAACCCGAATGCGCTCTGGTTTAACATCGACATCCCCAAAGGCCACATGCTCAAGGCCGGGGACCGCGTCCGGATTACTGTTGAAAAACTCTGATCTGAGTACTTCCCTTTTTTTCGTTCAGGATAGAACCTGATTTCCTATGAGAAATTGATCGGGATTGATCCTGGACGGGTTTTTGATAGAGATTGTGATCGCGATTTGAAATGAAAAGCGATGAGCGTTTTGATAATGATGCTCTGGAGTGGACCTTATAAGAGATGATAGGGGCACACTGCCCCCATACCCCCGATTGAGATGCTTGCCACCGACCAAAAATGGCGCCTTTGCGGCGGCCTCAATTTCTTTTAAAAAAAAACGCCATGTCGGAGTGTCCCGTACAGGGAATACGGAGACATCGCATGTGCCTTGTGCCCCCGTGGGGGCAGGGCTGGCGAAAGGGTGGGAATAAATATCCGGAAGGAGGTTTTCCCATGAAAATGTCCCGAATCCTGTGTTCAGATGTAAACGTGGATCAACCGATCTGCCCAGCGAGCGCCCGACGAGGCGCCCGAGCGACCCCCGAAGGGGGCGGGGATGTTCATACAGTTGGGAGCATTTTCATGGTTCCGGTATGAACTTCCCTGGTTCAAGTCCATTTCTCCACTACACAAATTTTACGGAGAAGTACTTGAGTCATTTTAACCCAATCCCTGGCAATCAAAAAGAATCCGACAGGATGTGAGCCCGCAACGGCAGTTTTCTCACGGACGGAATGCGGTGTAATAACTCCGGGGCGTCTCCAGCGAGATATAAAAACTGTCGATGTATGCTGTCGTGATGATGAGATACATATCCGTACCCGAAGTCTGCACGATGCGGTGCGAATTGCCGCGGTTGAAGATCTCCTCGCCTTTGATGATCGAGCCGTTGTTTGCATAGCACAGGACCATCTGGAAGTTCCCATACTGGGGGGTCCGGTTGGCAATCACGGTAGTATTGAGGACCCAGACCGGGTAAGGGACCGAAAAGTACTGGGTAAGTCCTCCCCGGGTATCCGTAATATACGCAAACGGCACGCTCTCCTCCGTCCGGATAGGGATATCGGACGCCCCGAAAATGGACATGCTCTCGGGCAGCTTGAACCGGGGATAGGTATAGGGCTGGCTGGTATACACGATCCGGTACGGGGGATCGTCAGGCCGGGGCCCGGCAGGCGTTGTTATTACAACCGGTACGGCCGTTTCACTCACGGTCGGGGGCGGGGGATTTTTCGCCAGGTATGCCGCGGGGGACAGCAGCTCCGGTTCGGTCTCGGCCGGTGCTGACAGGCTGGACAGATAATGCGGGTTCATGACAAGAGCAATGACAAGGACCAGAACAAGCCCGCCCACAAGCGTCAGGAGATCTCCTTTTTCCACATCTAGTACTTACCCGTGATGTAAAAAAACATGATGCTGGTTACGGGAGTTTTTTCCCGTTCTCCGGGCAGCATACCGGATGCCCGGGTTCCGGCCGGGCACCAGGGGGTCTTATCGGTACCTTACATATGCCCGATAATTTTTTATGAGCGGCAGGGAGATAATGGGATTTGGCAGTGATACCGGCACCCCCCGGCTGGTTACTTTAACATTGAAGGGAGACCACTATCTTAAAGGAGAGATCAGGATGGATTTACCCGGGTTGCAGACATGGATCGTCTTTTACCTGATCTCGTTTGTCGTACTCTTATGGGCAGCCTTTCTCTCATCGCAGGGCGTCATGCTCTGGGTGAGCCTGCTCCTCGTCATCATCATTATCGGCCTGAATTTCGTAACGGTCTTAAACCAGATCAAGGTACATGCCGCACGAAAAGCCTTCCAGCGCGAGCTCACCAAGGACTTTGTCCGGGGCGAAGAAGCAGAACGGGATGACCGGGAGACCCATTAAAGGAGCTTAGCCTGCGGGGGCTTTTCCCGCTTCATGAAGACTTTCTGGGCACTGTTCTTTGCAATGAAGAGGTCCTCGACCTGCCGACCAAGGTATTCCGTCTTTCCCATGATGTAATACCCATCCGTAACCAGTGCCGAATGGAACAATCGGGCAAGGTCGTCTTTCTGCTTTTCGGTAAAGTAGATGGTAACGTTCCGGCAGGTGAGGAGATCCACGTACCGGACCGGGGGCACCCCGCTCATCAGGTCATGGGGACGGAATCGCAGGAGCTCCTTTAAGTGCGGTTTGACCTCGTACAGGCCATCGGGGCGTTTGGTGAAATGGCGCTGGACCTGCGAGACGGGGAGTTTCTGGATTGCCTTCTCCTCAAATACCCCCGCTTTTGCCTTGGCAAGGACGACCTCGTCGATATCGGTGGCGGTGATGATACCGGACCGGTCCTTGTGGTTGACGGTCGCTTCGTACAGGAGGATGGCAAGGGTATAGGGCTCCTCACCGGTTGAAGAGCCTGCACACCAGATGGTGATCCTTTTTTTCTGCTGGAACAAGGCCGGCAGGATGACATTTTTCACTTCATCCCAGACCTCTTTGTCCCGGAAAAATTCCGTTACATTGATGGTCAGGGCATTCCGGAGGGATTCGTTCTCGGCAGGGTGTGCCTTGAGATACCGCAGGTAATCGGCATAGGTTGCAGAGTTCGTTGAACGCATCCGGGAAAGGAACCGTCGCTTGATATAATCTTCCTTGTAATTCGAACACTGGATTTTCAAGAGCTGTTCCACGTGACGTTTTAAAATGTTAAAATCGGTGGCAGAATCATCCATGGCAGGTATTCCCAAAAGATGATCTAATTCTTCTCTATATCTTTAAACATTTTATGGACGTCAAGCCAGATGATAAGGGTTTTTTGTTCCTCGTTCTTGAGATCCGCAGCGGTGTTGATGATGCCTTTGATATACCGCGACTCGTTACCGGCAAGTCCTTCGGTCATGCAGTCAACCTGCCCTGAAGCTATCTGGGAAACGCTCTTGACCGTGTCCACGATAACCCCGACATTGTTCCCGCCGGCAACCTCTGCCATGAGGACGATTATCTTCTGGTCTTTGGTTATCGGGCGGTCGGGGAGTTTTAAGAATGTGTTCAGGTTGACGATGTTGACAATCTCCCCGCGGAGGTTGATTACCCCCCGGATATGGACCGGAGCACGGGGTATCTCGGTTATCGGCATCATCTCGACGATCTCGCGGACGATGTTGATGTCCAGTGCATAGTTTTCCGAGCCGAGGGTGAACTCCAGGACTTCGCCGGTATCACCCTTCAGGCACTCTCCTGCATTTGTGCTGCTTTCTGCTGCCATGATGGTTCACCTCAAATGTTCAGGCATGACCGTAACACCGGTCATGCTACCGGAATAACCCTTCCGGTACCAGGATTTCAAACCGCACACCCTTGCCGGGCTCGCCCGTCTCCCGGATAGAGAGCCCGGTGATAGCCAGAACCTCCCGTGAGAAGAAGAGGCCGTAACTGATACGGCCCCGGCGCGTATGTTCGAACACCAGATCTTTTTCTTCTTTTTGGATCCCGGCACCGTCATCTTCATACACGAGCACGAGATCCCGACCCTGTATCTGCGTGAAGAACCGGATGGTCGTGGCACCGGAACTGTGCTCCAGGGTGTTCTCGATGAGGTTGCCAAACACCCGTTCGATCAGGTCGTCGCTGAAAACCTCGATGTTCTTTACATCGGCTTCGACCTTCATCTCGCCAAGCGGGAGGGCCGCGGCTGCTGCAACGAAGCGCTCACCAATGTCTTTCCACTTGGGTGGACGGACACCGATATTCTGGTAATCGCGGGTGAAATTGATCTGGTGCTGGATCTGTGCAATGACTTTCTCCTGCTGGTCAACAAACCGGAGGAGTTGCTCGCTCAAGGGTTCATTCTTGATGAGTTCCAACGAGAGGCGCAGGTTGGTGATACCATTGAGAATATCGTGGCGGGTGATGCTGGTCAACAGGATGATCTGCTTGTTGGCATGCCGGAGGGCATCTTCCACCCGTTTGCGCTCATGGATATCGGCAATTACACCGTGGAACGCATTGCCGGCGGGCTTTCCGGCCAGGGTTTTTCCCGAGAGCTGGACCCAGCGGACCGAGGAGTGCATGGTCATGAGCCGGAACTCTAACGGTGCACCCGGCCCTTTCTTCGCATTCTCAAGACCCCGGGAAAAGATCTCCAGGTCCTCGGGAAAAACGAACTCATGGATCTGTTTTCCCATAAGATCGGATGGCGCATAGCCGGTCAGGTTGCGCACTGCCGGGCTGATATACGTAATGCGATCGGTATCATCGAGCGTAAAGATAACTTCTGCAATGTTCTCGACAAGAGCCCGGTACTTGGCCTCAGACTCAACGAGGGCTTTTTCGATCTTCCGGTGCTCCGCTATCCGCCGCTGCAGCTCCTGCTTTTCCGGGGAATTCTCCTTACTCCCCTCGGGCACTTTCATTGATTCTTCGGACCCTGCTTCGGTCATCTGGGGGAGCTGTTCGAAAATAAACCCGATTCCCCGTACTCCCTGTTCAAGAGAGAGGGGAATCATCTTCATCCGGAACTTCTCCTCGCGCCCGTTGATGGTAAGGGTGGTGCGGTGCACCTGCTCCTCCCCGTCCCGCGCTTTGATGAGCAGATCTGTTGCTTTTTTATCAACATAGGCTCCCAGCGGAGATTTATCAATACGATTCCCCACCAGGCCTTCACCAGGTAACGACAGGGCAGAAAGGAGGGGATCGTTGATCTGCTCGATCACAAGATCGTTATTGAGAACAACAATCCCGTCCTGCCACAGGTTCAGGAAATTGGACATCGGGACATGAGGGGAGAGCGTGAATATCTTGGCAGGCCCCAGGTTCCGCTTCCGTACCTGGCCGGAGGCAATCAGGATGTTGAGATATTTTGCTGCAGTTGTCCGGTTGATAGAGAGCTGCCGGGATACCTGCTCGATGGTCAGCCCGTCGGGATTCTGGCTGAGCAGATCGGTAATTCTCTTGACTTCCCCTTCACGCACCATGCAATTACACCCTGCATATACGATGGAATGTATTCAGTCGAACCCATTCCTCAATAAGTATTCATCATTATTGCTCAACATAATTAAACATTACTTTTAATCAATGTTGAACGAAGTTTTATATATCATTGTTAACGTAACTCTATGTTACCCCGAGCCTTTGATGAGCAGATATAATGATGAGAAATGAGCATGCTCACATAAACGACCTTGGGGACAAGAAAGGACAGGTCAATGTCCTGCAGGGGAATTACCGGCGCCCCGTGCCCCGGTCATGGATATGGATGTGTGAGGGAGTATGGAATTCATTGACAACATGAAGATCAGCAGGAAACTGCTCATCGGATACCTGATCCTTATCATTGTCAGCGTAGTGATAGCGGGTCTTGGATTTGTTGCCATGGGCAACATGTCGTCCAACGCCGACAAGATGTATGATGAGAACCTGCAGAAACTGGATGCACTAACAAGCGCGGATGCCAGTTTCCTGAACATGCGGGTGAACACGTATAAACTGGTCTGGGCGCAGGACGAGATCCCGGAGAAGATCCCGGAGAGTGCTGCGGAACTCGAGAACATCCAGTCACAGATCAATCACTACAAAACCCTGGGGCTGACCGATGAAGAGAAGGCCCAGCTGGCAATTTTCGATAAAAACTTCCCGCAGTATGCAACAGCGTACCAGAAGATTGCCCAGGATCTCCTTGCCGGAAACACCGATGGTGCCATAGCCGGTATCAAATCGGACAGCTTTAGTGACCCGCGGGATGCTGCAGAGGATGCCTTAAAGACGCTCCAGCAATACAACCGCGACGAGGCAAAATATCTCAAGGAACAGATCCGGACCGATTACGAGTCTACCTCACTGCTCTTTGTCATCTTCACGCTCTTTGCAATCATTATCGGGGTTGCCCTTGCTCTCACCATGACCCGGAGCATTGCCGGCCCGATTGAACTGGTAAAGAACAACATCCACGAAGTTCACCTTGGCCATATCAGCCAGCGTCTTAACCTCAACCGCAAGGATGAGATCGGGGAAATGGCCGATACAATGGACACGTTCTCCAACGACCTCCAGAAATATGTTGTCGGGACCCTCCGGCAGGTCGCGGAGGGAGACCTGTCACGGAACCTCAAGGTCCGCGATGATAAAGACGAAATCGTGCCGGCGATCCGGCAGACCATGGAATCCATCCGTTCTCTCGTTGCCGAGGCGAACATGCTCTCGAAAGCAGCGGTTGCCGGCCAGCTCTCGACCCGCGGGAACGCCGAGAAGTTCAAAGGCGGGTACCGTGACGTGATCACGGGTATCAACGGGACGCTTGATGCGGTCGTAACGCCGCTGAACGAGGCCATGAAGGTCTCTGGTGAATACGCGGAAGGCAACTTCACTGCCCGGTTTGACGAGAAGATCCCCGTCCAGGGCGACTTCGTGAAGTTCAAGAGCGCACTCAATAACATCGGGATTGAAGTCTCGAAATCTCTCCTGTCCATCAACCAGCAGGTCGGGGACCTTGCGGCAAGCGCCGAAGAAGCCAATGCAAGTGTTGAAGAAGTCTCGGCGGGATCAGCGCAGGTTGCGAAGAACGCGAGCGGCGTGAGCATCAATGCCGAGAAAGCAACGCAGGGTATCGAGCAGGTCCAGCGCGCCATGGAGGACCTCTCCCACACGGTCCAGGACGTTGCAACCAAGTCGGAGATGGTGGCAAAACTCGTCCAGGACACCACGACCTTCTCGCAGGAGGGCATGGAACTTGCCAAGAAGACCGAGAAGGGCATGCAGGGAATTACCAAATCAAGCACTGACGTGAACCAGATCATCGGCGAGATCAAGAGCCAGATGGACAAGATCTCCGAGATCGTCGGGCTCATCACCGACCTTGCCAACCAGACCAACCTGCTTGCCCTCAACGCGGCTATCGAGGCCGCCCGGGCCGGCGATGCGGGACGCGGGTTTGCAGTTGTTGCAACTGAAGTCAAGTCGCTTGCCGTTGAATCCGCAGCATCAGCCGAACGCATTGCCGGGATGATCCAGAACCTCCAGCGCCAGACCGAGAGTGCCGTTGACGCCGTCTCGGCTTCGAATGTTGGCGTTAAGGAAGGAAGCGAAGCATTGCAGGAGACCCTTGACAGTTTCAACAAGATTGTCACGGCCATCGACAAGATCAGCCAGAACGTCAGCGAAGTTGCCGCTGCCGCAGAAGAGCAGGCTGCTTCGGTCGAGGAGGTCACCGCGAGCGTCAACGAAGTCGGCGGACTCATGCAGAACACGACTTCCGAAGCAACCGACGCCGCTGCAGCAAGCGAGGAGTCCAGTGCCGCTATCGACCAGATCACCAAAGTCGTTGCAAACGTCAACACCATCGTCGACAAGGTCACCCGGGAAGTCTCGCGCTTCCGCGTTTAGGAGGATACCGTAATGGCAAAACCAGCATCGAAGAAAGGTAACGCCGGCGACAATGAACCAGGTTCCGGCCCGGTCCCCATGGACGAGAGACTGCCAAAAAAACCAGAAGAACACGTTGGGGGCAAGCTGCAGGTTGTAGAGTTCCTGCTGGGAAAGGAGCATTACGCTGTCGACCTCTTCGATGTGCGGGAGGTGGTGGAATACACCACCATCACCCAGCTCCCCAACACGCCTTCGTACATGAAAGGCATCATCGATCTCCGGGGCGAGATCACGACCATCATCGACTTAAAAGAACGCCTCAACATCGATGAGAAATCCGACCAGCCGGTCGAGAACAGCCGGATCATCGTCCTTGACGAGAAGATCACGAAAGCCAAGACCGGAATCCTCGTTGATGATGTGCTCGCCG
>DANA01000072.1:0-6666 GCA_002508495.1 Methanoregula sp. UBA276
TTAACCTGATGCTGCCGGTCATCGAGACCAAGCTCATCGATATCATCGATGCCCTGGAAGAAGATCCCATCAGTGACAAGGAGCGCTCAGAAGTCATCAAGAAGATGCTGGCATCGGTTGCCGTTATCCGGCCCAAGAATGTTGATATCACGACTATGACCGGGGGTTCGGGTAAGCAGCAGGACTTCATGTCAAAGATTACAACCTTCCTGAACACCGATTTTTCTGCCCAGGATAAGATGAAGAAGGTCAAGACAAAACACCAGATTCCCATGACCCCGGACGGCAAGGTCATCCTCACCGATGAGGAATACCGGGCAATCGAGTACCTCCTCATCCGGGACAAGATCGATATGGGTGTCCTCAAACCGTTCCTTTCCGATAATTATATTGAAGATATCTCCTGTGACGGAATCGGGCCGATCTTCATCGAGCACAAGATCTTCAAAGGATTAAAATCCGTCATCGAGTTCAAGATATCGAGCGAGCTCGACGAGTTTGTGGTCAAGATGGCAGAGCGGATCAAACGCCCCATCACGTACCGGAGTCCCATTGTCGATGCCACACTGCTGGATGGCTCCCGTATCAACATTGTCTACGGGACGGCAATCAGCCGGCACGGCAGTAACTTCAGTATCCGTAAGGTGAACGAAGTCCCCTTGAGCATCCTCAACATTGTCGAGAGCAACGGTATTGACTACACCTGCGCCGCGTACATCTGGATTTGCGTGGAATACGGCATGTCCCTCTTCGTCTCCGGGGAAACCGCGAGCGGCAAGACCACGCTCCTGAACGCAATAACCACGTTCATCCCGCCGGAGAACAAGATCGTGACCATCGAGGATACCCCGGAACTGACCGTCCCGCACCGGAACTGGGTGCGTGAAGTCGCGCTTGCCAAAGGCAAAGGCGAAGGGGGAGGCGACGCAGGGGAGGTCTCGATGTTCGATCTCTTAAAGGCAGCCCTCCGTCAGCGTCCCAACCAGATCCTTGTCGGGGAGATCCGTGGTGTCGAAGGCGCCGTGGCATTCGGTGCCATGCAGACCGGGCACCCCGTGATGAGCACGTTCCACGCAGCATCGGTCGAGAAACTCATCCAGCGTCTCTGCGGGGACCCCATCAACATCCCCCGGACGTATGTTGATAACCTCAACCTCGTCATCATCCAGAGCGCGGTCAAGCGCCCGGATGGTCAGCTGGTCCGGCGGATGATCAGCTGTAATGAACTGGTCGGGTTCAATCCCGAGACGCAGGGGTTCACCTTTGTCCAGATGTTCACGTGGGAACCAGTCTCCGATACCTTTGTCTGGTCCGGAAAAGGCAGTTCCTTTTTACTGGAGAACAAGATAGCGACCATGCTGGGGATGCCGGAGAGCAAAAAATCGGAGATCTACCTGGAAGTGGAAAAACGGGCAAAGATCCTCGAACGCCTGCACAAGGCAGGGTATACGAAATTCTGGGACCTGTTCCACATGATGACTAAGATCAAAAAACAGGGCCTCCTCACCATCGGTTCCTGATATGGCTGATCCGGATAGTGGCATTGCCCCGCCAAAAGCAGCAAAGGAGATCCCCTTTGCATCAACTATCAAAGATCTGAAAGAGAAGATCGCAACCATCAATGAAAACAAGAAGATGGGGGCGGATCTCCTCTTCACCACCACGTACATGGCATCCCTTGCCCTGGCAAATGCTTCCCGCCCCGAGCTCTTCGCCTATGCCGCCAACCGGAAGGAGTATATCTCGTCAAAATACCTTGACCGGGTAGATACCTACGTGAAAAAATGGGGCTACAGTTATTCTGAATCCTTGAGCATTGTTGCTGAAAAGGTCAATAATGAAATTTTAAAGAGCATGCTGAACCGGTATTCCAACTCGATTGAAACCGGTGTGCCGGATGATGATTTCCTGAAAAATGAGCTTGCTACGGTCAGGACGGTCTATCGCAGCCAGGTAGAACAGGGAATTGAAATGACCAAACAATGGGGTGATGCGTATGTGGCAATGCTCCTGTCAGCAACCGTCATTGCCGTCACCCTTATGATCTCCATAGCAATCTATTCGCCAACGGGAATGGATTCAACCCTCAATATGGCCTACGGGATCGTCCTTGCGATCTGCGTTGGCGGCAATATCCTCATGTACCAGTCGGTTCCGGACGATCCCCGGTCCCATGGTCTTGCTACAAGGGTCTCAAAAGAGCAGCAGACCATCTATGCCATGGAACGGATCATTATTCCGCTTACCATAGCTGCTGTCATCATCCTGGGACTGCTGGGAGTAAGCGCCGGCTTGGTCTTTCTCCTCGTAGGGATTCTCCTTGCCCCCCTTGGAATCATCGGTTTTATTGATGATTCAAATATTATCATACGTGACTCGGACTTTGCAACGTTTATCCGGAGCTTCGGGGCAGTGATGGGGGGACAGGGAACCACCGCAGTCTACGCCCTTGCAACCATCGACAAAAAATCCCTCGTTGCCCTGGAACCGCTCGTCAATGCGGTGTACTCCCAGATGAACCTCGGCCTGGATTCCCGCCAGATCTGGGACAAGTTCATCGGGGAATCGGGAAGCAACCTCATCAATAAATATCTCAACATCTATCTTGACACGATTACCCTTGGGGGTCCGCCGGAGCCTATCGGGACGGTTGTCGGGTCATCCATCCTTGAGCAGACACTCCTGCGGGAGAAGGCAAGCATGCATGCCCGCAGTTTTATCATCCTGCTGGTTCCCATGCACGCAGCCATGGCAGGGATCCTCATCTCCCTGTACCGCATCATGGTCGTCCTCACCGGGTCCGTTGGCACCATGATGGAGCAGTTCGAAGCACAGTCGGCAGCTGCATCCGGAAGTGTTGGAGCCGGGGCAGCCGGCAGCGGGGGTGCACTCGGGGGGCTCTCCATGTTCACCAACTTTCCCGAACAGGAGATGGGCGCGTTCGTTGTCATCATCCTTGTCATGATCACCGTTTCTGATGTCCTTGCAGCCCGGGTTGTGGGTGGGGGCGATCGGTATATGTTTTATTTCTATGGAGCAATATTCTCTACACTGACCGGTCTGATGCTGCTCCTGGTCCCTATCGGAGTCGGGTTCTTCTTCAGCGTTGAAGGTCTCCAGGCAATGGGACAGACAAGCGGGCTGGTAGCAGGGGTTTAACGTATGGATAGCCGGGTTCGCAGGATTGTGATGTTTTGTACTATCCTGACCGTAGGTCTTCTTCTCCTGTTTATCGATGTCACCTTCATCCAGCTCATTCTCCTCATGATCGTTATGGCCGTTGTCCTGCCATTCCTCCTTGGAATGGTCACGGTTGCCGAGGTCCGGGGGGGGTGGGGGAATTTCAAGGACCGGCGGCTCAAAAACATCGGCATTCTCAAAAAACTTGACGGTATCAAATTCTTTGAGGCAAAAGGGGCCAAAAAAACCGGAACCCCGCCAGCCAAAAAAGGTGCAGCGGTTGGATCGTCAGCAGGTAAACCTGCGGAAAAACCAGCCCGAAAAATGCCGTTTGCCGCCCAGATTGGCGGGCTTGTCGGAACATTCAGGGCACTTGGCACGAGCATCAGGTCGCGGTCGGGAAAAGACAAAAAAGTCGAGGATATCGACCGGATGCTCGATTCTGCGGTCAGCGGAAAGGTCGAACCGAGTCTTGCCCAAAAAGGAAAGTCCGCAACGGACACCTCCCTTCCGGCACCCCCGGGCGGTGCCGGGACTGGGGATGACGAGGACTCGTTACTTTCCCTCTCGGGTGATGAATTCGATGCCAGTCTCCTCGACGGGCTGGATGACGATGGCATGGCCATTCCTGAAATGGGTGAGGGTTTCCCTGCTGACGATGCCGGCGGGCCTTTGGACATGCCGGTCCTTGAACCCGATTCAGGAGAACCATCTCCCGATGACGAATCCGCGGAACTCGATGCGGCAGCGAGCGCAATTTTGCAGGCAAACGCTGCCGACGGAGATTCGCTTGACGAGTTCAGCGGGCTCGGCGGCGCCGATGGTTCCGATGCCGACTTCGGAGATTTGGACAGTATCAGCCTGGATGATGTTGAACTCGATGGCGATTTTGGCGACGAGGAAGAGGGTGAAGGGGGCCTTGCTGCGGAAGCAGAGCCGGCGGCAGAAACCGCAGCTTCCCCCCCATCTGCCCCTGCCACAAAAGGATCGGAACCGGTAAAAACTGCCTGGATCCCCTCTGACGCCCCGGGTGATGCAAGCCTGCTGGAAGACCAGATCGGCACGGAATCTGACATGGCTTCGTTTGCCAGTGCCTCCAGCGGCACTGACGAGGACCTGCTCAGTTCCATAGCATCGGATGTCAAGACCACGAAAAAGGAGATGGACTTAAGTCTTGTGCGGGAACTCAAGGACTTCAAGGCACCGGCGGACCAGATTGAAAAAGAACTCACCGAACTGCACCAGCGGCTGGGCGCCATCAAAATACCAAAAGACAAATCTGATGCGCAATCAAATGAGATAACGTAATCATTCACGCCCGTACTCCCGGCTGCCGGGCAGCCAGTCCTGCGAGAAAATTTTTCCAATGAGGAATCTATGAAAGAAGTTCCGGTCAAGATCGAGCATAACAAGCAATGGGTTGTTGTCAAGCTGGGTGTGGGTGAAGACCGGCTGGTCATCCCTGCCCCGGTCAACAAGGAGATCCTTTTCAAGACCGTTCTTGACGTTGCCGAGCGGAAGAATATCCTGATAATCACGGCCAAGACCGACCAGGAAGCTGTCTATAAGATCCTCTCGGTCGATAAAGTCCTTGCCATCCTAAAAAAGATGATACTTGCTTCCTGCAATGCCTACCGGCTCATGGCGTATTTCATGTCGCCTGCCATCAAAGGCGGGGTGATGGTTAAGGATGCCCAGTGGGAGAAGGGGAGTGTTGTCGTGGTCCATACCGGCATCTGGTTCGTCAGCGCTGCCAAACAGATCTGTGTCCCGACGAACGATGTAGCGGCAATCGAGCTCACGAAACGTGAAGTGCAGGGAAAACCAACCGATGTTGTCAAGATCGACCACCTCGAGAACAACGAGGTTGCGTCAAGCCTTGTCTTATGCCCCCTCTCGACCCTGCAGGTCCTCTACAATTTCTTGAAAGAGACCACGAAAGGCATGGATATGAAGGGGACCGAGCTTGACGGCGTCGACCAGCAGGTTGCCATGCTCATCTATTCCGGCATGGACTCCCATGCCATCGAGAACATGCTCAACATCCCGCACAAGCAGCTCGATGCGATTTATGATAAGATCCTCAAACTCGGACTTGCCGAAGTCACGATTATCCGGCGGGAAGTCCAGCTCACCACAAAAGGGGTCCGCTACATTTCTGATGCCACAAAATCGCAAACGAACTGATTTTTTCCCTCCTTTTTTCGCCATAACAGTTTTATGCAATAATCTCCCAATCAGATACTTGATCGTCAATGGGAAAGATTTTGATCGTGGATGATACCCTCTTCATGCGAACCCTTCTGAAGAATATTCTGTTCTCGGGAGGCCATACCATCGCCGGTGAAGCAGGAGACGGGGAAGAAGCGGTAGCAAAATACAAGGAACTGAAACCAGACCTCGTCACCATGGACGTCGTGATGCCGAAGATGAACGGGATCGAGGCGCTCAAGGGGATCAAGGCCCTTGACCCTGCGGCAAAAGTTGTCATGTGCACGGCGGTCGGCCAGGAACAGATGGTAAAACTGGCCATCAAGACCGGAGCAAAGGGATATATCGTGAAACCCTTCCAGGCCCCGAAAGTGCTTGAGGAAGTCAAAAACGTACTGGCCTCCTGAACGTTATGGTGAAACTGCTCATTGTTGACGATTCCGTATTCATGCGGACAGTCATCCGGGACATTGTCTCCAAAGATCCCGCCATCGAGGTAGTGGGAACGGCGTCAAACGGCCTTGAGGCGCTCGAGAAGATAACAGCCCTTGAACCCGAGATCATCACGCTCGATATTGAGATGCCGAAGATGAACGGTATCCAGGTCCTTGAGCAGCTCCGGAAAGTCAAAAATCGTCCCCGTGTGCTCATGCTGAGCTCCCTGACATCAAAAGATGCAGAGCTGACAACGCAGGCAATCCGTCTTGGTGCCGACGACTTCATGCTCAAACCCAAAGACATCCCGCACGTGCGGGAGATCGGCGAGGAACTGGTCTCCAAGATCAAACACCTGGTCACCCTCCCCATCCGTCAGCCCATTGCACGGCCGGCCGGGACAACCCGGCCAGCCCGCCGGGTCGTCCTCATCGGGTCCTCAGCCGGGGGACCCCCGATGCTCGATACCCTCCTTGCAGCACTCCCGGCAAGCCTGCCGGCCGGCATCGTGGTGACCCAGCATATGCCCCCGGGGTTCACGGCACCTCTCGCCGAGCGGTTCAACCGCATCGCCGGCATGCAGGTGAAAGAGACCGAGAACGGCGACATGCTCGAAACGGGAAAGATCCTCCTCTCTCGTGCCGGCGTCCACACCATAGTCAGCGGGGTCATGGCAGATAAAAATACCAAGAACGGCCGGATCGTCCATTCCAATGCACCCCCCATCCACGGGGTGAGGCCGGCAGTTGACAAGACCTTTGAGTCCGCAGCCCAGGTGTTTGGCAAAAACATTGTCACGGTCGTCTTGAGCGGCATGGGAAACGATGCCGGCGAAGGCGC
>DANA01000072.1:6885-7263 GCA_002508495.1 Methanoregula sp. UBA276
CACACCCTGAAAGGTGCCTCGGCATCCATGGGATATGCCGAGATGGAGCGGCTCTGCCACACCATGGAGGATGTATTCCAGCTCGTGCGGAGTGGGACTGCCGAGATCACCCAGGACCTCGGGGACCTGCTCCTTGCGTGCACGGACCTCATCGAACAGATGATCGATGATGTCGAGGGCGGGGGCGATACGTCATCGATGAACGCTGACGAGCAGGTCAATGGCCTGAAGGAATGGATAGGTGAGCGGGGGGGAAAAGAGAAGAAGAAAGAAAAAACCCCTGCAGCGGCTCCTGCCCCGGATACAGCAGCGGAAACTGGACCTGCGCCACTGCCGCTGGAAGGCAATGTGCCGGAATTCGATATGCAGATCACCGTT
>DANA01000072.1:7277-8020 GCA_002508495.1 Methanoregula sp. UBA276
ATCAATACCATCAACCCGTCAAAAGAGGCGATCGATGAGGGCGAATTCGACGGCGTCCTGACCCTCCGGATCGCAAGCGATGCCGGTGAGGAGGCATTGAAGACCGCTGCTTCCGGAACCGAGATCGCCTCCGTTGACATAAAACCGGTTGTCCGGCAGGAAGCCCCCGCTCAAAAGAAACCGGCTGCGACCGACAAAAAAACCCCGCCAGCTGCCGACAAGAGCCGCGAGATCAAGAACCTCCGGGTCGACATCCAGCAGCTGGACCATATCATGAACCTTGTCGAGGATTTGGTCATCAACCGCGGCAGGCTCAAGCAGATAGCAGAACAGCACCGGATCAAGGAGATGGACGAAGCCATCGGCATGGTGGAACGGTCGGTCTCCGACCTCCAGAACCTGATGATGAATATCCGCATGATCCCGCTCAACCAGATCTTCAACCGCATGCCGCGGGTGGTCCGGGACGTTGCCGTCTATGACAAGAAGGAAGTGGAGTTTGTCATGGAAGGCGGGGAGACGGAACTTGACCGGAGCGTCATGGATGGTCTCAACGATCCCCTGCTTCACCTTATCCGGAACGCGGTCAACCACGGGATCGAATCCCCGGATGAGCGGGAGAAGGCCGGCAAGCCCCGGAAAGGGTACGTAAAACTCTCCGCCCACCGCGACCGGGACAATGTCATCATCGAACTGCTGGACGATGGTGCGGGCATCAATGTCGAGAAGGTCAAGAAGAAAGC
>DANA01000078.1:0-15151 GCA_002508495.1 Methanoregula sp. UBA276
CGGAACACCCGATGACAAGGGCGGCATTGATGCGTTTCTGCCTGATGGTAAGGGCGTTCCAGGCCCCTCGTTGCTGTTTTGCCAGGTACCCCGTGAGGAGCCCGAGCATCGTCCCGAAAAAGAGTCCCAGGGTGACCACAACCAGGATACTGAGTACATCTGCATTCCCCATTGTTTTCACCGGGTTATTCGTCTCGTTTTAAAAAATCCATGGCAATGCCGTAATCCCGCGGGAGCCTGCATTCAGTTCCGCCGTCTGTGAGTTCCTATCGCGATGAGCCCGGCAAGAACCAGTGCAGGAAGGAGACCGGATGCCTGCGGGGTTGCAGTCGTTGCCGTTGTCGCTTTCGGAGCCGGCCCGGTGATGTCCGGTGTCTCTTCAGCCGTGATCACGACCGCCGTTGGTTCGGGGATCAAAGCAAGGGTTGCAGCCACTTCGGTGACCCGCCCTGCCTCGACGGGGACCGGGGTATTGAACGCGTAATACCCGTCAAGGGAGAACCTGACCTGGTAGGTGGCAGGCGCAAGACCGGGGACATCCAGCGGGGTTGTCCCCTTGAACTGGTCGTTGATATACACCGATGCACCGGAGGGAATGGACGTGATCTCCATGCCGCCTTTCTGCTCTGCGGAACTCACCGAAATCGAGGGTCGCCCGAGCGTTACCGACAGGGTGCGGTACTCGGCCTGCGAAAGTCTCGAACGGTCGTTGGGCCCGTTGACCACCCAGACCGTGTACGTGCCCGCATCGAGCCGTCCGCCGACATTTCCGGTGTTCCACTGATAACTCCAGTAGTCGTTGCTGTCAACCGGAACTTTGGTGAAATGCCCCTCGTCCGCCCGCTGCGTTACGGCGTTCAGCATCACGCCGTTTACCGGCAGGTTGGGGCCGGTGAGGAAGAGGTAGACCGTCTGGCTGGTCGGGGAATATCCCGAGAGGGGGATCGTCTCACCCAGTGCCGCCTCGATGCCAAGGGCCGGAGAAGCGCAGCAGGCAAGGAGCAGGAACAATACCACGACACGAATTTTGGAGGACACGGGGCGGGACAGCGTCATACACATCACTATCCCTGTTGTCCCCGCCCCCTCATGTTCTTTTTGCCCTGCGCCCGTGTGGTGCGACGGGGCCGTTCTTATGCCGGCGCCCGTTTCGTGGTGCTTATATCTCCCCCCGCCCAACATCCCACGTATCCTATGTCCAGCAGCCGGCGGACCGCCCTGTTCATCGCCATCCTTGCAGGGTTCCTCACCCCGTTTGATCTCTCGGCAGTCAATATTGCCCTGCCGTCTATCGGCGCGGAATTTGCCATGGACGCGGTATCTCTTGGCTGGGTCGCAACGGCATACCTCCTTGCTTCAGCTGCATTTCTCCTGCCGTTTGGCCGTATTGGCGATATCCGGGGGCGCAAACGGGTATTTACCGCCGGGCTTGCCGTCTTTACCATGGCCTCGTTCTTCACGGTCTTTGCCCCCTCCGCTCCCGCGGTCATCGGCATGCGCCTCATCCAGGGGATCGGGGCAGCCATGATCTTTGGCACCGCTGTTGCGATCCTCACCTCCGTCACCCCGGTGAACGAGCGGGGCAGGGTGCTTGGAATCTACACAACCGCGGTCTATATCGGGCTCTCCTGCGGGCCGTTCATCGGCGGGTTCTTAACCGGAGTCTTTGGCTGGCGGAGCATCTTTCTCATCAACATCCCGGTCGGGCTCTTTGCCATCACCCTCGTGCTCCTTTTCCTGAAAGGGGAGTGGGCGGATGCAAAAGGCGAGCCGTTCGATAGTGGCGGTTCGTTCCTGTATGGCCTCACGCTTGTTGCAATCATGTACGGCTTCTCGCTCCTGCCAGAGGCGGCAGGGACAGCCCTCCTGGCAGCCGGGCTTGTCCTTGGGCTGCTCTTCATCCTGCACGAGCGCAGGATCCGGTTCCCCCTGCTCGACGTAAATCTCTGGACAGAAAACCGGGCATTTGCGTTCTCCAACCTTGCCGCGTTCATCAACTACAGCGCCACCTTCTCGGTCACGTTCTTCCTGAGCCTGTACCTCCAGCTGAACCGGGGGTTCGACCCGTGGACTGCCGGGGCTATCCTCGTCATCCAGCCGGTTGTCCAGGCAGCAGTCTCTCCCTTTGCCGGCCGCCTCTCGGACCGGATGAGCCCGGGAAAGATCGCCTCGTTTGGCATGGGGCTCACCGCCCTCGGGCTTGGGGCGCTGGTGTTCCTTTCCAATACCACGCCCCTTGCCGTTATCGCCGGCATCCTGGTCATCCTTGGCGCCGGGCTCGGGTTCTTCTCCTCGCCCAACACCAATGCCGTGATGAGTTCGGTGGAGAAGAAGAATTACGGGATCGCGTCCGGCACGCTTGGCACCATGCGGCTGGTCGGCCAGGCCATGTCGATGGGAATAGCGATGATGATAATCGCCCTCTTCATCGGCCGGGTCCAGGTGACTGCTGCGCAGCACGCCCAGCTCCTCTCGTCAATGGAGGTGGCATTCGGGTTCTTTGCCGTGCTCTGTATCGCAGGGATCTTCCTCTCGCTTGTGCGGTACCGCGGGGACAGCCATATATAACTCTCCGCAATCTATCTACTAAAAAAGGAACCAGGTATGCCTGAACATGCTGATACAACCATAAAACCGGATAAAAGCCGTGTCGAAGCCTTAACCGACGGGATCTTTGCATTCGCCATGACCCTTCTGGTCACGAGCCTCATCCTCCCCCGTTCGGCCATCGTAACCCAGACCTCCTACCAGGCATTACTCTCCCTTATCCCGGACTTTTATCACTACATCATCGCGTTTTTTGTACTTGCAGCGTTCTGGATGGCCCATCACCGGCAGTTCAGCCAGATACGGGCCCTTGACCGGATAATCATCGGCACTACGGTCATCTCCCTCTTCCTCGTCACGCTTGTACCGTTCTCGACAAGTTTCATCGGTGACTATTTTGACCCCTTCTCCTCAATCGTC
Organism: Methanoregula sp. UBA276; assembly: GCA_002508495.1. GTDB lineage: Archaea > Halobacteriota > Methanomicrobia > Methanomicrobiales > Methanospirillaceae > Methanoregula. The sequence goes on from DANA01000078.1 coordinate 2,968, forward strand.
TTTGAGGCAAACCTCCTCGTCCTCGGACTGGTCTTCACCTTCCAGTGGTATCATGCAACCAAGGATCACCGGCTCGTATCCCCGGACCTGTCCTTGGGGGTCATACGGAGGGGACTGGCATTCGGTTGTATCATCCCCGTCATCTCGTTTTTGGGAATCCTTCTCGCCCTTACCGGCAATGACAGCAGTACCGCCATATACCTTGCCCTGCCGCTGGCCAAGCCCGTTGTTGCGCACCTGCTCCAGACGTAATGAAGGGAACCCGTTCCGTAACCGAAAGTCTGGTGCAAGAAAAAGGGTCCCTCTCCCCCTTCCGGGTGTCAGAGCCGCTGCTCCCAGGTATGGCCGCAGTCGTTACAGACGCAGACCACGACGGTCTTGTCATCGACGGTCTTGCAGTCGGTCCATTCGGTGTTCTTTGAACCGCACTTGGGGCAGTTTGACATACGAAATAGTCCCCTCTATTGATACCCATCTCATCTGTATAATCCTATAAAAAACCGCGGAACGGGGAAAAATGACGGTCAGGGGGTGATACCGATCGGTTCGCCGGGTGCAGGTATCCGGACCCTGATGTCGGTGGTCCGCTCCAGGGCAGTTTTGAACGCATGGGGGTCAGCGGCAATCTTGTCCCAGGTGTTGTAGTGGATGGGGATGACCGTCTTTGCGCCGATGAAGTTGGCCGCCATCATCGCCTCGGCGACCCCCATCGTGTACCTGCCCCCGATTGGCAGGAGCGCGACATCGGGGTGGTAGAGTTCCCCGATAAGTTTCATGTCCGAGAAGACCGCGGTGTCCCCGGCATGGTACACCTTCACGCCGTCCATGCCGATAACAAAGCCGGCAGCCACCGCCCCGGCAAACCCCGGCCCGGCCTCATCGATGCCGGACGAGTGCAAAGCAGGCGTCATCGTGAACGTGACCCCGTCGACTGTAATTGTGCCGCCGATATTCATGCTCTCGGCATCAACACCCTGTGCCTTGAGGTACCTGGCGACCTCTTTTATGGCAATGGTCTTTTTCTGGATCCTGGCGGCCTCCCCCAGGTGGTCGTAGTGCCCGTGGGTAACGGCAACGATATCGGGGTTTATCGCGGCAACGCTTCCCCCCTCGATGAACGGGTCGATCAGGACACGCCTGCTTCCAGAGAGCAGTACGCAGGAATGGCCAAGCCAGGTGAGCTGCATGTAACCAGATCTGGACTGATGGCGGATGAAGGTTCCGATAAAAAAAACGCGTGCGCACCGGCACTAAAAAAAGGATCTGTAGTCCATGATGTGAGCCTGATCTTCAGGTCACATCGATCAGTTCAGCTTCGGTGATGTCGATCGAATCGCCCAGGCTGTTGTCGGTTGCGCTCCTTGTCATCTGTTCGGTCAAGTCCCGGTCTTCCATGACATCGCGGATACGGTCGATGTACGGGTCGATGGTCGGGTCTTCCTGCTCTTCGATGACATGGCGGTATTCGCGCAGGGTCGACGGGCTGACGCCGAGAGTCTCGGAGACCTCTTTCATGGTCTTGCCGGAGCTGATGAGGTCTTCCATGTCAACCTTGTCAAAGGGCATCTTGAAGTCAAGTTCGCGGAAGAGTTTGAGCCGCACCCGCGCCCGTGCCACGGTCTTTGAGAGTTTCTCATCTCCCAGTTCGCGGGCGATCTCGGTATCGTTCTTCCCCGCGTAGAAGGAGGTGACCAGCTTGGCAAGCTGGATGGGCTTGAGGGAGGTCTTGAAGATCCCCTGCTCGGTGATCTCCCGCATTACAAGAGCCACTTCGCGTTCGATCGCGTCACTGTCTCTTAAGGTTCCATGGATGTTCTTCATGGGTTCGACTATCTTGGTCTTCCCCGACATGGAACTGAAGAGTTTCAGAAGCTGTGCTTTTCGTTTGTCCTGGGTCATTGCATACCCCGTCTTGGGATTAGGATATACAATACTTCGTCATCTATTTAATGCTATCTTTTTGCCCCGTTTGACCAAAAGGACTTTAAAACGGTGTTTAAAAGCTCCGGTTTGATCCGGCATTTCTGGCCGATACGGTCTATTTTCCGGCATTTTTTATACTTCCGTACCGGAAGTGCACCAGGTTTTTCCGGCCCTTATGCATGCTGATGATAACCGGAACGCAGATAGGATGAGAGTCTTTTTGTCGGTTCGTCGCCCTACAGTACTAGAGACAATAAAATCCTGTTCGTGATCTTTATGAGCGACGTTTTTGAGAATGTGATGGAACTAGCCAAACGGCGCGGCTTTGTCTGGCCGACTTCGGAGTGTTACGGTGCTGTTGCGGGTTTCATCGATTATGGGCCGCTGGGTGCGATGATGAAGCGGCGGATCGAGAATATCTGGCGTGATTTTTACGTGATCCGCGAGGGCTACTACGAGATCGAGTGCCCGACGATTGCGCAGGAGGCCGTCTTTGTCGCCTCCGGCCACGTTGCGGGATTTGCCGACAAGATGTGCCAGTGCCCCCACTGCAATGAATTCCTCCGGGCCGACCACGTGGCAGAAGGCGGGGGGATAGAGAACGCCTCCACGATGAAAAACGAGGAACTCTCCGCAGCCCTTGCCACCTGTAAGTGTCTTGCCTGCGAGGAGGTGCTGGGCACAGTAGAGGTCTTCGGGTTCAACCTGATGTTCAAGACAAGTATCGGTCCCGGCTCTCAAAGGGTCGGCTACCTCCGGCCCGAGACCGCACAGGGTATGTTTGTGGACTTTGCCCGCCTCCTGCGGTTCTACCGCGACAAGCTCCCGTTCGGCGCAGTCCAGATCGGCAAGTCGTACCGGAACGAGATCTCCCCCCGGCAGGGGATGATACGTCTCCGCGAGTTTACGCAGGCGGAGGCCGAGATTTTCGTCCACCCGGCCGAGAAGAACCGGCACCCCTTCTTCGGGCGCTATGCCAGTTACCGGATGCCTCTTTTGACCTATGTCCAGCAGCAGAACGGGCAAGATGCCGTCACCCTCTCGATGCGCGAGGCCGTGGACCAGGGTGTAATAGCGAACGAGTATCTCGCCTATTATGTTGCCCTTACCCACGAGATGCTCACGGTCATCGGGATTAAGCCCGAACGGCTCCGCTTCCGCCAGCACCTCCCCGACGAACGAGCGCACTATGCCACGGACTGCTGGGACGCCGAGATCCATTCGGAGCGTTTTGGCTGGGTCGAGACGGTCGGCCTTGCCGACCGGACGGACTATGACCTGCGAGCCCATGCAAAGGAGAGCGGCACCCCGATGACGGTCTTCATCCAGTACGATGAACCAAGGAAAGTCCCGCGCCGGCGTATCATCCCCAACATGAGCGTGCTCGGCAAGCAGTACCGGAACAAGGCAAAGGCCATCTTTACCGAACTGGAATCAGCTATCCCCACAAAAGACGGTGCCGATGTCGTAGTGGACGGCGAGACGATCCACATCCCGCCGGATCTCTTCGAGGTCCGCGATGAGATCGTGGACATCCGGGGCGAGGATATCGTCCCGCACGTGATCGAGCCCAGTTACGGTATCGACCGGATGTGCTACGCGGTCCTCGAACAGGCCTATGACGAGGATGTGGCTGACGGCGAGAAGCGTGTCGTGATGCGTTTCTCTCCCCAAGTTGCTCCCGTGCAGGTCGCGGTTTTCCCGCTCATGACCCGCGACGACCTTGACACGATTGCCCGCGAGATCACCACCAGTCTCCAGAAGAAGGGGCTCCTTGCCGAGTATGACGACAGCGGGGCCATCGGCCGGCGCTACCGGCGGCAGGATGAGATAGGCACCCCGTTTGCCATCACGGTCGACTACGATACAAAAGAGAACAATACCGTTACCCTCCGGGACCGCGATTCGATGAAGCAGGTGCGGGTTGCCATTAAGGATTTGCCGGAGATTATCGGGGCGCTGGTTGACGGGACGCGGGTGTTCTTGGAGATAAAATAAGGGGATTTCTCCCTTTTTTCCTTGAATTATTTGAATAATGATGGGGGCAAACTGCCCCCGTACCCCCATTTACGATGCCTGCCGCCGCCCCGAAGGGCGCCCCCGTGGCGGCCTCAATAGACTGTTTTATTTTTCGAACGTGGTAATTGCCCAGCGAGGCCCCGACGAGGCGGCCGAGCGACCCCCGTAGGGGGTGGCCCCCTTCATCAGCGGGGGTTTGGGAGCGGCAGCCCCCATAAGCCGTACTTTCACCCCATCCCCCATCCCCTTATAACCCCCGGCAACCAAACCTCCATTCAGCCAATGGAATACATCAGTCACCCGATGATCCGGCCGGAGAGCGTCGAAAAGCGGGAGTACCAGCTCGCCATCGCGATGAAGGCGCTGGACGCAAACACGATGGTCATCCTCCCCACGGGTCTTGGCAAGACTGCCATTGCCCTCCTCGTAGCAGCATCACGGCTCTATAATGACGGGGGCAAGGTTCTGGTCCTTGCCCCGACCAAGCCGCTCGTTGAGCAGCACCTCCGCTCCTTTGAGCGATACCTCAACCTTGATGCGAACAAAGACTATGGAGAATCCCCGTTTGTCATGTTCACGGGCGATGCCCCCCCTGATGAGCGGACCGCCGACTGGGAACGTGCCACGGTCATCCTTGCCACCCCGCAGGTCATCAAGAACGACCTCATTGCCGGGCGCTATACGCTGGCGGATGTGACCCTGATGGTGGTCGACGAGTGCCACCGGGCAGTGGGGAACTATGCCTACGTCTTCCTTGCGCAGCGCTACCTTGCCTCTGCGGATAAACCTCTCCTGCTCGCGATGACCGCTTCCCCGGGCGGGGCACAGGAGAAGGTGCAGGATGTCTGTGCCAACCTCGGGATTGCCCATGTCGAGACCCGGAACGAGAACGATCCCGACGTGCGGCCGTATGTATTCGAGCGCGAGGTCGAGTATCTCAGTATCGACCTCCCGCCCGACCTGAAATCCGCCATCGCAATCATCAACGGCCTCATTGGTGAGCGGCTGGCGCTCCTGTCCTCGCTCCGCTTCGAGGTGCCAAAGCGCGAGAAACTGAGCATGAAAGCGCTCAACGCCATCAACGCCCAGATCCAGCAGCGTATCCAGGCACGGGACCCGGTGGCATACCAGGCAGCATCGGTCTATGCCGAGTGCATGAAACTCCGGCATGCAGTAACCCTTGCCGAGTCACAGGGAAGCGACGTGCTCAAAGGGTACCTTGCCAAACTTATCGCGGAAGGGACCGGATCCGGCGGGAGCAAAGCGAGCCAGCGCCTGGCTGCCGACCAGTCGTTTCGCGAGCTTGCTGCCCGTTCCACGGAATGGACGCGGGAACTGCACCCTAAAGCAGAGATCGTGCTCGACCTTGTCCGGGCACAGCTGGCCCAACACCCAAAGAGCCGGATCATCGTCTTTGCAACCTACCGGGACACCGTCCAGCGCCTTGCCGACCTGCTTGCTGCAAACGGTATCGCGTGCGAGCGGTTCGTAGGGCAGGCCACGAAAGATACCGAAAAAGGCCTTTCCCAGAAGAAGCAGATCGCGGCCCTCACCCGTTTCCGGGAAGGGGAGTTCAGGGTCCTGATCGCCACGTCGGTGGGGGAGGAAGGGCTGGACGTGCCCTCGACCGACATGGTCATCTTTTACGAGGCGGTCCCGTCCGAGATCCGCTCGATCCAGCGCAAGGGACGCACGGGGCGGCACGCGGCCGGCCGGGTCGTTGTCCTTGTCACCAAAGGAACGTCTGACGAGGTCTTCCAGCATGTCAGTAATGCAAAGGAGCGGATGATGCACAAGAGCATGCGTTCGATGGCAAACATGACCGCTCCGGCACAGCGCCCGATCATCGCGGAGCAGGCCAGCATCGGCGAATTCACGCCGCAGGGTCCGAAGATCATCATCGATGACCGCGAGACCTCGTCAAAAGTCGTTGAGGCCCTCTCGAATATGGGTGCAGCGGTGCGCCTTGAACGACTCCCCCACGGCGACTATGCCATCGGTGACCGTATCCTCATCGAGCGCAAGACCGCCCGCGACTTTGCCGACACCCTCATCGACCGCGACCTTCTCGGGCAGGCAAAGGCAATGGCCGAAGCCGTGACCCGCCCGGTCCTCATTATCGAGGGAGGGGACATCTACACCCAGCGGGACATCAACCCGAACGCGATCCGGGGGGTTCTTGCTGCCCTCTCCATTGACATGGGTGTCTCTGTCCTCTTCACCCGCGACGAGCAGGACACGGCGCAGGTGCTCATGGTGCTTGCCCGGCGCGAGGAGGGGGAGCGGGGCGAACGCAAGGCGCACCCCCACAAGACCCATCGCTCGGTGCGGGAAGACCAGGAGTATATCATCTCGGCCTTCCCGGAGATTGGCATGAAGAACGCCCGTTTGTTGTTATCGCATTTCGGTTCGATTCAGGCTGTTTCGAACGCTTCCTTAGAAGAGCTCGTTGCGGTGAAGGGGATTGGGGAGAAGACCGGGCAGCGGGTGTTCGAGCTGTGCCGGGCGAGGTACGGGTGAACGTCTCAGTCATACGTTTGTCTTTTTGTGAAAAATTGCGATGCCCCGCCGCCACCCCCGCGGGGCCCCCCAGTGGCGGCATCAATTACCGTACAAATCCAAAAACCGGTAATTGCCCGGCGAGGCCCTGGCGAGGCGGCCGAGCGACCCCCGAAGGGGGTGGGAAGGCTCCCTGATTCACAACGTGAGTCATCGCATCAGACCCCCCACCCCCTCAGGAAATAATTTTCAATCGACCCCGCTGCTGCGCCCGGAAATGTTCAATCGCGATCCGATCAATCGAACGAACCCCTCACGTCGGAACATGAAACAACGAGTAAAGTACCCCCTTAGTCAGTCAAGTATTTACCCGGAAATAAAGAGTGTACTTTACACCCGGTTATCACGATTGAAAACGATCCGGCAGGGGAATCCCACCCAACCGGTCCTGATCACAACCCGTCCAGTATCTGTTTCACAAGCGAGTTTGTTGCAGGATCCGCAAAAAACCGGAACGCGGTCTCGCCATTCTGCGTGATCCGGTATGACTTCTCTTTCTGGTTCTTACTGCCCGTCCCTTCTTCAATAAGGCCGGCCCCGGTAAGCATCTTCAGGAACCACGAGAACGTTGCCTGCGACAGGTCATTCGCCGGCTTCCACCCCCGCTTAAACTGCGGCACCGGCTTCTTTGGATCCGGCGTGCGGACCCTCTGGCGGACATACAGCGGCCAGACTTGGTTGAACAGGTACTGCCGGGGGATGAACGGGAGACCCGTCGCCGGTACTGGTACCGGCCGGTTCCGGAGCAGCACGGCAAGGATCGTCTGGTAATTCACGTTCGTCATCATCCCCCTTATGTCCCGGTCGGGCACCGGGACCCGGCGGGGGGCCTTCCCGTCGAACGCGCTCCAGACCTCGCCGCCGGTCCATGGTGCAAGGGAAAGGAGCGCCATGCACAGCTCCTTTGGCCCGCCCGAGAGATCGAACGTGATGCGGGCCCGCCGGTTGTCGCGCCGGATTCTCGCCAGTACCATGCCGGCCGATTCGTAGACCGGCGACCCTGCCATCTCGCGGGTGAACGGGATCGAGAGGGAAGCTGCCAGTTCCTTCACCGCCTCAGTTGCCCGGTGGGTTGCCACCCGCCGGGCATCGATCCGCGGATCCTGCCGGCTCCCCGGCGACTCCATCGCGGTAATCACGTACACCCGGGTGACGCCCGGAAGCTGGCGGAGGATAGCCGGAAACGCCGTATGGATCCATTCCCCGGCGCTGATGATATGGACGTGTTCGCCCGTTTTCATGGATCCGGGTCGCCCGTATTGGGTTAAATATTTTCAGGTTAATAAAAAACCGGGAAAAATAGAAGGTTTTTCAGAGTCTGCACAGCGTGTCGAGAGCGTCGGTTCCTTCCTTGATCGCACCCATCAGGGTGAGAACGTGGTTGGGGTCCTTCTCGTCCTGTACCCGGAGGCAGAGCGAATGGATCGTAAATGCAAGTTCTTCGGCAAGACCGCCGGCCTCGCACGCGCAGGTCTCTTCACCGTCATGCCCGGCATGCGCGGGTTCTGGTGCAGGAGCGGGTGCTGCCCGGGGCACGGTTGTAGCCGCGGCAGGCTGGGGTGTTGCGGCAATGGCATTCTCTGCGCACACGACGCAGAGTGTCTTCCCCTTGACCTCAAAAAGCGGGCATCCGCAGGCCTTGCAGGACTTTTCCAGCATCTTTCCCCCTTTTAAGAGGTATTCTGCCATTATTTCCTCTTCTTTGCGTGATGTCATCTTCTGTCACCGTCGTTTCCGGTATTCAACCTATATATGTCGGTTCGGCATATTAACTAAGGTAAACCGGGAGGTTACCATGCCCAACCCAGAAAAAACAATGGAAAACTGTATCCTGATGCTGCAGCACATCCAGGAAGACAGTTCGATACCCCGAAATATCCGTCGCGTAGCTGATGAGACACGGTCGCTGCTGGTAAATGATTCCAAGGCCATGGGGCTGCGGGCTGCGGAAGCCATCTCGAAGATTGATGAGATCTCCAACGACCCCAATATGCCCATTCACGCGCGGACCCGCATCTGGGAACTTGTCTCCCAGCTTGAGACCATCCCGCTGGATTAATTAAATCCTTTTTTTCGCTTGTTCAAAATTGCCTGGTCACGACTTGGTATGTCAGCAGGTGCACTATTGGAAATACCCTGCAGCCAATAAAAAGTTCAGGAAAATACCCGCGTAACCTCTCTTGATGGGGAAATGAATCGCATCAACCCTTTTTTTCGGGGTGTCTTCGCGGTCACGGACGTTTTTTGTTCGCAGGTTCCTGCCGTAATAGCGTAACTTTCCGTTCCGGGCGGTTGATTGCCCCTACATTCCCGTGATGTTCCGGCAATACTTAGGCATTTCATACGTATTATATACCTCAACGGGTAATAGAAGGTTAAAAACCATTCAGAGGTGTGATCATGAACGCAGAAGATGCAAAGAAGATTATTTCGACCGCTATTGACCGCGAAGTGGAAGCCTACACCTTTTACCGCAGCGTTGCCGACCGGGTAAAGGACAGCAGCCTGAAATCGCTCTTCGCCGAGCTCGCCGAAGAGGAGAAGAAGCACCGCGAGTTTTTGCAGGGCTTCCTGACCAAGGATGCCGGCAAGATGAAGTTCACCGCGGGTCATGACTATAAAGTCGGGGACTCTCTCCCAACGCCTCCCCTGACCGCCGACCTGAAACCGCTCGACGGTCTGGTCCTTGCCATCAAAAAGGAGCTTGAGGCCATGCAGACCTATACCCGGCTTGCAAAGGCTGCAGGGGACACCGAGACACAACTCCTCTTCTCCCAGCTTGCCAACATGGAGCGGTCGCACAAGGCACGGCTCGAGGACATCTATACCAACATGGCATTCCCCGAAACCTGGTAAGTCCTGCTGGTCACGGTGCCCCCGGAGGCACCACGATTCTCTCTCCTTTTTTNNGTCCGGCAAAAGGACCGTTCCTGGTAGTGCGCCTCCTCGCAAACGCGATGAAAACCTGCCTGGCCCATCGGGGCGTAATCGGAAACGATCCCTGGCGGTTCTTATGTCACCTGCCGGCGCGGTTTCCTGCCCCCGATGGGATCGGTTATGCCTGTTTTGCCGGGCAGAAGTTGCAGATCGAGTAAAACACGTCTTTTTCCTTGTCCCGGATCAGGCAGTAATACTCCGTGCCCCGCTTTTCGACGGTAAACCCGCCGGGGAACGGCATGCCCGCCGGGTGCCCGGGTTCATCGAGCACGAACATTGCAAACGCTGCAATAAGGTAGTAGAAGAGCCGGTTTTTGGGGTTCTGGAAGTACGGGTTCCGCTCCGACGTATCGTTCCAGGCAAAGCAGCCTTCCGGGACCATCTGCCAGAACCGGTCGAAGATTTCGGGATCGCGGAAGGGTTTGTCGTCAAGGGAGCAGAATGCACCGTTGCGGTACATCTCCATGATGCGGTGGTGGGTGCCGAAGAGCTGGTCACGGAAATATGGGCGGACTGCTTCGCGGTACGGGGAGGGAAGTTTCTCAATTTCGCTGTTGAGCCGTCCCCCGATGATCTGGAAGTCAAAGAGGCTGTAGCGCAGAAGTTCCCGCACCAGTTCGCGGGCAAGCGCTCCCCGGCTTTTTGCTGCGCGGAGACGCGCTGCTATCTTTTGGATATGCTCCAGGGAATATTCGGTATCGGAAGAAGGGGAGACGTTCATGCCCGAAACCACCTCCGGCGGACTTTTATACAGTATCGGTACGGATCGGACAAATATCTATGTCACACCTGAAAAAAGAGCGGATTTGCCATTGTTTATAGGTACCTGCACCCTATACCGTACTGACGCATGGATATCCTCTCGGTCATCCTCATCATCGCCGGCCTTGTCCTGTTCGAGACGATAACCAGTATCGACAATGCCATCATCAATGCCGAAGTCCTCTCAACGATGAGCGAGCGGGCAAAGCGGTGGTTCCTCCTCTGGGGTCTTTTGATTGCCGTATTTGCCGTCCGGGGACTTCTGCCGTGGCTCATCGTATGGATGTCGACACCGGCCCTCGATCCCGTGGGAGCGCTCTTTGCCACCTTTTCAAGCGACCCGCTCGTAATTGCAGCTATCGAACAGTCGGCCCCGGTCCTCCTCATCGGCGGCGGGACGTTCCTCCTCTTTCTCTTCTGCCACTGGCTGTTTCTGGAGGACAAAAACTTTGGTCTTAAAGGTGAACGCTACTTCTCGACCAAAGGCGTCTGGTTCTTTGCCATCGTCTCCATCCTGCTTGCCGGTATCGTCTGGTTCGCGCTCGCAAAAGATCCCCTCATGGCATTTGGCGCAGTTGTCGGATCCACCGGGTTCTTCATCGTGCACGGGTTCCGGCAGAACGCCGATCTTGCCGAGCAGCAGATGCTTCATAGGGATGGCATGTCGGACATGAGCAAGATCTTCTACCTCGAAGTGATCGATGCCACCTTCTCTATCGACGGGGTGATAGGGGCATTCGCGTTCACGATGGCGGTTCCCCTGATCCTCATCGGGAACGGGATCGGCGCCTTTGTGGTGCGGGAACTCACGATACGCAATATCGAGAATATCAAAAAGTACCGGTACTTAAAAAACGGGGCCATGTACTCCATCCTCTTCCTTGGGGCTATCATGATCCTGGACAGTTTCGGGTTCCACATACCGGCCTATGTCTCGCCGCTTGTCACGTTTGGGGTTGTCGGGTTCTTCTTCGCCAAATCCCTGCGGGAGATGCCACCGGGTGAGCGTGGCGCAGCAGTCCCGTAACCTGTGGGTGAGGGGATCGCAAGCGCAAAAATTACCGCGGGTGTCGGCTTGAAAAAAGCGTAATTTTTGCTCTGGAAAAAACCGCCTTCCGGATAATTGTACCCCCCTTGCGCCAGCCCTGCCCCCCGTGGGGGCGTATGGCGCATGCGATTCCTCTGTATTGCCTGAATGGGATACCCCGGCAAGGAGTTTCTTAAAAAAAATGCCGCCGCACAGGCGCCCAAACGGGAGCGACGGCAAGCATCTCACGGGGAGTATGGGGGCGTTTTGCCCCCATCATCACTTCAAAGGTTTTCGCATGAAAAACCTGATCCTTGAGCGTTTCTTGAAGCGTGTAACACTCGCTGATTGCGATACCTGCCGCTCCCCCTCCGGTGCCTTACCGGCCGCACGGGAGCAACACCGGCTTTAGTGCCTGCGGACCCAGCCGTTCAGGACGATACCATTGATGACCGGGTTGCCCTGCAGGTTGCTGATGATCCCCTTCATGGCACACGGCGATCCGTCTTTCTTTTTGAGCCGGATCTGGATCGGCCGGACCATGCCGGGATTTTCCAGGATACCCCGGAAAATTGCCTGTGCCGCGGGAATGTCCTCGTCCGGCATGATGGAATAAATCGGCTTGTTGACGAGATCCTCCGCAGAATAGCCAAGGGCTTCTGAGACAGACGGGCTCTCGTGCCGGAATGTCGCGTCCGGGTTCAGGACGGCGATTATGTCGGAAGTGCCCTCGATGAGCGACCGGAAGAACTCCTCGTTGTTCCGGGTCTGCTCTTCGTTTCTCTTGCTGGCGGTGATGTTCCGGATGTACACGGCAAACAGGACAACCTCTGCATCCGGGCCAAGGATGGGATAAACGGTGGTATCGTACCACTCCCCGTGGTACTCCTCCTCAAAGTGTTCCGGCTTTTTTTGGGTGACGGAGACGTTCCAGCCGGCCATGCGGGAAGAGAGGAT
>DANA01000078.1:15186-33453 GCA_002508495.1 Methanoregula sp. UBA276
TCGGCAAGGAAGAGGATATCGTCGGTTGCGTTCAGGAGGACCCGGGTGGTCTCCTCGCTGATCCGGAGAGCGTCTTCTATGGCATGTTTATACAGCGCCATCTCGATGGTGGTCTTGAGCTCCAGTTCCCGGAATGGTTTTAAGATATACCCGTACGGCTCGGTCACCCGGGCTTTCTGCAGGAACGGGTCGTCGCTGTAGGCAGTGAGGTAGACCACCGGGATATGGAACCGGTCTTTTATCTGCTCGGCAGCCTCGATACCATTCATTTTACCGGCAAGCATGATGTCCATCAGGATCAGGTCGGGGTGCAGGTTCCCTGCCATCACTACTGCCAGCTCACCGGTCGTTGCTGTTCCGCAAACCTCATACCCCTGCTCGATGAGGCTTCGCCTGATATCCATGCTGGTTATCGCCTCATCCTCAACGATCAGAATTTTCGTGTCACCCATATTATTCACCTGCCGACGAGTCAATGGTAAATTCGATATCGAACCGCGTGCCGTTTCCACCGGTAAACGCGATCGTTCCTGCGAGTTGTCCGACAAGGGACACGACGAGCTGGAGCCCCAGCGTCTCCGCCTTATCCCACTGGTACCCTTCAGGAAGACCTGCCCCGTTGTCCCAAACGGTAAGGAAGTGTCGGTCCCCCTCCTTTTTGAAGATGATCCCCACCGTACCTTTCCGATCCTCCAAAAATGCGTATTTCAGGGAATTGGAGAGGAGTTCGTTGATGATGAGGCTGACCGGAATCGCTTTACTGATGGGAAGGATGATATTGGTGATGTCGATATCCAGGGCAACCCGGTCTGAACGGACATTGTACGAATTGAAGAGGGTCTCGGCCATCTTCCGGACATACTCGCCGTAATCGATCCGCGCCAGGCTCTTTGACTGGTAGAGCCGTTCGTGAACCAGGGCAATCGACATCACGCGGGTCTGGCTCTCCATGATGGCAGCGCGGCTCTTCTCGTCCTTTACCATCTTGGCCTGGAGGCTGAGCAGGCTCGAGATGACCTGCATGTTGTTCTTGACGCGGTGGTGGATCTCCTTTAAGAGGATCTCTTTCTCCTTGAGCGATGCCGCGATCTCGTCCTGCATGGCCCTCTTCTCGGTGACATCCCGGGCAACGCCGCGGAACCCGGTTACGGTGCCGTCAGGGCCCGTGATCTTTGAAGGGCGGATCTCGATTACCAGGGTCCTCCCGTCATGGTGGAGGAGAGGGATTTCGAGCGGCGAAGGGGGACCTTCAACAGAACTGTATGCCAGCACATCATTGACAATCCGCGACTTTTCTTTTTCCGGGACAAGATCGGTTATCCGCCTCCCGGCAAGTTCTTCCGGTGTATATCCGGTAACCGTAGTAACGATGGGATTGACATACCTGATTGTCCCGTTCAGGTCAATCTCCCAGATGATATCCGGGGAGGTATCCACGAGCGACCGGTATTTCTCCTCGCTTACCCTGAGCGCGTCCATCACCCGGTTCCGCTCGGCAATCTCGTTACGGAGGTTCTCCGTGAGCCGGCTCAGTTCCACGGTACGCTCGTCCACCTTTTGTTCGAGTTCCAAAAATGCCTTCTGCACCGCGTCCTCGGCACGCTTCCGGTCGGTGATGTCGACGATGTTTTCTAACAGGTACTCTTTTTTTGCGATGGTGACGGGAACGATGGTCTTGGTGACCGGGATCTTCTTACCCGACGGCGTGATGATGATCTGCTCGCTGTTCTCAACGCGCTTCTTGAGGTCGGTGACCGGGCAGTGCTCCGTTTGGGCCGGGCAGATGGCCTGCCGGCAGGGCATGCCGATAAGGCTCTCGCGGGGTTCGCCAATCAGGTTCACCGCTGCCGGGTTGAGATCGTGGATGGTGTGCGTGTCGGGATCCACGACGACAAGTGCCGTATGGACCGAGTTAAAGATCGTCTTGAGGTACTGTTCGCTCTCCCGCAGGATGCGCTCAGCCTCCTTTCGCTCGGAAAGGTCGATGATTGCCCCGCGCATGCCCACCGGCGCGCCGCTCTTCCGGTCAAGGATGGGGTTTGCCGAGATCAGGGCCGGAAACCTCGTGCCGTCTTTCCGGATCAGGGTGTACTCGGTGGTGGCCCGGGGAATGCCTGCATACATCTTGCTGATGTTCTCCCCGGCTCTTTTGCGATCTTCAGGAACAATGTAGGTTATTACATTGATTTTTGCGCCGATGGCATCCGGGTCGATCCCGAAGACCGGCTGGATCATGCGGTTGCCAAACGTGAGCATCCCGTCAATATCCGTCTCGAAGATCATCACGGGAAGGAAATCGGCGAGCGTCCGGAACCGTTCCTCGCTCTCGAAAAGGGCGTTCTCGAACCGGATCCGGTCCGTGATGTCCCGGAGCGTTCCTTCGATTGCAACAGGCTGGTTCTGCTCGTTCCGGACAACATGGCTGTTCACCGATACGTTATGATGCTCCCCGTTAATATCGGCAAGGACAACCTCGAAATCATGGACGAAATCATTCTCGAGCATCTGGTCGAGCAGGTGTCTGCGCTGCTCCGGGTAGGGATACAGGTCCAGGACCTGCGTTCCCACCAGCTCTGATGGTTCATAGCCGGTCAGTTTTTTGCAGGACGGCGAGAGCGTCGTGATGATGCCGGTCATGTCGGTCTGGTAGTAGAGATCGTCGAAGGTGTTGAAGATGGACCGGTACTTCTCCTCGCTTTGCTTCAACGCCTCTTCAGCGGTCTTGCGCTCGGTGATGTCCCGGGCAGACCCGAGGACGGACGCGGTGCCGTTGAACGCAAGCGGGGAGAGCGCAATCTCCAAAGAGCGGACCTCCCCGCTTTTGGTGAGGAGGCGGATCTCATACGTTCTGGAGGGATCTGTCTCCTGCGATCCAGCAGGAAAAATATTTTGCAGGATAGCATGGTCATCCGTGTGGATGATATCCCAGATATCCATTTTCAAAAGCTCGTCTTTTGTGTACCCGGTCATCTTCCCGACCTGGTTGTTGACAAAGACCAGCCGGGACTTCCGGTAGATGAAGATGGCGTCATGGCTCTGTTCGACCACCTTGCGATACCGCTCCTCGCTTTCAAAGAGCGCGATCTCGGAACGGCGCCGGGTCACGATCTGGGTTATCTTCTGGGTGAGATCGAGAAACATCGCTTTCGGGTTGCCACCCTTGGGGATGTAGAAGTCAGCCCCTGCATTGTATGCCTCGACCACGACATCCTCGTGACCCTTGCCGGTGAAGATGATGAACGGGATGGGATTGTTCTGCTCCCGCAGGTGGCGTAAAAGCTCGATGCCGTCCATGACGGGCATCTGGTAATCCGAGACGATGACATCGTACGTTTTCTTCTCTAAAAGGTCAAGCCCGCCGTGAGCGCTTGTTACCGTATCAACGGAAAAATTTCCCTTCCGTTCAAGATAGTTGCGGGTGGATTCAAGGAGGGAAGGTTCATCATCGATATACAGTACCTTCACCGGGGGAGCGGTTTTTTTATTTCCGTTTGGAACAGGGGGGATCAGATCTGCCATCCCCCTCGTCTGCCATACGCAATTGAAAAAAATGTCATCGTATATGAGTACAAAATACTTGAATGCGCTATATATGTTTGCCGATAATTACGGGCTGATTGAGATGCGTTTTCCCGGAAAATTTTTAAAAAACGGAAGGATCCCCATGTCAGAGTGGAGTTGGCGTTATTGCAGCGCGCTGGTACACGAGGGTATCGCCGCTTTCTGCGGTAAGTATCAGCTCCGTTCCCGTTGAATCCCCGGCAACTACCTTTTCAAGGATAGCCAGGTATTCCTGTTCCAGGCTGGCCAGCGGGGCACAGTACTTCTTGGTTGCGCCGATGCCGCTGATAGTCATCCCCATTCCCTTTGGCGTAGTCGATCCTGTCATATTGAGGGTCCCGAAGTAGTTGTTACAGCCGGTGTAACCGGTCAGGTACCCATCGGAGTTGACCGTGAGTGTGATGGCGTAGGCCGGGTAAACAACGGCGGTGCCGTCCTGTACACCCATGGATGACAGGGCCCAGGTACCGGTAATGCCGGCAGGAACCGGCAATACTTGCGGAGCGGGGGTACTATCAGGGGTCAGGGTGGGGGTGGCAGCGGGAACCGGGGACTGCGGGGTGGTGCAGCCGGCGGTTATGAGCAGGAGCGTGACGAGCATCAGGAGAACGGAGAATTTTTTCTGCATAGCTCGTATTCCGGCGTGTCGATATATAACAAATCTGGTTTTGATTCCCGGAATGGACTTTTTTACCTGCCCCCGTGCCTGCGCACATGCTGCCATGCGTGGTGGTACCGGGAAAACCGCTCATCATGGTCATCGTAGATGGCCAGGTCGGTCCTGCCGTACCGCTGCCGGTCTTCTCCCACAGGACAGACCTTAATGCAGATCCCGCAGGGGGAGACCGAGCGTTTGAAGAGCGCTTCCGAACGCAGGGCACAGGCGGTCTTGTCCGTAAGTCCCAGCGGGTAGTCCTTCCCGTCCAGCGCCCGTACCGGGCATGCTTGTACACACGCCATGCAACGGGTGCAGAGGGATTCCGTGATGAGCGGGTCCGGGGCGAGTGCGGCGCTCGTGAATACCGACACGAACCGCACCCGTGGCCCGTATGCCGGTGTCAGGAGGGTGTTGTTGATCCCGAACGTGCCGAGGCCGGCGAGAAGGGCAGCATGGCGGTGGGAGAAGAAGACCACCGGCCGCTCCTTCAGGACGCTGATCGAACCATACCCGTCGCGGGGGACCCAGAGCGAGGGGTGTCCCAGCGCGGTCAGCCATTCTGCAAGCTGGTACCCGTGCATGTCGAGCAGGGTATTGACGGTCTTGTAGAGTTCATGGTAGTGGATGGAGGGCGCTGTCTCAAGAACGGGCAGGCTGACCGGGAGGCCGAGGACAATTACGGTCTTTGTCTCCGGAAAGATGGCGCAGGGGCGGTACTCCTCTGGTATCCATGGCTCGAAGAGCGGGTCGTTCCAGCGTTCTGCGCTGGCAAATCCGACAAGCGGGATCTCCTTGTCCTTGCACCGCTGAATTATCAGCTCTTTGAGACGTTGGCCCATCTGCACCTCCGAATCATGGATGTCCTTTGCCCCCCGTGTTCTGTTCCATGGATCATTCCCCCGTCACCGTACAGATGACCGTCCGTTCCCTGCCGGCGTTTACGTCCAGTTCGAGCAGGACAACCTGCTGCCAGGTCCCGCACAGGAGACTGCCCCCGCCAACCGGGATGGTGAGGGAGGGACCGACGAGGGCCGCCTTGACATGGGACCGCCCGTTTCCGTCACCCCAGCGCGAATCATGGGCATACGTGGCTTTGTCCGGGGCAAGGATCGCAAGGGCACGGGAGAGGTCGGCAAGCACGCCGTTCTCGTACTCGATGGTCGTGAGGGCTGCCGTGGAGTGCCGGACAAAGAGATGCACGAGACCGTCGCGGACCCCGCTCGTTTGAACTGCTTCGTTTACCGCGGGTGTTATGTCGATGATCTCGCCTTCGTGCCGGGAACTGAACGTGAGGGTTTTTTGAAACATGTGATTCCCATGAGGGAGATTGGGTGGCGGGGTGATAAAGGAAACGGGTTGATGACGGTGGGTCAGGACATTGTTCTGCCAGCCAGCCGGTTACGCGGATGTGCCAAAAGATGGCTGATCCTTACTGGTGGCGGGGATTGTTGAGCAATTAAAAGAGGGGTATCAGGATTCGTCCTGTTGCGGGCTGTCGGCTGCCGTTTCATCGGTGTTGCCGTTGCCGTTCTCCATCTCTGTCGGGACTACAGCAACACCAACAATCCTGTCGTTCTCGTCAAGGCGCATGACCTTCACCCCTTTCGTGCCACGCCCGATGATGCGGATCTCGCTCACCGGGGTCCTGATGACAACGCCGGATGCGGTCATGACAAAAATTTCATCCGTTTCTGAAACAGCCCGCGATTCGATGACCACTGCATCGCGTTCGAGAACCATTGTCCGGACTCCCTGCGTTGCCCGGCCGTGGCCGCGGAAGTCATCGAACTCGGTCCGCTTCCCAAAGCCGACATCGGAGATCGTGAGGAGCGTGTGCTCGTTATCAACGAGGGTTATCGCGCAGACCGTATCCTCCTTGATCCGGAACCGCATACCGATGACCCCGGACGCGTTCCGTCCCACCACCCTGACGGTATCCTCATGGAACCGGAGGCCGTACCCGAAACGGGTCGAGAGGACCACTTCCCGGGTGTTGTCGGTGGTAATGACGTCGACAAGCTGGTCTCCTTCCTTGAGCCGGATCGCGTTCGTCCCGGTTGAGCGGGGATTCGAGAACTGGTCCTGGGGGATCTTAATGACCTGCCCGAGTTTCGTCGCGAACATCAGGTACCGGTCCGAGCGGAACTCGCGGATGGGAATGACGGTTGTAATGATCTCGTCTTTTAAGTTGAGAAGGTTGACAATCGGTTTGCCTTTCGCGATCCGCGAGCTCTCGGGGATCTGGTAGACCTTGAGCCAGTACACCCGTCCGGTGTTCGTGAAGCAGAGGAGGTAGTCCTTCATTCCTGCCGCAAAGATCGAGCTGACCACATCGTCCTCTTTGGTGGTCATGCCCGTGACGCCATGGCCGCCACGGCGCTGCTTGCGGTACGCATCGAGGTCCATCCTCTTGATATAGTTCGTTTTCGTGATGGAAACAAGGACGTTCTTGTCCTCGATGAGGTCCTCGGTCGAGAGGTCGCTCATATTCAGGGCGATCTCGGTCCTCCGGGCGTCACCGAACTTTTGTGCAATCTCGGAGGTCTCGCGCCGGATCTCGTCCTTGATATTTGCTTCGGACGACAGGATCGCCTCGAGCCTGCGGATCTCTGTTTCGAGGTCGTTCTTCTCATCCGTTATTTTCCGCTGTTCGAGCGCTGCGAGCCGGCGGAGCTGCATCTGCAGGATCGCATTGGCCTGGGGTTCGTCGAGGCCAAAACCCGAGATGAGCGCGATCCGTGCGTTGTCGACCGTGTCGGACCCGCGGATTGCCGCGATGACTTTATCGATGTTCGCGAGCGCGGTAAGAAGGCCATTTAGGATATGGACCCGTTCCTGGCACTTGTTAAGGTCGAACTCCGACCTGCGCCGGATGACCTCAATCCGGTGGTGGACAAAGTTCCCGAGGAGTGCCGGGAGGTTGAGGATCTTCGGGGCCCCGTCCACGATCGCGAGGTTTGAAGCCGAGAAACTGGACTCGAGCGCCGTGTATTTGTACAGGTTGTTGAGGATGACCGCAGAGATCATGCCTTTTTTCAGCTCGAAGACGACCCGGATACCATCCTTGTCCGACTCATCGCGGATGTCGCTGATACCGTCGAGTTTCTTGTCTTTGACCATTTCAGCGATGTTCGTGATCCACTGGGCCTTGTTGACCTGGTACGGGAGCTCGGTGACGATGATCCGGTCACCCCGGTTTCCGCCATCGGATTCCTCGATCTCGGCAACCCCGCGGACCACGACCCGGCCCTGGCCGGTAGCGTAGATGTTCTTGACCCCTTCGACCCCCATCAGGATACCGCCGGTCGGGAAGTCCGGGCCGGGCATGATCTGGAGGAGTTCCTCAATAGGGACATTCGGGTCGTCAAGGAAGCGGTTGACGGCTGCACATACTTCGCGAAGGTTGTGCGGCGGCATCTTGGTCGCCATCCCGACCGCGATACCGTCTGTCCCGTTGACAAGAAGGTTCGGGATCTTCGAGGGGAGGACGGTCGGTTCTTGTAAGGACTCATCGTAGTTGGGGACGAACTCAACGGTGTCTTTGTCGAGATCCGCGAGAAGCGCCTCGGCATACGGGAAGAGCCGGACCTCGGTGTACCTGCTCGCTGCAGCAGAATCGCCGTCTACGGAACCGAAGTTACCCTGCCCCTGCACCAGCATGTGGCGGTAACTGAAGGGCTGGGCCATCTTCACGATGGTATCGTAGATCGAGGCATCGCCGTGCGGGTGGTACTTACCCATCACGTCACCAACCACCCTTGCGCTCTTCTTGGTGGGCTTGTCGCTCGTATTGCCCATGTCCCACATGGCGTAGAGCGACCGGCGGTGGACCGGCTTGAGACCGTCCCGGACATCGGGGATCGCACGGCCGATGATGACCGACATCGCGTAGTTGATGTACGAGGTCTTCATCTCCTGCTCGATGCTGATCGGTTCGGTCCTGTGCGTTTCCGCTGTTTCGGCAGGGGTGTCCTTATCAGATGTCAAGGTTGGTCACCTCCTTTGCGTGACGGTAGATGAAATTCTTCCGCTCCTCCACGTCTTTTCCCATCAGGGTCTTGAACGTAAATTCCGCGTCTGTCGCATCTTCAACGGTGACCTTCCGGAAGATTCGTTGTTCGGGGTCCATGGTCGTATCCCAGAGCTGCTGGGCGTTCATCTCGCCAAGACCCTTGTACCGCTGGATAGAGACTCCTTTCTCGCCCATTGCCGCGGAGACCTTCTGCATCTCCTCTTCCTTGTACACGTATTTCTCCTCCTTCCCCTTCGAGATCTTGAAGAGAGGCGGCTGGGCAATGTACACATACCCGAGATCGATAAGTTTGGGCATGTACCGGTAGAAGAACGTCAAAAGGAGCGTCCGGATATGGGCACCATCAACATCGGCATCGGTCATGATCACGATGTGGTGGTAGCGGGCACGTTCGGCGTCGAATTTCTCCAGTATCCCGGTGCCGATGGCGTTGATCAGCGTCTGGATCTCGGCGTTCTTGAGGATCTGGTGTTCGCCTGCTTTCTCGACGTTGAGGATCTTTCCCCGGAGGGGAAGAATTGCCTGGAATTTCCGGTCCCGGCCCTGCTTGGCGCTGCCGCCGGCAGAGTCTCCTTCCACGATATAGATCTCGCTCTTTGTGGGATCCCGTTCGGAGCAGTCCGAGAGCTTCCCGGGCAGGCCGGCGGATTCGAGCGAACTCTTGCGCCGTGCCAGTTCCCGGGCGTTCCGTGCAGCCTCGCGGGCTTTTGCAGCCGAGAGCGCTTTTTCAACAATGGTCTTGAGCACGCCCGGGTTCTCGTCAAAGTACTCGGTGAGCGTTGCGTAGACGAGGGAATCGACAATCCCCTTGACGCTGCTGTTGCCGAGGCGCATCTTGGTCTGGCCCTCGAACTGGGGGTTGGCCATCTTGACCGAGACGACCGACGTCAGCCCTTCGCGGACGTCCTCGCCCCGGAGGGTAACCTGGGCGTTCTCCTTGATGAGGCCGTTCCGCTTTGCAACAACATTGATGCCCCGGGTGATGGCGCTCCGGAACCCTTCGAGGTGGGTACCGCCCTCCCTTGTGTTGACCGAGTTGACATACGTGTAGAGTTTCTCGTCGTACTGGGTAGTGTACTGCAGCGAGACCTCAAGCTCGAGCTTGTTCTCGGGATCCTTTTTGGTGATATAGATGGGGTTCGGGTGGATAACGTCGATACCCTCGTTTAAGTATTTCACGAACTCTGCAAGCCCGCCCGCGTAACAATAGGTGGCGGATGTTGCAACGGACGTCACGGGATCGACGCTTCGTTCGTCCGTGATGATGATGGTGAGACCGGCGTTCAGGAACGCGAGTTCCCGTAAGCGGTGGGAGAGGGTATCGTAATCGAACGTTGTTGTCTCGAATATCGTTGCATCCGGGACAAAGTGGATCCGGGTGCCGGTCAGCTTTTTCCCGAGTGCTGCAAGGAGGGATGCCCGGTCCTGTTCTTCGTTCCCCGTGGGGTACTGCGTTGCGGCAGAGAGGTCGAGCTGGCTGGAGCCGTCCGGGCCCGGGGTGTGTGCCGGTGCCCGGCCGAAGGGGGCTGGTTCACCGTACCATTGCTGGTACCGGGCGAGAAGTTCAGCAAAGCTCTCTTCCCGGACCGTGATCGATGAGGTTGGCTTGCCTTTGGAAAACCGCATCTCATAGATGTTCCCGTCCCGGTAGACCCGGGCCGAGAGCCAGTTCGAGAGAGCGTTCACGACCGAGACCCCGACCCCGTGAAGCCCGCCCGAGACCTGGTAGGTCTCCTTGTCGAATTTGCCGCCGGCGTGGAGAACGGTCAGTACGACTTCGAGCGCACTCTTGTGGTTTTTATCCATCACATCGACGGGGATCCCCCGGCCGTTGTCCTCGACCATGATCGATCCGTCCTTGTTGATGACGACGGCAATCCGGGTGCAGAACCCGGCGAGCGCTTCGTCGATCGAGTTATCGACGACCTCGTAGACAAGGTGGTGCAAGCCCCGTGTGTCGGTGCTGCCGATATACATTGCCGGCCGCTCCCTTACCGGGGTCAGGCCTTCGAGCACCGTAATATGGGATGCATCGTACGTTTCGGTCACGCGGAATCACCCCGCGAAAAAACGAAAAAAATCTGTACGGAAATCACAATAATTATTGGTTTGTTGACGTATAAACGATTGCGGTAGTTTAAATTTGAGGGGTATTATAATTTCGGGGGCTCCGACGGGGAGATTTTGTCGCAATTTCTACCGGTTTTCCGGGTACGGATACGGTGTTCGATCCCGGCCCGAGCAGCAACAGCCGGGAGAGCCCGAACGTACCGGCATCGAGGCACGACACAGCTCAGGACAACGGGCTTGTGCAGCCCTGGACTGGACGGGTCTTCCTCAATCCTCCATTTGGGCCCGGTGTCGAGCGGTGGTTCTCGAAGTTATATCAGGAGCGGGCTGCAGGCCGGACCATGGAGGCGATTGTGCTCTGGAAGTCTGCGACAGAGACTTCAGCATGGAAGACGCTGACAGCGATAGCGTGCCGGGTGTGCTTTCCTTCTGCGAGAATCCGGTTTATCGGGCCTTCCGGAGGTGAGGGTCCGGGACCGACGTTTTCACCGGCGTTGTTTTATGTTGGGGTGAGGCCAGAACGGTTCGGGAAGGCGTTTGCGGGGATTGGGGCGTTGTGGATTGTACCGGAGATTTAAGAAAACGTATGAAACTCAGGGAAATTACGACAAAGCACTGTCAAATATTTCAACGGTGTCCAAAATATCTTTTTTTTGTTGGGATGATAATCTAGGATTGCGAAATACCGATTGGTTGAAACAGCTGATTATATACGATTTATCTCTTTGAACTGTCAAATCGTGAAGCAATTTAACGAGTAAATAATTTCGTGTCTCGATTTCCACGGGTTTTCGCCATAACAATTCAGTGAATTGTATTCCAACAATAGTTGAAGAATCGATATCAGATTTACCTTCTTTCAAGCATTCAAGAACTTCAATAAATGGAGTTTTAACATCCCATTCGGCTAGGATCGCGGCCTTTAAAAGAACATTTGAATTTACACTTGTATGGAAATAATGACGCACTACGAGTTGAATTGAAAATTCCTCAAGCTGGTCTGATGTAATTATTCTATTTGAAGCCAGATCCGATAATAGAATCTGTGTCCAAACACACGAGGACGAGTACAGTTGTTTTGCAATCGCTTGAAGAAGCCCATCGTCCGAAAAAAGAATATTATTTGGTTGGGATGCAACAAGAATAGTATCGATAGAAGCCTCCCCAAAAAGAGTATTATACTCCTCTTTCTTCGGCCATTTTAAATTCAAGGCGGGATAACAAGGAATTATTTCACAGTTAGATCGAACCCAATCCAACATTTTTTTCAGGTTCTCTCTCGCCGCTTTTATCTGGTCAGAACTTGTTGATACATAACTGAGATTATCTCCAACTTGGAACAAAGTCATATAACCTCGCGCTTCTTGACCATCATAGTTCAGAATAGCGCCATGAATCAAATCTACTGTGCTCTGAGTAATCCCAAATTTTCCATATTTTTTAACAATAATGTCCCCGATACTAAGAGAATACACGGTGTAGAGGGCGACAGGATCTATTATGAGTTTACAATTGGGTTTTAGATTTTTTATTGCGTCGTCTCTTTCATTTGCATTCCCTGAACAACAGAAAATTCCGAGTGTTGAATCCTTCGATAAGTAAGCACAAACCGAGAATATATCCGCTCGAAATCCTTCAGCAACGGCAGCAATGGTAAATTGTCGCTTTTTGTAATAATCAAGAATAGAACTGGTATGTTGTTGATTTTGGCTTACCATCTTCTTGAGATTTTGAATATCCTCGGATCCAAGTTTTCCCTCAGGTCCCGTTCCGAATGGAATACGATAAATTCCAGAACTGCTTGGGAATAGTTGGTTGAAATTGTTTGTACTCTCTTGAAATGCGTAAATATATTTACTGAGAATACTTGTAATCTGGACAGTGTTTTCGACAAATGAAGTTTTTTGCAAGAATATCGATTCGCCTTCAGTTTTCCCTAATAGTTGTTTTCCGAGATCACTATCCATCCTTAATTCATATTTTTCAGGATCTTTAACAGAGGTGTCACATATTATGTACTGGGAAGTTTTTCCATTACGATCTATCAATTGGACCGCGGTGTTAATTCCGATGGAAGATGGCTTTGATAATATTGGTGACCGGTCTTCAATATTCACAATTAAATGGATATAATCGAGGTGCGCTTCGGGACGGTGATAGTTTCTATATCTGAGATTATAAGCCAATTGTATTGCGTCATCAAACATTCCCATTGAATAGTATAAATGAGCTAATTTCGCACCCACTCCATAAGCTAGATTCTCAAATTGAGGGCGGTTTTTTAAAAATTCGAGAACTTTCTCGGTATTATCTGAACGCAAATTTACTATTGCCTCATTCAATTTCATTTCAAAATCTTCTGGGTGGAGTTTAAGGTATTGTGCACAAACATTTGCCGCTTGAATCATATCACCGATTTTATGATAAATTGCGAGCTCGATCGTCGAAGAATGAGGAAGTGGCCCACAGATTGCATGCAGTGAGCGGCATAATTCTAACGCACGTTTATGATTGCCACCGAGATAGTAAGCGTCAATAAGCTTTTGCGTGAACGGAGTATTTTGTGTTGGATCGATGACGCTCTCAAAAATTGTCGCGGAGTCATCGAAATGACGTGAATTTAAGAAAATATCGGCAATTTCTAATTTTTGTAATGCAGGAATTGATTCTGAATATAACTCCTTTATTTTTTGAATAAATTGCTCAATTTTATCATTTTCTCCAATGAACTGTAAAACTTTTACGAGTTCGATTAATTTCGTAATATCATTTTCATTACTCTCGTATTGAGATTGGGCGATGGATTTTGCTTCAGGATAGAAGTCTTTTCCCTTGTCGATATTGAAAACGATCAAAAAATGATAAAGAACACTTTCTTGTTCTTTAGATCTGCTCTCACGAAGAAAATCTGTTATTTTTTCAATGCCTTCGAGGAATTTTTTTTGCTTCCGTAAAGAATTCAAGTATATCCACAATGCGCCGGGTGTTGAAGGATCCCAAATAACCTGTTTTAACAAAGATTCTGCGATAGAAAAATGTCCTAACTCAAACTCAAGAAGTCCCTTTAAGTGAATATATCTTGGATTTTTTGGATCTAAATCATATGCCTTGTTAATATCTTTTGAGGATTCGTCGATTAAACCAAGAATTCTTTTTGCAACTCCTCTTTCCGCAATCCATGAGGAATGTAATTTTTGGAGATTTGGATCGGCTGAGATCCTGAACCATACTTCGTCGAAAAGTGAAATGGATTCTAATAATAATTGACGCGGCTCATCAGATATTTGTAAACCCTCAAGCGTTTCTTCATCACTTTTAACAGAATTTAGGATGGAAGAAGCCAGCAATCCTTTTAGAAATAAATCCTCCTTTGTCACTGAGTCTGCAAGCGCAATTTTTAGCCATTTCGAAGACTCGACAAAGTTCTCAGCATTGTAATATATTCGCCCAATAGTTTCAGCGACATCCTGAGTGCTAATTACTTCCTGCGGAAGAGATAACAAAATAGTATCGATCGATTCGCTTGGGATTCTTGATTGAATAATAACAGAATAGGCACGTGCACTCAATGGATTCTTTTGTAGGACCATATGAGCATATTCAAGAGCTTTTTCATAATTCTTATTCAAAAGATAACCGAACGCAACATTTCCGAGGGCTGTTTCGTTATCCGGATTATATTGTAAAGCTTGGATCAGTAACTTTCCACCCTTCGAAAATTTTAACAACTGAATATTTGCAACAGCTTCGTTCGTAAGAATTCTAAATTTTACTTCATTCGAAGCCCTCATTGAAGCTCTGTCTTTTAGGGGATAGAGAAGGGAAAGGGCGGTCGTTGGATTAAACTCATCTAATAATTTTTTGATAATGTTTAGCTCTGCGTCATATTCCGTGCCAAGTTGTTCATCAATGATAACTTGTGGGATTATTTGCGCAGTTTCGTCAGAAAAACCCGTTCGAATTCCCTTCGAGGATTGACCAGAATATTGGATTACTTGTGCCCTGTTAATTGGAACACGGGTGAAAATTTCCAAGCCTTCTCCCGAGCTCTTCTTAATTAAACCATAATTTGCCAAGACTTCTATCGCAAAGGCACTCGCATTTTTTACTGCGT
The DNA here is from genome assembly GCA_002508495.1 of Methanoregula sp. UBA276. Lineage (GTDB taxonomy): Archaea > Halobacteriota > Methanomicrobia > Methanomicrobiales > Methanospirillaceae > Methanoregula. Next base: position 29,623 of record DANA01000078.1, read on the forward strand.
TTTCTTGTGAGCCGGATGCATCGGATTCGGATTTTTTTTCGATTAAGTCAGATATCCCTCGAATTAATAGTGCATCGATATCTCGATGATCTGCCGCAACTTGCATAAATCCAAGGCCTTCCATCTCAACTGCAAGTGCATCGCCATAGTAATGTTTAATTTCTTTATACTCCTTCGATTTTTTCGAAGCAATTACTTTTTCGCCAGCTACAATGGCACCGATGAAAGCTTTTGGTTTTTCCTGTTTATGAGAAAGGTTCAGTCTTTTAACCCATTTTCCTTCTCGCACAATTAATCGAGAAAGATGTATCATTAAATTATTTGGAGTAAAAACCTCAGGTCTTGGATGAAAAACTACTTCCGCCTTCCCAGGTTCATAACCATACACCTTCGTTGATGAAACAACATCCCCGATTGATACATCCTTTAATCCGCCAGCAACTCCTAGAAAAAGGACTATGTTTGGATTGAATGTTGCGAGGGCTCGTTCGGTTTCTTTGGCCGCTGATATGTTGTGGGCCCCGGTTTCAACTAATGTGACTTCCCAATTAAAATTATTCAACGTGATTGTACCGATCTCGTAAATTGATCCATCTGGATGAACTTTTTTTACGGGATTAGTGAGATATGACAGAATTGCGTTATATTCAAGTCCAAGTGCGGTTAGAATCACAGCTCGATATTGAAGTGGGGCAGCTTCTTGAATTGATTCAGTAACGGTACCTGACTCTTGTGTCATAACAGAATCCTAAATTGTATAAAATCTCCTTCCCTTCGCAGGTTGAACTTCATATTTTTGCTTTATCCTCTTCGAGCACAAACAAAAACTTTGGGCCATTGAGATGAATCATATGATCCGGTTCCTCAGCTAACCAGACCTCCGTCTCCCAAGCGGTCTCATCTATATATTTCTTGAATTCTTTTTTCGTCGGGAAAGCGCTGATGAAAATCTGCTTGATCCCACTCTTCGACAATAGTTCTGTAAGTTCGTGGACTCGCTTTGGAGACATTGGGCCGTGAGAGGTAACAGCCTCAATTAAGAACAACACGTTCTTTGTCCTATCGTAGAAGATGATATCGGGAAGTTTGTCGTGCTGCGTTATCGGGAAGTTTAATTCTTCAACAAGTTTCTCATTGATTTTCAGCATCTTATTTGCTGCATCGCCGAGATACAAAAGTTCCGATCCAGGTAAAAATCTCGGATGAAGGTCACGAAGGATTGCAATTTGCAATTCGTTATGCGCCCCTGCAGTCAACGTCAAAATCTCGTCATTAAGGGTGACGGTCAGGTTATGTTCACGTTTTTTGCCTGCATATTTCTCAATAAGTTTTCCGTGATCCGTTGTAAAATGGGACAATCTTGCATCGAATCCCTGAGTCCCAAATGCTTGAACAACCGCTAACGCTTCCGGCGTTATCGTGTAATTGTTTTTCGGGCTATTGGTCGGGAGTGTGGGATTGTCTCTGTTCCTGATAACGATACCTGCCTGTTCGAACTGGTGCAGCGTTTGTCTTCGAATAGTCTCCCTTGAATTCTCGGCGTAGGTTACTTGATAATTTTTACTGATGAATCCCATTATGTCGTGAATAATAATCGGGCGTTCTTTTGCATCTTTCCAAGGCGTTTTCTTCTTGACATCGAGCACGGCGAGAAGTGTTAACGCGGACCGATCATTCTGCTGTGCTTTGGGTATCCCCATCAACGTGAGGATTTTCAATGCATCTTCGACTTTGCTCATTGTAGTTCAGCGCCCTAGTTTTTCACGAGATGTTTTCCGATTTTCAAAACCTTGGAAATCGCTTCATCGCAATCAAAATCCCGATCAAGATGTTTCTTCCTTGCCAGTTTTCCGATAGCCAGGATCTTATCGTAGTCCGGGAGGGAAAGCGATCGTATGTCCGTCGCATTGACCTGGGTGTTCCCATTCAGTGCCCGGAAGTATTGGTCAATGATGGTTGTATTCAGGAGAGCTGAAATCCCGTACGCTTCATCGAGAGTCATCAGGGACCGGTTTTTATGAACATAGTTCAGGTGATTTTCGAGGCCGATAAATTCAAACTCGGAGAAATTATCGGCGTTCAATACGGCTGCATGAACCCGCTTCTTCTGCTCTTTCGAGGTAAACCGTTTCATGACAACGTAATTCCTAGTTGGTAGGACAAGGTTCTTCGATTCGGGATTAATTTCGATTGCCTTTGCTTTGCCATTCTTCCCGGCGGACCACTCAACATCGATTCCCTTAATGTTGTGCATCCACAGCAGCGGGACACAATTCGAATTCTCCAGGGTCGCCCTGAGATGTTTCAAAGCCCGGAAATCGACGACAGGTCCGGTTGAAATCTCAAATCCCAATGAGTGGAGTGTCTCGGGCCAAGAGTCGACGATCTCAATTATCTCCAGATCTGTTTTCGATATCGGAATCCGGATATAACAGTCGTCTCCCCGGCAGTAGGCAACGTCTTTTGATGGGACCGTCATTTCCTGGTATTGGGTGAATTGTCGATCGTAGCTCACACTGATGAGAGTTTCTCCGTCAGATTTTGGAAAGGCGTTCGTTGCATGGAATATAAGATTTTCCTGAAGGATCTCATCATCGACGAACACGTCCTTCCGGGTTTCAAAGAGATGAAGGCGATCGAGAGTAAGTGTATTGACAAACCATCGGCGTATTTTTGAATAATAGAGACCCGAGCAGAAACTTCTCGGGGTGATGAATACCATTTCACCTGTTTCGCTCAGTAACATTCCGGAAAGAAGCATAAAGAATGCATAAATGTTCGGCTGACCGTAAACATACTGTTGAAGTGCCAGCGCTTCGGGGGAAGATTTGTTTAGTTTGTAATAGGGGGGATTTGAAATAATCAGATCATACCTCGTTGTCAGATCAAGAGAATAGACTGTCCATCCCTCATCAGTTTCGACTTTTGCATGATGAAGAATAAAATCATTCTCAAAAATCTGATAATCCATCGAACAATCCTGTTCATTCAACGCCATCTTGCAGGCTTCTAACGTTGACTGCAGAAACGGTAATACAGTTTTGTCATTCTCATAGACATGGATCGAAATTTCGAGATTCCGACGATTTTCCTGAATAAATCGATCACAAATAGCAGCAACCAGTATTCCGGTTCCAGCGCCAGGATCTAAAATTCTTATTTTGTTGTTCTGCGGTGAGAATAATCCCGCCATGAACGACGCGATTTTGGGAGGTGTGAAGATCTGGCCTTTGAGTTTTCTACCCGTAACGGGATTCACTTCACAATAGATCTTCGTCTGGTTATTGGCAAATTCAACAAGATTTTCAAAATTATTTTTTTCCGTTGAGTAGGGATTTAGAGTCGGTTTATTCTGGTTTTTTGAAATTATGGAGGTCATAGCCGATTCTCACCAATAATTGTAGAGTTGGATATGATAGATTCTTGTTTGTGGCCTTATTCATTTTTCCAATCTGCTTACAATAGCCCACCCTTCAGCAAAACCTAAGCCCCGCCTCCCCCAGAGTACTATTCAGCCCACGGGCCCATGGGCGGGAGAAAAAGCATGGCAGATTTCGTACAGAGCGCAAATGCCAGGAGTGCAACCCGCACCCTTGCAAAAACCCATTGCGGATGTTGCGACGTACGGGCACGATCGCCCGTTCGGTCATCACCAGCAATCCCTCCCGGGTGTGTAGCGTATATGACCGCCATTGAGAGCCACCCCCCGCCCCCACTCCCAACTACAAAGCCTATATATAATTACGAAAAATATTTCTGGAACACTATGAACCGGTCCCTTTCAAGCTACCAGCAACCGGTTCCCATGAAAAATTCTCACGGAGATGATAC
>DANA01000100.1 GCA_002508495.1 Methanoregula sp. UBA276
GATATTCCTCTCGATGAGCGGTTTGGCAGCAGCCGCGAAAAGGAGGAACTCAAGCGCGGTGGAAGCGTGGATATCCCACTCGATGAGCGGTTTGAACTTGCCCGTCGCGAACGGGAAAAGCTATCCCGGGGAAAGAGTGCCGAGATCCCGTACAGTGAACGACGGGGCGACCGCGACTAAAAACATTTTTTCACCGGCGAAAGGGCGGTGGCAGCTGACCGGCGGGGAAGCCCTGTGGGGAAAAAAATGTCCTGGGATTTTTTCCTGCGGCAATCACGCCGGTATCCCCCCGGCCACGAGGGGCTTTTTTTCTGTTCCGGTCGATCCCGATGAGACGGGTACCAGTGACCTTGAAGATCCGCCATGTCCTGAGTTTCGACCGGAACCCGGTTTCGGGAGTGATGACCGCGTGCGGGGCCGGGCTCTCTCTTAAGTGGTGGGCCCGTTGGACTGAATGGGAGGATCCTGTCGTCGCGTCTCCATAACGAAAGTTCTGAACAGCATTGGAAGAGACCGAGAGTAATCCCATGAAAATACCAAAGAAAACAAAATAAGCAGTTCGTGTAATCTCGCGATGGTATCTCATGAGAAAAATACCGGCAAAAATGGATCACTCCTCCGAATATCTCTCAACCATCCCCAGCATTTTCTCAAACGATTCGTNNTGCTCCCGCTTTCCTGCGAGCACAGCCATGTCGATGACAACACCTTTGGCATCGCATTTACGTTTGAGAATGGATCTCACATCCTGGCGGTTCACCCGGTCTGCCAGTTGGACGAGATCATAGAGATCGCGGGAACGACTCCGCTGGAAGAGCGACCGGATCTTCTCTGCCATGATCTCTTCGAGTGCGTACGACGCCACGGATACCTGGATCCCGTCGGAATACGGGTGGAAGACCGGACGTTCTCTGACCGGGAGCAGTATCTCCTCCTGGTCCGGGCTGGTCAGGTCCAAATCGATCTTTACCGGCGATGCCGAACCCCGGTTCAGGATCCGGAACCGGGTTGTTGCCTTAAAACCGGTTTTGGTTACCCGGAAGCCGGGGTCATCTTCGAACAGGATGCCGCACTCCTCGCGAACCTGTACAACAGCATCGCTCACCGCAGCCTGCAATGCACCGGCATCGACCGGCTCAAGAAGGGTAAAATCGAGGTCATCGGAGAACCGGTAGTTTTCGATGAAGACTTTCCGGATGCCGGTCCCTCCCTTGAATGCCATGTTGATCGGGATAAGGGCGGACAGGAGCCAGTTCTGGCAATAATCGCGCTCGATTGTGGAGGTGGGAACGCCGGACTCGCGGGCGCGTTCCTTGATCTCACGTGACGGGATCATTCAAGCGACTCCGGCAGCACGGCATCGTGGTTGATCACGAGCCGCCATTTCGGATCGTTCCTGCCTTCTGCCGGCATCGTGGGATCCAGCAGCAGGTATTTTTTCGAACGCGGCAGCGGGAGGTTGATACGCACACCCATCTTCTCGCATAGGTACCCGAGCCTCCGGACAACGGCGAAGTTGTCGATCCGGAGCGCGTAGTCCGCGAGCCGGTCGCGATCCAGCGAACTGTTTTTGAGCGCTTTTGCAACTTCGATGATGCCCCCGGCATACCGGGGCTTGTCGAGACAGTCGATGATTGTCTTTTCCTTGTTGGTGATGCTGACTGATGTCTCCTCGATCCATTCTTTCCGGGTGCCGAAGAACTTGTCTTCTTTCACCCGTACGATCCGGTAGTTCACGCCGAATATTTCCATCGCGCTTTTGCTTTTACGTGCGGGTGTCTGGATAAATACGGTAGCAGGGATCTGCTCGGTGAGGCCATAGTGGTGGAGGGCGCTCCAGTACGAGATCGCGTACGGTTCGACAAGGTACGACGCGATGACGAATTCGTGGAGCGTGTATTTTCCTTTCTCGCTCCCGAGCGGGATGATGAGGTACTTGCCTTTGTCAATCCGCTCGATGAATCCTTTCTCCTCGAGCCGGAAGAGGATGACCCTGAGCATCCCTTTGCTGATCTGCGTCTTCTCGTAGAGCTGGTCAAACGAGAAGACCTGATTCTCTTTTGCCATGGACTTCAGGATTTCAATGGTCATTTCCCGAATTTCCCCCTCAGGTACACTAATGTTAACATTTATGTTAATATTTGCGTACGGGAGGGGGAACTATCCGGGTTGCCTATTGTTATCATTAACGTCAGATGGACCCGGGACGTATGGAGGATCCTGTCGTCAGCTGATGGCATACTGGGAGGTATCCGGGCATGGATCCCCAACCCCGGCTGCCTTACGGCGCTCCATCGGCAGCACCGGTACCAGGATCTCCCATTTTCTCGAAAAAACAGGTCTTTTTCGCGTCCCTGAAAGAACCCCCGTTATTTTCAGGCCATGGCGGTCGTCCGGAGAGCTCCAGCTCCAGAAACAGGCTGCTGGTTGTCCGGTTTTTGCGCATTTTCTCAGGCTTCTAAAAAGCAGGTTTTTATCGCGATTAAAACGGGTATTTTTGTAAAATAATGATGTAAAGGGGAAATCTCCACGGGCGTGGACACCGTTTCCCGTGCCGAATTTTTCCGGATTTTCGTCATGGATTTTCTCCGTCGGAGAACGATCACAGGGGACATACCGTCTCCCCCCATCCCGACCCTTTATAATGGAGGGCAGGTGTCGACGGGTGAACGTGGAAAATTGGCAGGACAGGGCAGACCCCCTGGTGGGCCGGGAGGGTTTTTTTGGAAGATTCTTCGCGACCCGGAACGGGTGGTGATGTTACCGGTATTTTTTCCGCTAAAATACAGCCGGGAAATTTTTTTTGATGGTGTCAGGCACGGGTTTTTTTGCTGCAACCGGAATCCGGCCAAAAAATTTCCGATTCGTGCCGGTTCCGGCCGGGAAAATCTCCAGCGATTCCATAATGTGGCCCGGGATATTTTCCGGTTGCCGGGATTCTCCTGCAGGGCCGTCCGGGCCGGGCTCCCGTTTACATGGCGGACCCGGGACCGGGCAAGGAGGGGGCCGTCGTCAATTGCCGGAACCGGGGGCACTGAGGAGTTGGCTGGTACGGACGAACCGGTGAATCGTACGGGGGGTAGGCTGGCATCCCCCCTTAGCGTTTTCTTCCGGACGCGAATGAACCCCCACCGGTAATTGCCGGAATAGCAGAACCCGGTAAGAGTTGTGCGGGAAATGCTTTTTCATTGAACATCCCATGATGGTTACGGTAACAGATGATGCCCGATAAAAATCAATCACAATCCTGTATAAGATCCGGAATTCTCTCTTGCATGGGGATACTCTTTGTTGTACTGCTGAGTGCCGGATGTACCGGTACATTTTTTGGCGTACAGGATACCGTTCCGGCGACTCCGGTATCCCCTCCGGACGGAGTAAACCAGGCAAATCAGGTAACGATGCAGGTTGTCATGGTGGACGAAAATGCCAGTGCTGAATATGCTACGGTCTGGCTCACTCCCTCTGCACGCATCTATTCCCTTGCAAAAGATATTCCGGAGTACAAGACCTATATCGGGTTGATGGAGCAATCCATAAAAGACGGCTCGTTCCTTACTTTCACGCTTGATACTCAGGATTCTTCGCAAGGTTTTTCGATAATTAAGAATGTTGTGAAAGGCGTGCAGCCAACATCTTCTTCAAATGGAGAGAAGGCAGTGCAGGTACCGCCACCAGTATCTTCTCCGGACGGAGTAAATCAGGCAAATCAGTAACGATGCAGGTTATCATGGTGGACGAAAATGCAGATGCTGAATGAGCCGTATGGCACTTCTCCCGTCCCGGGTTTAATGACCCTCAACCCCCTGGAGCGTCAGGTTACACGAAATGGTTTCTCCAGAGCACTTTTTTTCAACACCATTTTTTATTGATTTTTTTCCCGGGATCCAGGCTCATCCCAATGATCTCCAGTGAGCTCCCGTCCGCCCCGCTGAATGTGGATGGGGCCCGGGCTTGTGTTGGTCGGGCGGACCCGGGGGCCATCGTCAGGTGCTGGTACTGAGGCAGCGCACGGATTATCATAGTGCATTATTCCCTTAATCGGATTTCCCGGTAACGGAATAGGCTTTTCATACATCTCCGCCCTCAATGGGTGCAGGTTTGCGCAAGGATGAGTGATTTTTTAGAAAAAGGATTTCTATGGGATAGAAAACTATTCTAAAAAAACTTATTATCTTCACAAAACTTAAAAAAATTCATCGTATGAACATATTTTAATAAGTTATGTGAATCTACCTGTTCCATTCCCTTTGCCAATGCAATTAAAATAGCATCTTTCTGTTCGGTCTTTACTAATGTTGGCCAATTTACTACAAAACAATTGAATGGTCCATCATCATTTTTTAATGGAACGTTGTATCTTACGAAAAATCGATTATGCGATCGAATCGTTTGCTCAACGGGTTCATTAAGATTTTTCGCGTGCCTTGCGAGCACTTCAAGATATTTCTTCTGAAAATCGGGTGTTTGAATTACACCAATCCAATTCCCGCATTTTTCGAATTTGCATGCCTCAATTACCGGTTTACCAAGGACCGCAATACTCCGTTCAGACTCGCTAAAAATAAATTCACCATGTGCCATTGCACCACGGAAATAAATATGCCTCCCGATGGCTTGTACAATGAATTGCATTACCCAGTTTTGTGCCGCAAAGAAATTATGGAGTGTCCTATTTGCTCCCTTCTCGGGTTCTGGAAAACAAATAATTAGACTATCTTGAAAAAAGACCAGCTCCGGGTCTGGCAATATTACTCCATCATCTTCAAAACTCTTTTTCCACTTGTTCCAGACATATTCAGCTTCAGTTTTTAAGGTTTCCACCTCTTCAATATAATGACGAAATTGGTCTATCGTATCAAAATTAGAGACACCAAGTGCATCTAAAAAAACAATGACACCAGTTTTTGTTTCTATTGACATAGGATAGCATATCTGCCTTTACTATAAAAGGCTATAAGAATTAGTGTCCAAGTCCGTTTATATTTTCTAAATTTTTTCCATCTGTAAAAATTTTTCAATTGCACTTATAGGGGTTGATGCTCCCATACCCCCGGTTAAGAGAAATACCGCTTCCCCGAAGGGTGCCCCGCAGCGATCCACAAGCTAGGCACAAAATATTCAGATAGTGTCTCTTAAGGAATTACCCCATTTTCGGAAATTGTTATAATCACCCGAATAATTGAATAATTTCAAAAAAACCCTATCTAAAAAATTCACAAGAAAAGAGTACTCTTCAAAAATTGCTCGATCAACGGATGGATCGGAATAAAAATTACCCGTATGAATCAATGCATTTCGGGAATTAACGAACCGTTTGATTTCCTGTTCATCAACTTCTAAATTGATCTTTTCACATAATCTAACAATAATTCTTCTGAATGGAGTATGATTCAAAGAAGATAAATTATTAATCAAATCTTCGCGACGTTCAATAACCATATTTTGGGTTTCCATACTCTCAACATTCGGAAGATTCCATCGATCTGTGAATTTGATATCCGAGTCTATGATTTTAGCATTTATTGCCGATTTACAACTTTCGAGTATTGCCTTTTTTGTATCCTTGCAAGTTGAAGAATTCAAAATATACGCTGATATTTCAAAATATGGATTTTCAAGAACATATTTGGCTAACATTTCCATCACAACAACGATTCTTACTCCCCGCGATTCAAGGAAACCTTTTCCATCTCTTGCTTCAACAAAAACGTTACTAAACCTTTGCAGATATCGCCTTAATAGTAAATTTTGTAAAACCGTTGTATAGGCGGTCTCCAAAAATTTTTTTGTTGATTCCAAGCCGAATGATTCTGATGTTATCAATTCTGGCAACTCGGAGAGGGAACGAGTCGTCATGTCACAATAGGTTTGGAACACAATATTTCCAAATTCATCATAACAACGATAATAAATCCAAAAAACCTTCGTTCCTCTACAAATTGAAAGTAAATGACAGATTTCAAAAGAAATGTTTAAAATTTCTTTAATATTTTGGGAGTTATCAACAGGAATTTCTAACTCAGATGTAACGGCAATAGAACTTTTATTTTCCAATTGATTTTTTATCGTATCATAATCGGGTAATCTCTTAATTGAAATGGCCGGTAAATCGCATAAATTTAATAATAGAGTATTCCTGAAAGAATCACCAGTAAATAGAAAATTGGTTAATCCAAATTTTATTTTTTTTATCGGTTTTTTACTGACTCTCTCTATTTTAAACCGTCGAATTAAATAAATTTGTACATAGGGGACAATCGTTCCATGATTTAGGAATTGGACGTCTTTTTGGTTGATTATCGCGATTAATCCAGAATCCGTTATGCCATGAAAATTAAATTTTCTATCTATCTCTTTTAACGAATGTGTTCCTGGCCTAGGTGAATCGATTGCAAAATATGTATCTCCGTTTGTTAATTGTAAAGCACCAAAATTACAGGAATATTTTTGACTATTCTCATATGTTATCTCCCCAGATCCGTAAAATTCCGCAGATAAATTATCCTGTATCTTTAGAAATTTGTAAAATTGAGTTTTTATCTCTGAATTCATTGTCATTAATTAATTCGTATTCTCAGAGAAAATATATATGAATTCCGGCGTCTTCGCTTCTCAAGATACTTATTGACCTTGTCCCCCCTTCACTTTCATGCCCCGAACTGAATCCCTTTAAATGCCGGGAGCTGAACAGTCTGAGCACACGAATATGAAAGACATCATCATCAAAGGTGCCCGCCAGCACAACCTTAAAAATATCAATATCACAATCCCCCGGGACAAGCTTGTCGTAATAACCGGCGTCTCCGGCTCCGGCAAATCCACGCTCGCGTTTGACACGCTCTATGCCGAAGGCCAGCGCCGGTACATGGAATCGCTCTCTTCCTATGCCCGGCAGTTCCTTGGCATGATGCAGAAGCCCGACGTGGACCACATCGAAGGGCTCAGCCCCGCCATCTCCATCGAGCAGAAGACCACCTCCAAGAACCCCCGCAGCACGGTCGGGACCGTGACCGAGATCTACGATTATCTCCGGCTCCTCTTCGCCCGAATCGGGACGCCCTACTGCCCCGAACACAATATCCCCATCGCCTCCCAGAGCCCGGACCGGATTGCCGACCAGATCGCGGCCGAGTACCCGGGCCAGGTCACGGTCCTCGCACCCATCGTCCGCCAGAAGAAAGGGACCTACCAGCAGCTTGTAAAGGATCTCAACAAGGAAGGGTTCACCCGGGTCCGGGTGAACGGGAAGATCCTCCGGACCGACGAGGAGATCAAGCTCGACCGGTACAGGATGCAGGACATCGAGATCGTCATCGACCGGCTCGATTCTTCCGACCGGAGCCGGCTCACCGAGGCAGTGGAGAACTGCTTAAAGAAGTCCGAGGGGCTCGTGCTCGTTTCTGGAGAGGACGGCAAAGAGTCCACGTACTCGTCCCTCATGGCCTGCCCGGTCTGCGGGATGGCGTTCGAAGAGCTCCAGCCCCGGATGTTCTCGTTCAACAGCCCGTTCGGGGCCTGCGAGGAGTGCCACGGGCTCGGGGTGAAGATGGAGTTCGACCCCGACCTGATCATCCCGGACAAGGAACGGTGCATCGCGGACGGCGCCATCGCTCCCTACCGCAACCCGATGGACGGGTTCCGGGGACAGTATCTCGCCGTGGTGGCGAAGAACTATGGCTTCTCGGTGCTCACCCCGATCAAGGATCTCACGAAGGAACAATACGAAGCCCTGATGTTCGGCTCCTCAAAACGAATGAAGTTCCAGATGAGCATGAGGAACGGCGACGCCGAATGGTCGCACACCGGGGAATGGGAGGGGCTCCTCCCCCAGACCGCCCGGCTCTATGCCCAGACGCAGTCCGACTGGCGGAAACGCGAGCTCGAAAACTACATGCGGGTCTCCCCCTGCCCGGCCTGCAACGGGAAGCGGCTGAAAGAGAAGGTGCTCGCGGTCCGGATCGACGGGAAGTCCATCATCGATGTCACCGATCTCTCGATCACGGAAGGTATCGCGTTCTTCAAAAACATCCGGCTGACCAAGAAGGAAGCCGAAATTGCCCACCTGATCACCAAGGAGATCAAGAGCCGGATCGACTTTCTGGAAAAAGTCGGTCTCGGGTATCTCACGCTCTCCCGGAATGCCGGCACGCTCTCGGGCGGAGAAGCCCAGCGGATCCGGCTCGCCACCCAGATAGGCTCGAACCTGATGGGTGTCCTCTACGTCCTTGACGAACCGTCCATCGGCCTCCACCAGCGCGACAACCGGAAGCTCATCGAGACCCTGAGAGCGCTCCGCGATCTCGGGAACACGGTGCTCGTGGTGGAGCATGACGAGGATATGATCCGGTCCGCCGAGCACGTCATCGATATGGGCCCCGGCGCCGGGACGCACGGCGGCCACATTGTTGCGGAAGGGAACCCGAAGCAGATCGAGAAGAACAAAAAGTCGCTCACCGGCCAGTACCTCTGTGGCGCAAAGAAGATCGATGTTCCCAAAAAACGGCGGGCCACGAAGAAGTATATCACGATCAAGGGGTGCCGGGAGAACAACCTCAGGAACATCGATGCAAAATTTCCCATCGGCCTCCTCACGGTCGTGACCGGGGTTTCGGGGAGCGGGAAGTCCACGCTCGTATACGAGACCCTGTACAAGGGCATGATGCAGATCATCAACAAGTCCCGCGACCCGGCCGGGAAGCATGACAGGATTGTCTTCGATGCCGAGATCGACAAGGTCATCGTCATCGACCAGTCCCCGATCGGCAAGACCCCCCGGTCTAATCCCGCCACCTACACCAAAGTCTTTGACGAAATCCGCACGGTCTTTGCGGAGACCAAGGAGGCGAAGATGCGGGGCTACAAGCCGGGCCGGTTCTCCTTCAACATCCGGGGCGGCCGGTGCGAGGCCTGCGAAGGCGACGGCCTCATCAAGATCGAGATGAACTTCCTCCCCGACGTGTATATCGAGTGCGAGGAGTGCAAGGGCCGGCGGTACAACCGCGAGACGCTCGAAGTGAAGTACAAGGGCAAATCCATTGCTGAGGTCCTCGACATGAGCGTGGAAGAGGCGATGAAACTCTTTGAGAACATCCCGTCCATCCGCACCAAGCTGGAGACCCTCTCCCGCGTCGGCCTCGACTACATCAAGCTCGGCCAGAGTTCAACCACCCTCTCCGGGGGAGAAGCCCAGCGGATCAAGCTGACAAGAGAGCTCGCGAAACGGGCGACCGGCCGGACCCTCTACCTCCTGGACGAACCGACAACCGGTCTCCACTTTGATGACACGAAGAAACTGATCAAGGTGCTTGACGATCTCGTGGAGAAGGGAAACACCGTGATCGTGATCGAGCACAACCTCGACGTGGTCAAGTCCGCCGATCATATCATCGACATCGGTCCCGAAGGCGGAAATGCCGGCGGTGAGATCATCGCGACCGGAACGCCGGAGGAGATCGCCGGCACGAAAGGGAGCTATACGGGGGAGTTTTTAAAGCCGATACTCGTGAAGGAGTAAGCGCCGCAAAACCGAACTCCCTTATTTCATCGAATTGTAAAAATAACGACCACAATAAACAATATATATCAAAAACAGATATTTACGTAGTTTATGACCGCAAAAAAGTCGAAATCCCGGTTAAAACCCGAAGGGTTTCAAAATGAAAAGTTCAAGCAGGTCGTTCATTACATTGTCCACAAAACGTCCGAATTCCCAAACGTTGGAAAGACTGTTTTGTACAAGTTGCTTTATTTCAACGATTTTGATTTTTATGAATTGCACGAGAAGAAAATTACTGGTGAAATATACGCGAATATCGAGCACGGACCGGCCCCCCGGCACTTCAATGAAGTATCGGAAGAGTTGATTGAAGAGGGGAAAATCAAACAGTTCGAGACGCCGTACTATGGTCACACCCAAGTTCGTTTCCGCTCCATGAACCAGCCGGATCTCTCGTTACTGAATGCTACTGAGCTCGCGCATATCGATCAGATTATTTGTAAATACGGCTCGATGAATGCGAAACAGATAGAGGCGTTATCCCATGTTGACACTCCCTGGAAGGCGACAACGAACAATGAGAATATCGATTATGAACTTGTTTTTTACCGGGATCCCATAACCTCGGTCAGGATTTATTCCGATGACTCAGGTAGGCCAGCTTGATTCTTTTTTAAAAGATATCAAACGGTTAAAGAAAAAGTACCACACAATCAACGACGATCTATCTGTTTTTGTAAAAGCGCTACTGGTAAATTTACCCGGAGGATTGCCTGATACGCACCGGATTCCAATCGGTCAGGAATTCAAAAACGATCCGGTTTTCAAGGTGAAGAGTTTCCGCTCCCGGTGTCTTGGTGGCGGATCGCGAAGCGGAATCAGACTGATATACGCATACGATGAACAAACAGATCTGGTAACTCTTATTGAAATATATCACAAGAACGAAAAGGAAAATCACGACAAAGAGAGACTCAGAATTTTTCTCAAATCAACAAGTACGAAAATGTAATCGGGTGAATACGTGAAGATTTTCCGAGTTCACGTGGGTTTTTTTAAAAAGATAAATGAATCTTGATTGAGCGAGAACTCCCCTCATCAGGACCCTTCACGGGGCACGGCGGGGCGAGTTCGGTTTTGCAAAATCGGAACGGTATTTTTAAGGCCGCCGCGGGGCGCCCTCCGGGGCGGCGGCGCTCATCCCACCCGAGGTACGGAGGATTCAATCCCCATCCCCATTTCTGAAAATACAAATATCTTAAATTTTTTTTCTCATGGTAATTTACAAATCTACACAAAATTACATCTATAATAATATTTATCTGGAGAGTCTAATACTTATATGACCATTCATGCTTTTACTAGGTTTACGAGCCTCTCCAAAGACTATTCGTTATGCAGTGCTTGATTTTGATGGACAGAATGTCCGACTAGTGAATGCTGACTCAGAAAAAAAAGAAAACAAAATTAATTTTCCCACCGATTTACTAACAACTCACGAAAAAAAATTGGCTTGGTTATACCACGAACTAACCGAAATTTTTAATCTCTATCCAGATATCGCAATGGTCTCAATTAAATCAAATGAGTACGGTCGTGGAGGGCAGACGAAAGCCTCTCGTGAAGCAGCATATATCGATGGCATCATGATGCTGACTGCCGAATTAAATGGGAAGCCAGTTTCAATCAAACTTTATTCGAGTCTAAAAACAAACAATAAAATTGTAAAAGAATCCGCTAGAAAAATCATTGATTCCGTTGATTCGCTGAAGTCTTTTGATGAAAAAATGGCTGATGCAATTGTCGTGGCATTCTCTGGACGATCGGTCTAATGACTTCATCCATTTTTTTACTCACTGCGAATGAGACACTATACAAATACAGATTGATAGAAAAAATCGGAAGTGGGGGTTTTGGACAAGTTTGGTTAACACGAGATGTAACCTTGGATCAAAATGTTGCTGTGAAAGTGCTTGATTCATCAATGTCATCTGTAGCTGATAACCTGAGTGAAGCAAAGATTGGAAGTCATCTCAATCATAAAAATTTGGTAAAAGTGCAATATGCAGATGTGGTTTCGCATAATAATCAAGAGTTTGTAATAATCGCAATGGATTTTTTTGAAAGAGGATCTATTGTTACAAAGCTAAATTCAGATGGATTCTTGCCAATAATTGAAGTCATAAAATACTTGGAAGGTGTTCTTTCTGGTCTTGAATACCTTCATGAAAGAAAAATTATTCATGGAGATGTTAAACCACAGAATATTCTTATTAGTTCCTCGGATACAGGAGTCTTGACCGATTATGGTATATCCTGCCAATTTTTCACTTCAGGCCCGGTTCCCCTTAAAAACGCTTATAATTTACACATTGCACCAGAAACAATCGGAACCGGACGAATTAGTGTTCAAACTGATATTTATCAAGTCGGAATGACGGCATTTCGTTTATTAAATGGAATTGATTGTTTTCAACAAATCTATGATGATAATGGTCAAGAGAAATATGAAGAGCTTATTAGCAAAGGAAAACTTGTTCAGCAAATTCCATATCGACCTTTTATCCCTCGAAGTCTTAGAATGATAATAAACAAAGCAATCGATGTTAATCCCTCCAATAGGTATCAAAAAGCAGTTGAAATGCGTAGAGCCTTAGAACGATTACATTTTCACGGGTATTGGACTGTTGATTTAGATGGTGATTTGTTTGGGATAAATGGTAACTACATTTTTCGATATGAAATTCATTCTACTGATGGAATTTGGTTTGATATCTGTGCGTATAAAAAGAACATTCAGACCTCTCGTGAGACGAGAATACAACGATTTTGTTTGAAACACGTAAAAGAAGATGAAGCCAATACCATGATTAAGAAGTTCATGCATCATGTTGTAATTGATGATTCTAGAAAAAGATCAAGAGTATGAACATCGTGAATTAGAGATTTTTCAATTTTGACATCCTCCTGCCCGGACCCAACCCCTTATGACTTCCGGCACATGACTGAGAACAACGATGATCGATCTCTCCCTCCTCCCCCACAACCCCGGCTGCTACCTCTTCTCCGACACAGCCGGCACCATCATCTACGTGGGGAAGGCAAAGGACCTGAAAAAACGGGTGACGAGTTACTTCCAGAAAAAGGACCACGACGCAAAAACGCAGGCGCTCGTTGCCGTCATCGACTCGGTCGACCTGATGCTCACNNCACCGAGACCGAGGCGCTCATCCTGGAAAATACCCTCATCAAGAAGCACCAGCCGCGCTACAATATCGACTTAAAGGATGCAAAACGGTTCGCGTACATCGAGCTCACGAAAGAACCGTTTCCCCGGATCGGCATTGCCCGGCGCACCACCCGGGGCGAGGCTGTGTATTTTGGGCCGTTCGTTTCCGCAGCCGAACGCGATGAGGTGCTCCGGGTCATCAAGAGGATCTTTCATATCCGACCCTGCCGGAAACTCCCGAAACGCGCCTGCCTCCGGTATCACATGGGCTCCTGCAGCGGCCCGTGCATCGGCGCGGTCAGCGAGGATGAGTACCGTATCCAGGTCGAACGTGCCTCGGCACTCCTCCGGGGGAACGGGACAGAACTTATCCGGACCCTGAAGCAGGAGATGGCAAAGCGATCGCAGGCAATGGAGTATGAAGAGGCCCGGAGCCTTCACAACCAGATCCTCGCGATCGAGCGCCTCTCCGAACGCCAGCATGTTGCCCGGCAGCGGGAGACTGACGAGGACGTTATCGGCTACACCGTTTCGGGTGATACCATGTACCTGATGGTCTTTATGGTCGAAAAGGGCCTCCTTTCCGGCAAGCAGGAGTACTCGTTCGATTACCGCGAGGATGCCTTCGACGAGTTCCTGGTCCAGTACTATGCCGATACGCTCCCGCCATCGGAACTGGTCCTTCCCCACGAAGTGGACGAGGCGCTTGCCGGGTATTTATCGGAACGGAAGGGGAAGTCCGTCAGGGTAACGGTTCCGAAAGCCGGCGAAAAGAAAAAACTGCTCGAGCTGGTTGAGAAGAACATCGAACACGCATTTTTGAAACACGAGCTGAAGGTGCAGGATCTCCAGGCTGCCCTTTCCCTGCCCGATCCCCCGCAGATCATCGAGTGCTTCGACATCTCGCACCTTGCCGGTACCGCTATGGTTGGCTCGATGGTCCGGTTCTCGGGCGGAATTCCGGATAAGAAGAATTACCGGCGGTTCAAGATAAAGACGGTTGAAGGGATTGATGATTTTGCGTCCATTGCCGAGATCGTGAAGAGACGGTACCAGCGACTGATTGCCGAAGAAGGAGAACTGCCGGACCTTATCATCATTGACGGGGGAAAAGGGCAGCTTGCCGCAGCGCTCGGTGCCCTGCAGTCCCTCGACTGCCCGGTCCCGGTCATTGCTATCGCCAAACGCGAGGAGGAAGTGTTCATTCCCGGCGAGACCCTCCCCCTCCGGCTCGATGAGAAGGGCATGGCCCTCCGGTATATCCAGGAGATCCGCAATGAGGCGCACCGGTTTGCGATCACGTACAACCGGCTCCTCAGAAAGAAGAAACTTATCGGGTGAATGCCATACGGGCCGAATTCTTTCTCTGTGCCTCCAAAATTTTGGAGATCCGGTTCTGCGTAAAAAGAGTCTAAAAAATCCCCTGCGCCCGGACCAGCGCTTCTGCCCCCCAAAAAACAGCTTTTTTATACTCCGATGATGGGATGAATTTAATAGGAATAAGGAGTGAAATGAAGCAGGGAACCCTTGCATGAATAATGAGCGTCTAGGAGGCGGAAAACCAGCAACGGTTATGATCGTTGAAGACAGCCGCACGCAGGCAGAACTCCTGAAAAACACGCTGGAAAAACACGGGTATATCCCAATGATTGCAGCCAATGGGAGAGTGGCGCTCGATCTTCTGGAAGAAAAAAAGCCCGACGTGATCATCAGCGATGTTCTCATGCCGGTCATGGACGGGTACGAGCTCTGCCGGGCCGTCAAAAACGATGAACGGTTCAAAGATATTCCGGTTATCCTCTTGACCATGCTGACGGATACCAAGGATGTCATCGATGCTATGGTCTCGGGTGCTGACAATTTCATCACTAAGCCCTACGACGAAGAGTATCTCGTGGCCCGGCTCAAATGGATCCTCTCGGTGTCCACTGCGGATCCAAACGGTGCCGCTGGAACAACGGCAGACATCACGCTCTCTGGAAAAAAGTACTCCATCCCGCACGACCGCCGGCAGATCATCGAGTTCCTTCTCTCCTCGTATGAGGCTGCCGTGTTCCAGCACCAGAATGTGCTTTCCGCCCAGAAACGCCTTGCTGAAGCGAACGAGGAAGCCAATCTTTACCTTGATATCATCACCCATGACATCAACAATGTCAATACCGGCGCCCTCGCGCTGACCGAGCTCCTGCTCATGAAATCCAGCGATGCCAACCGGCCCCTCGCGCTGCGGCTGGTCAACAGCATCAACCAGAGTACCGAGATCATCGGGAACGTTGCGACCATCAGGAAACTCCACGAGAAGAAAGAGGCCGTGCGGGCGGTTGTGCTCGACAGCGTTATCCAGAACGAGATCCATCGCTATAATTCGAGCAGAATCCATTATAACGGCACCGAAGCCCACGTGATGGCGGACAACCTGCTCGGGCAGGTATTCACCAACCTTCTTGGCAACAGCATCAAGTTCGCTGGTACCCGGGCGGATGTCACGATATCGGTTGAGGACCGAAATGACGGTGTCGAGATCACCGTTTCCGACAACGGGCCGGGTATCGCGGATCAGATGAAACCGGTTGTTTTTGATCGTTTCCGGAAAGGCAAGAATACCCGGAGCGGCAAGGGGCTTGGACTCTTCATCACCCGGACGCTTGTCGAGAGTTACGGCGGCACGATCTGGGCAGACGACCGGGTTGCCGGAAAGCCCGGCAAGGGTGCGGCGATCCATTTCACCCTCCTCAAGGCCACCTGACCGCGTGCCTTTTCTCCGAAGCCGGAACGGCCCTGGCATCCCGATAAAAAAGGTTCAGATGATCTGATCGAGCACGATTGCCCGTGAACCATCGCTCATGTGGGCCATGACGATGAGATGGTCGGATCCGGAAAAGTCGCCATTCAGGGTATACGTGCCCTTGATGGGGATGGGAGTGGTAGCAAGACGCGAGCCGGCAGACTTGGTCTGGCTTCTTCCGGAGCTGTCGGTTATGGTGATCTCCAGTTCAACAATCCTCTCCATGTTCGGGCCCCCCTCGTACGTGATGACGATCAAGGAAGCATCCGGCTGCAATGCAGTAACTTCTTTGAATATGTCCTCTTCTTCAGGTTGTGTTGTGGGCTGTGCTGGTACCGGCGCAGCAGCAGGCTGGGTGCATCCGCACAAAACCGCAAATGCGATGAGTGCGACGACAAGGAGGAGGAAAACCGGCATGGCCGGACGGTGCCCGTACGGATCTCTGGTCATACAGGTAGTATTCGGCCGTGTTTTTATTAACGTTTTGAATAACTCCCAGTACTTCTCTAAATTTTCCTCCATGCATTTTGGATCGTCAACAACGTTCCCAACCACCTGTCATTTGAGACTTCGAAGAACAGAAACAACGATAACGAACTTGAGTTTTTTCCGGAGGCCTTCCCAGATGAAGAGCCGGAAGAGATCAAAACGGAACAAATCTTCGTTGATCGTTCTCGGCCCACGTTGAACCTTTGAAAAGAACATCCATTGAAGTGCTACCCAGATATTCTTGAGGAGGAACGAGATAATCGTCAAGAGATACCGGAGCACAATGTTTCTGGTAGATGTCTTGGCTTTCACGATATTCCGCATACGATAAGAAGACTCGATAGCGAACCGGTTTTTATAGACGGAGTAGACTCTTCGTGGTTTCCAGTCGATACCATACACGACGTAACCAAGATTCACATTCCCGAATTTTTTATTCCTGCCCTGAAGGTACTGGACATCAATAGCGAGGGTGAGATCAAGAGGTTCGCCGGTTCCCATCATCGTGTACCGGGCATACCGGGAATGATTCCCCTTGAGTATTTTCTTGAGTTCCTTGCCGTGTTTTCTCACCGGAACAATGTGAGGAATTTTCTCCTCCTGGAGAAACGAGAACACATAGTTCGAATAGAAACCTCGATCGAGACAGATTACCTCTATATTCACTTTTACATCATTGATAATTGCCAGGAATTTCCGGATATACTCGACCTTTGATACCCCCTTCTTCACCGGAAATACTGCAAGGGTCTGCCGTTGGCCTTTGGTCGTGATGTAGAGCGAAACATACGAGTAAAATGTGGTTGTTGACTTCTTCATTTTACTCTTGAGGACGTAATCTTTGTTCGCCTCGAAAATTTCACCATAATAGGGATCGTCGGTGAAATCTATGGCAAAATGATACGATTTTCCGGGAACAAGGATCTGATCGTTTGCATACGTGAGGATCTTTGATTGGAATGCCAGAAGTGAGTCCAAGTCCATCTTGGACAAATGGTATCTGACTGACGTTTCACACGGAACTTTTTCCACGGCTTTGTTGATGGAATGTACGGAAAGTTTGTTCGCTGACATCCCAACAAGCGACCGGATGAGTGTCTTTTGTTTCAGGGTTCCGTTGATAGATATCCTGAGATTCCGGGGCTAAAAATTAGTGAAGTACTGAAGCCAGCGCCGGAATTCCCGGAAAACAAAAGGCCATATAAGCGCTAAAAGAGCCAGGATTTGTCCGATGTTACCATTCCGTCGTGAGCCCCCGCCCCAATCGACTCAGAAAGGTAACATACGACTCATCAGGTATCGCAGTTTAGTGATAGGATAATAAAGGTATCAGTAATAATTGGAAGATCTGGCCAGGATAATTTCCGGGTTTTACAGGGAAACCGGTTTGTAGACTTTCCTTATCATGAAGATTGGTCAGAGAGTGTCTGAAGAATACAGTTCATCAAAATTTCCGGTCAATTACACAAACAGTGTCTGCGCAATTGTTGCGACAGTGTCACGACAACCGCATCGTCCAAGGAAAGATATCTCGCGGGAATTGTGGGTTCAGTGCCCCCACAATCTTACTACAACTATCTGAGAAATGCACGCAATTTACGCACAATTCACGCAATCCCCGGAATCAGGATTTTTGTATCCTTAAACTCAGAATGCCAGTTCCTACCAACGGGTATATTCGTATCCTGGAAGGAAAACTCTCAATCAATGGTTGATCCAGGTATCGTTCATGTCACGATTGTTACGACGGATGTCCCCACTATGTCCCCTTTATGTCCTCTTTGGATGGACCTGCAGATGACAGGATGTAATACGTGCCTTTACCCGTGGTTCCAATCTGTGTCAGAATTCCGCTTTCACATAATAGCTTGAGATCCCGGGATGCTGTTTTGCCCGTGACTTTCCGGGGTGTAAGCGCAATGAACTCCTTGTTGGTAATTCTGCCATTTTTTTTCACATACATGACTGCTTTCACCTGCCGCTCATTCAGTCCCATCTGTGCGAGATATTCCTCCGTGAGGATATCCTTGCGCATCGTCAGGGTGAGACCCCATGCATCGGTCAGGAATTCCGGCTCGGGAAGCCCTGCGTCCGTAAATGATGTGAGGATCCTCTGGATACCGGAACCGTACCGCTCGATATACCCGGCGAGATAGAAGATCCTCGCGATCAGCGGATTACGGGGGATGGACTGGGGTTGTGCCTTCAGCTGCTCGATTGACAGCCCTTTCGGCAGGCCCCCCGGATTGTGGAACCAGATTACGTCATCATAGACTTTTATCATGATCTGCTCGTTCTTTTTGAAATAATCCCGGTGGACCAGTGCATTCATGAGCGCTTCACGGAGTGCGGGAAGCGGGTAATCCCAATGCTCTTTCCGCTCGGGTGTTTCCCCTGAAATCTCGTAGCGAACGTTGATAAAACTCCTGAGCGCTTCTTCGCCTTCGCTGAGCTGGTGGAAGAGGTTCCCGTCAATCCAGCGGTCCCCGATGATGACAGCATCGTCTTTGAACCTGCCGATGCGAAGCACGGCATCCGACAGATATTTTTCCTGTTTTTTTCCGAAGAGCAGGAACGCCGCGTTGGTCAGTTGATCCCCGGTCATGAGGCCGAGCCGCGTGAGTATCGCTGCAACCGGTTCGTGCTCATCGGCAGCGGGGAGCCGCCCGGCACTTTTTGCCAGACGCACGAAGTGCCTGAAGGTTTCCTCGTCAATATCAGCAAGTCCGTGCTGCGAGGGAAGGCCGTCCCATTCAATCCCTGATATGAGGAATTCTTTGAGTTCTTCGATGTCCATCATCCGCGTGGTGTTTCCCACCCGGGAGTAATACCGGCCCTCGTATGCGACCGGTGTTTTACTCTTCTTCACATCGATGCGGAGAACTGTTTTCCCGTCGCACTTGACCGGCTGGATGACGGGATGGATCGCGAGCTTGTTGACTATGGTATCCGAGAGTTCCTTGAGATCGGCGTTTGAGCAGCGATACCCGGTGATCTCTTTTTTGTCAGATACGCCAATGAATACGACTCCCCCGTTGGTATTGGCAAACGCAGACAACGTCTTGAAGAGTGCGGGATTCGGCTTTTCTTTGAATTCGAGTTCCCGCGTTTCGATCTCGTTGAGGAGATTATCAAGGGTCATGAGCGGAGGGTCCCAGAGCTTTGTACTAAGTTAGGGTTTTCTTTCTTTTTCTGGTTGTTGCTCTGCCCGGGGAGGGTTTCATCCCTTTGTGTAACACCGGTGATACGCAAGAGGGCCTTGTTTACCATTTTCCTGATTCCATGATACACAATGAGGATCACCCGGAAAGAAAAGGGAAGCCGGTCGCGGAGCTGTGCGAGCACGGCGAAGTCGTGCGAAGTGTGCGACGCGGGCGGCGATCTCCTGCTGCTGTTCGGGACATGCCGGTGACGCTCGGTCATGTTCACTAGTCCTCGCTGAGGCTCCGACTCGCTTCACATCACTTCGCTGCTTTCCGGAGCTTCCTGTTGATAGGATGACCCCCTCTGGCTTGTCGCGCTGTTCTTTGCGACGGCGGCCCCTCCCACCTTTCGTAAGCGATGGGCAATAATAGCGATAAGGAGGGAGGTCGGTTTCAGGGAATGGGGGTGGACAAAACGACGATTATCGGATGCATCAGCAGACGGTCGCCCGCTCTGTCGCGTGAATTATCGGGATGAGGGGTTCTTGCCTTTTTCCCCCACGTGAATCAGCGGTTTTCCTTCACCCACCGGCACATCCCCTTAATCACGCACTCAGCACAAAGCGGCTTCTTCGCATCGCAGGTCGCCCGCCCGTGCGCAATCAGGACATCGGTTACGTCACCCCAGTCTTTTTTTGGGAAGAGGGCCATCAGGTCCTTCTCGATGACGGTCACGTTGTCCGTGGCGGAAAACCCGATCCGCTGGGCAAGCCTGCGGACGTGCGTGTCAACGGCAACCCCCTCGTTCTTCCCGAGCGCATGGTAAAGCACGATGTTTGCCGTCTTCCGGCCAACGCCCGGGATTTTCAGGAGCTCGTCCATGGTTGCCGGCACACTACCGCCAAAATCGTCGAGCAGGGCCTGTGATGCGGCGATGATGTTCTTCGCTTTCGCGTGGTAGTACCCGAGACTGTGAATGATCTCCTCCACATCCTCCTGTTTTGCTATCGCAAGTTTTGCCGGTGTCGGGTACCTGCCAAAGAGTGCGGGTTTGACCTTCAGGACTGCCTTGTCCGTGGTCTGGGCGGAGAGGATGGTTAAGATGATGACCTCAAAGGGCGTGCCGCGGCAGATCTTCCCCGCCGGTTCGCGGGCATCGGGATACGTTTGTACAAGAAGAGAATAGACTTTTTTCGCGTCCCGCTGGTTCATAAGGATGGGGCAGGGCGGATTCGAACCGCCGTCAAAGCGTCCCAAACGCTCTAGGATGGACCAGGCTACCCTACTGCCCCGTGCCATCATAGATGGGGCGGGGTGCTAAAAATACGTGATGGTAGCCGGATAAAAAATCAGATGGGGAGGGGCATTGTTTTCAGGTCCGAGACGATCGTCCCCTTCACGTTTCCGTCAAGGATCGCATCGGACAGGTTTGTTGGGTCCCTCCCGTCAAGGACAACGAGCGGGATCCGGCTCCGCTCGACAACCCGGGCGGCGATGAGGTCGAGGACATTGTTCGAACCGGCCACGAGCGCCGTGCCCCCCACGATCCCGAGGAGCTTTTTTGGGGTGAGTGTCACAAACTTCGTTGCTTTCGGGTTCTTCTTCGGGTCTTCGGAATACACGCCGTCAACGGACGTTGCATTGATAAAGACCGATGCGCCAACCCGCTCGGCAAGGACGGCGGCAACCGCGTCCGTGGTCTGCCCGGGCGTGATCCCGCCCATGATAACGATCCTGTTCGATTCGCCAAACCGTATTGCCTCGGTATGGGTTTTGGCTACTTCCGGGTAAGCATCCCCGCCCAGCGCCGCAATGAGGAGCGTTGCATTCAGCCGGGTAATGAGGATCCCGATCTCGTCCGATGTCCCCTCGTCGATACCCAGGTTCCGGGAGACCTCAATGTACCGGCGGGCCTCTCCGCCCCCGCCCACGACAACGTAGAGCCGGCACTTCGTTGCAATCTTTTGTAAAACCGGGACATAATCCTTGATCCGGTGGTTCTCCAGTTCGGGGATCAGGATGGAACCGCCCAGCGAGATGACGACCGTCTTCATTGCACTAGTTTTTGTAGTGGATGCACATAGAGTTGTTTACTATGTTCTACTGTCCGAAATGCAAAAGCCAGCAGATCTTTCCCGAAGTCGGGGGATATGTCGGCTCCATCTATATCTGCAAGGACTGTGGGTACCGGGGCTCGTTCGTGCTCGAAGTCGACTCCCCGGAAGGGATCAAAAATGTGGAGAGGGAGGAACGGGCACCGAAGAAGCCCCTCCGCACCCCCACCAAATAAGGACAGACCGGTATGCATGAGGCACGCCAGTACCAAAAACTTGACAATAACGCGGTGAAGTGCTCGCTGTGCAGCCACCGCTGCACGATCCCGGACGGAAAACACGGTATCTGCGGGGTACGCTGGAACGAGCACGGGGTTCTCGATGCCAGGACGTACGCGAAGATCAGCGCCGAAGCCGTTGATCCCATCGAGAAAAAACCCCTCTTCCATTACCTGCCCGGCACCCTCGCCTACTCTCTTGGCGGTATCGGCTGCAACTTCCACTGCCGCCACTGCCAGAACTGGCACATCTCCCGCGCTACGCTCGAAGAGGCTCACCTCCGTACGCTCTCCCCCAACGAAGGAGTCAGCCGGGCTGTGGCAGGCGGGTGTGCGTCCATTGCCTGGACCTACAACGAGCCGACCATCTGGCACGAGTATGCCCTTGACATGGGGTTGCTTGCACGGGCGCAGGGGCTCGGGACAATCTATGTCACGAACGGGTATATCACCGAAGAAGCCCTCCGCGAGCTTGCGCCCATGCTCGGGGCGTTCCGGGTCGACATCAAGGCCTTCACCGATGAGTTTTACAAGAAAGTCTGCGGGGCGCACCTCCAGCCGGTGCTCGATGCTGCGGTCATCGCCCGCGAACTGGGCATGCACATCGAGACCGTGACCCTTGTCATCCCCGGCCTCAACGACAGCATGGAGGAGCAGGAAGCTCTCATCCGCTGGGTGATAGAAAACCTGGGGCCCGACACGCCGATGCACTTCACGGCTTTCCATCCGGACTACAACATGACCGACCGCGGGGCAACGCCGGTTGCCACGCTGGAGAAGATCTACCGCAGGGCAAAAGAGATGGGCATACGGTACCCGTATGTCGGAAACGTCTTCCGGCACGAGTACGAGAACACGTTCTGCCCTTCGTGCGGGGCAGTGCTGATCGAGCGCAGGGGATATTCCTGCCGGTTTGAGGGACTGGACGGGACCCGGTGCAGGAACTGTGGCGAAAAGATCGCCGTGGTGAGAGATGTCCGCTGACACAAAAACCGAACCACGGTTCATCACGGATCGCATGCTCGGCCCCCTCACCCGATATCTCCGGTTCATGGGCTATGATACCATGAGCGCGAACAGCCTTGAAGTGGGGAGACCGGACGAGGACACCGTCCTTCTCGACCTGGCCTTACAGGAAGGCCGGATCCTCCTTACCTGTGATGCCGAACTTGCACGGCGGGGAAAGGAACAGGCGGTCCTCATCGTATCCACGGACGTTATGGCGCAGGTCCGCCAGCTCGTCGATGCCGGTCGTATCGAGCGCCGGCTGAGCCTGAGCCGGTGTTCGCTCTGCAACACACCCCTGCGCGGGGCAAACACCTGCGAGGTTGGCGGGGCAGACTACGCCCCGAAAGACTGGCGGGATCTCACCTTTTACTGGTGCGAGCGGTGTCACAAACTCTACTGGAACGGCTCGCACGGAAAACAGCTGGAGGAGCGGATACTGGGAGAAAAGGAAGATGCTGCATAAGGTGCCGGAATGATGGTACGCAAGAGGAATCTTTTTGGGTATTCCTGGTACAAAAACCCGCCCCTCTTCTCGGTTCAGGAGAATCCGGTGCTGGTCAGATCTCTTTTACCAGTACCCGGAAGAATTCGTCCGCAGCGTACCGCTCTGCCCACGGGCGGTGGCCGCATCTCTCGAGCAGGACAAAGCGGAAATCCGCAAGCACCGTTGTCAGCGGATCCCTGACCCCTTCTGCGGGGTGCGGATCAAAATCCCCGTGGATAGCCACAACCGGACACCGGATGGTCTTTCCCATGCGGAGGATCTCTCCTTCTCTGCGCAGGTCCGAGGCTTCATCCCAGACCCCGCTGAAAACATCGTACTGGCAGTGGAAGCATTCGTCCGTAAGGCTCGCGGGATCATAGGCATCGGCCCGCGCAAGCAAGTGGCCGAGATCGGCAAGAATGCGGTCCTTGTCCGCCGCGTCTTCACGGTTCAGCGCGGCAAGGAGAGACTGGGCCGTTTCCCGCTGCTTCCGGTCCAGCCGCTGCATCCGCATCTGGGTGATAGCGGGGGCATACCGCTCCTCGAACGGTGCGCTGCTGACCAGTACCAGTTTCTTCACGAGTTCCGGGTAACGGGCAGCAACGATCCAGGACAGAAACGCTCCCCACGAGAACCCGATCAGGACGACCGGCAGCCGGGCCAGTTCTTCAAGGGTTGAACGCAGTTCCTCCACCTGCCCCGCAAGGGTGGTTCCGGTCTGGAACGGTTCGAGAATGCTGGTCATTGCAGCAAGCTCCCGCGCAACCGGTGCCATCTCGCCAGGCGCTCCCGGACCCCCGTGGATGACCGCTACAGAATATGGCCCGTGCCCCCATTTCCGTACCGGTCTCATATAGGTATGGTTGGGCCAGACAAGTACAAATACTCCGCGGTACTGTCCGGCGATGTTTTTTTCGGGTGAATGAGGGGGACTGAACCAGAAAAGATCCCCGGGTCCTTGCACCCTGAAAAGAAATCCCCTTACAGTTCTTTATCGATCTCGGTTTTGATCCGGTCAAGGGCGATCCGCCCGATCTTTGTCACGCGCCCGTTGACGAGTACCATGGGAATGGGGGGGTGGTCGTTCTCGACGATCGCCCGGATATGGTCTGGGACACCATCATCGACCAGCGTGAGTTTCAGGGAGACCCTGTCCCCATAGATCTTCACAAGTACCCGTTTCAATTCCTCAAATGCATCGGCAAGTTTTCCTGAGAGATAGCAGCCCGTAAGGCCACAGGTGCGGTTTTCATCGCAGGGGAACGGTGAGCACTCGGATCTCTTCAGGCCGACAACCTCTATCTGGACGGGAACAGTCATGTCCGGAATATTATCCCGGATGTTATTTGAGGATTGGGAAATGACCAAAAAAGGAACCGTGTTCAGATGAACCGTTCAAACCGGTCTTTCTTCACCTTGCAGATCGGGCAGGTGTCCGGTGGCTGGTTGCGGGCACAGAGATACCCGCAGACCCGGCACCGCCAGACCGGCAGGGGGAGGGTCATGACCGGGCCGGTAGCTACCGTATGGACGACCGCTTCTTTTCGCCGCTCCGAGCGCGGGGGACGGCGATCCGGGATCGGCGGGGGCTGCTGTTTTCCCTCTGCAACAGCATCGCTGACATACAGGGCACAGTAACACGCGCCGTACTCTGAGAGGTCGGGGTCACGGTAGTCGCACGGGCAGACAATGTCGAGGTCCTCGGCACTTTTTCCGCTGGCAAGACGGCAGGGGCACGCACGGTAGCCGTACCGCTGTTCGTTTTTCAGGATGCCGCGGATGAGATTTTTGGTGAAATCACTATCCGGATTGAACCGGTATCCCCCGTCTTCTGCTTCCTGTTTCAGGACACGGTAGAGCCGGTCGACATCGCTCTCGCTCACACCGGTGAAGCTCATGACCCCAGTGCCTCCCGGATCTCCTGCTCGCGGAACCCGACAATCACCTTCCGGTCATCGATAACGAGGGTGGGAAAGGACCCCTGGGGATTGAATTTCTCCACCTGTGTTATTGCATCGTCCTGCTCGCTGCCTTCCAGGAGGTCAACATAGACAAAGTCGAACGCGACTCCCATCTGGCGGAGGAGTTCCTTGGTCTTGCCGCACCACCCGCAGGTGGAGAGTGCATAAAGCACCACGTTCCCTCTGTTCGTTCCGTCCACGTGTTCTGTTGCCATGAGTAAATTCCTGCTCCTTAACGGGTATGCATGGAGTTTGCGATACGAAATATTTAAACCCGGGGATGCAGGTAGGAAAAAAGGAGGTTTGTTGCCTTCACTTGTTCTTCATGATGATCTCGACGTCTTCAAGAAGCGCCTGGAGATCTTCTTCATGCTCCACCTCATCCGACAGGATGGTGAGGAGGATGTTATACGTGACCGGGTCCTTGCCCATGGTCTTCTTCATCAGGGCATTGTACGTCTTGATGGCACACTGTTCTCCCTTGATGTTCTGTTCGAGGATCTTGACAATGAACGGGTCATCAGGTGCATCATACCCGCAGTTGGTCAGCTTGTACCAATCCTGTGGTTTGGTTATTGGCGTCCCGCCCAGCTGGATGATGCGGGTGGCAAGAAGGGTTGCATGGTTCAGCTCCTCGGTTGCATGGAGCGTAAGTTCGGAGATAACCGCCTCCTTGTTGGGGCCTTTTACCACCTTTGAGCCAACCCAGTACTGGTAATAGGCAAGCCATTCATCGCAGTACGCTTTGTTGAGTGCGTTCACAATGTCCTTGACATCTTTTCCAACAATCTTCTGGCCTTGGGTTCCCATGAGTTTTCACCATCCCGTATCCGGGGGATGATCCTGTATCCGCAGCCATCAGTTAAATGAATATCTTTCCTGATAACGGGATCTTTTATTATGAAAACCGGGGGATATTTTTGCGGGCCGATAATCAATCGACAGGATACCTGCACTATCGTTAATAACCTTTCATGCACATGTATTATGAACTATTATGAAGGCGGTTCTGGGTCTTGAGGATGGAACTTTTGTAACGGGGGAAGGATTTGGTGTTGAAGGTGAGTGTAGCGGGGAACTGGTCTTCAACACGCTCATGACCGGGTATATGGAAGCGCTTTCCGATCCCAGTTACTGCGGCCAGATCCTGATGTTCACGTTCCCGACTATCGGGAACTATGGTGTTGATGCGCAGAATATGCAGAGCCAGAGTACCAAGGCGCTTGGTGCCATATGCCGGGAGATCTGCGAGAGGCCCGACGTAAAACCCACGATCCGGGAGTATTTCGAACAGAAGAAGCTGCTCGGCATGTGCGGTGTCGATACCCGGAGCCTCACCATCAAAACCCGGGTTCACGGGACCATGCGTGCCGCGCTTGTCGTGGGCAGCAATGACGGGGAATATGCCGTGGAACTGGCAAAAAAGACCCCCTCCATCTCGGACTGCGACCTGATCCCGTCGGTTTCCTGCCCTGCACCCTACCGCATCCCGGGGAAGGGAAAACGGGTCGCCATCATCGACCTCGGGCTCAAGACCAACATCCTCACCAGTTTCACCCGGAGAAAAGGAGACCTCTATATCTTCCCCCACAATGCCACGCCGGACGATATCTTCGCGTGTGAACCCGACTGCCTCTTCATAACAAACGGGCCCGGGGATCCCCGGAAGGCCACGGCAACCATTGCGACGGTGAAAAAATGTATCGGGGAACTGCCGATATTCGGCATCTGCATGGGCAACCAGATCTCCGCGCTTGCCCTTGGCGGAAATACGTACAAGCTCAAGTTCGGCCACCGGGGGGCGAACCAGCCGGTGAAGTACGTTGATGGCAGGATCTTCATTACAACCCAGAACCATGGGTTTGCCGTTGACGGCGATTCCCTGCCGGAGGGTTGCAGAGTCACGTTCGTCAATGCAAACGATGGCA
Organism: Methanoregula sp. UBA276; assembly: GCA_002508495.1. Lineage (GTDB taxonomy): Archaea > Halobacteriota > Methanomicrobia > Methanomicrobiales > Methanospirillaceae > Methanoregula. Next base: position 26,859 of record DANA01000100.1, read on the forward strand.
CGGTCGAGGGGTTCGAGAACGCTGACCTGAAGATCAACTGTGTCCAGTTCCATCCTGAAGCCCATGCAGGCCCCATGGATACGGAATGCCATTATTTTGACGGGCTCTTCCGGAGGATTGCATAATGCCCAAGAAACAGCACATAAAAAAAGTCCTGATCATCGGGTCGGGCCCGATCCAGATCGGCCAGGCTGCCGAGTTCGACTTCTCCGGAAGCCAGGCATGCCGGGCAATGCAGGAGGAAGGGGTAAAAGTCGTCCTGGTCAACTCGAACCCGGCAACGATCCAGACCGATCCCGAGATGGCCGACGCGATCTATATCGAGCCGCTGCGTTCCGACATCATCGCCAAGATCATCGAGAAGGAGAAACCCGATGGGATCCTCTCGGGAATGGGTGGCCAGACCGGTCTCAACCTGACCGCAGAGCTTGCCGAGCGGGGGGCCCTCAAGGACGTTGAGATATTGGGAACCCCGCTCGAAGCTATCTACAAGGGTGAGGACCGGGACAAGTTCCGTAACCTGATGCTGGAGATAGGCGAACCGGTGCCAAAGAGCATCATTATCACGAGCCTCAGCCAGGTTGAGGAAGCTATCGGGAAGATCGGCCTTCCCTCGGTCGTCCGCCCGGCGTACACGCTGGGTGGAGCAGGGGGAGGCATCGCCCGCACCCGCGAGGAACTCCTGCGCATTGTTGAACTGGGTCTCTCCCGCTCGCGCATCCACCAGGTTCTAATCGAGGAGAGCGTGCTTGGGTGGAAGG
>DANA01000131.1 GCA_002508495.1 Methanoregula sp. UBA276
GCCTCGTAATCGATGGAGCAACGGAGCGTGGAAGTGACCGTTTTTAAGATCTTCTTGCGCATCACCACGTCCGGCAGGGCAAATTCAACGACTTCATCGAACCGGCGCCACGCAGCCTCGTCGAGGAGTTGCGGGTGGTTGGTTGCGCCGATTAACAGGACACCATCGCGGATCAGGTTGATTTTGTCGATGTTTTTCAACAGCGAGTTGACTGCCCGTTTCATGGCGCCATGGTCATCAGAGGTACGGCTCTTGGCAACAAAATCGAATTCATCGATGAAGAGGATCGCCGGGGAAAGTCTCTTTGCCAGTTCGAAGATGCGGTCGATGTTCTTCGAGGTCTCTCCCAGGTACTGGGAGGTGATCATCGAGAGGCGGACTTCGAGGATCGGCATGTGCATGGTACGGGAGAGGGAGAGTGCAAGGGAGGTCTTTCCCGTGCCGGGCGGGCCGACAAAGAGGAGTTTTCCGATCTCGTAAATCCGGTGCCGCTGCAGGAATTCACGGTGGATGAGGGAATGCTTGACTTTCTCGATGACGTCGAGTTGTTCCGGCGTGCAGATAAGGTCGCCGATATGCAGCTCGATCTCCTCGGGTGCATTGAGGATGACGAGGTCAAGGGCGCCTCGGAGTTTCTCGTCTTCGCCGATCAGTTTGGAGAGCCGGGCGTCGAGGTGCGCCTTGGTGTCTTCGCAGGGGGGGTTTGCCGCCCGGATCTTCTCATAATCAATACCCGAAGTTTTCATATCCGCGTAAAAAAACGCGAGTGCCGGGTTCTTCACGATGAAGGGGATGCCCCCCTGCTTGAGGAACCACTGGGCTGCAGGTTCAAGCGCGGTTATCCTGAGCCGCTGCCCGAACTCTTCATAGGAGACAAACGGGTTTTCCTTGAGTTTCTGGTGGGCATCGGCGATCGCGAGGGATTTTTTGATGAGGCCGTCGCTGACATACACGGGGCGTTTGACCTGTGAGTTGCTGGTGGCACCGAAGATCTCCCGGCACGGTGGCGTGAGGTCATTGATATCGAGTGCCGGGTTCTGGTTGAATATTTCCGCGGTGAGAACGATCTCCATGATGCGCAGGACTTCTGAATCTTCGGACATAGCTGTAACCTTACGTATTCTTCCCGGAAGTGAATAAGGCTATCTCAGCCCCGTGTGGTGACGATGCACCCATCCTCAGTGACGATGATGGTGTGTTCGTGCTGGGAGACGAGAGAACCGGGAATATCTGCAAGAACCGGATAAACATGGAGGGTCCCGGATCGAACGAGCGAGGGAAGGGCGAGGTCCAGTTTCCTGTCCCGCAGCCAGCGGCGGGAAAAAGGCAGGCCGCAACGGTCTTTGATCTTCTTCATAATGGTCCGTGCCGCCGGTATCCTGACAGGTTTGTCCGAAACCTGGGAATAGATCTCACGGCGAAACTTCTCTCCCACGTTGCCACTGCCGGTTGTTGCAAATGGTTCGACGGCAAAGACCATTCCTTCAGAAAGGACCGGACCTCCCATGTTGCTGATATTGGGGATTGTCGGCGACCGGTGCAGGGAGAACTGCCCGAGGCCATGGCCGGTCAGGTTAGCGATGGGCCGGTACCCCCGCCTCTCGATCTCCTGCTGGACGGCAGCGCCAAGGTCCCCGGCAGTTGCGCCCGGGCGGACTTTTGCTATTGCGGATTCGAGTGCCGCCTCCGATGCCTGGAGGAGAAGGGAATTGGTCCCGAGGTCAACAGTCGTTGCTGTATCGGCAATATACCCGTCCACAGCGACCCCGAGGTCCAGTTTTACCACATCACCCCGCTGGAAGATCCGTGGGTCTTCCGCCGAAGCGGTGTCATGTGCCGCGTCCTCGTTGAGGGAGACATTGACCGGGAATGCCATCATTACGCCCTCCTCCTCTATTCGTGCCTCAACCGACTCGACCAGCTCCAGATAGGGTGCGCCCTCCGTTATATGAGAAGCCCCTTCTTTCAGGATGGCAGCGGCAATCCGGCCTGCCTCGCGATAGTTATCGAATTCCTCGTCATTCATAGGATTAAATCCTCGGAAAATGTGGTGAAATTGGCAAACCCTTTCCTGGTGACCGCGCCGATGTCCTCGATCCGCACGCCGCCTGTTTCCGGGTAATAGAGTCCGGGCTCAATGGTTATGACATTGCCCGTTTCCAGCGCTCCGCCCGCAGGGCCGACCGTGGGCAATTCATGTACCTGGAGACCAACCCCATGACCGAGGTTGTGGACAAATCCCCGGGTGTTGCTCTCGTACCCGTGATCGGAAAAGAAGTCGACAACGTTCTGGTAAATATCTGCCCCGGATACCCCGGCACGGGTGCGGGAGATCGCGAGCCGTTTCGCTTCAAGCAGGGTTGTATACATCTCAAGGATCTCTCGGGATGGTTTTCCTCTCACCACGGTTCGGGTCATGTCGGCATAATAGCCGCTTGCCTCCTCCACCGGGAAGATGTCGATGATGATCGGCTCATCGGCATGGAGCGGGCCGGTGCCGGTATGGTGGGGAATTGCCGTGTCCTTCCCGCAGGCAACGATGGTATCAACCGCCGTGCAGCCGTGTTCGAGCAGCACGCAGTGCATGGCATACCGCACGTATTCCGATGTCAGGGGCTTATCCTTGAGGTGCAAAATTCCTTTTTTTACCGCTGATTTCCTGATAAGGGAGACTGCCTGCTCCATGGCAGCCTCTGTGATGCCCTGCACCCGCTTCATGGTCGTTATCTCGGCACGGCTCTTTTTTGCACGCATGGTCTGGATCGTGCCGTGGTCAACAACGACCGTGCAGTATTCTTCCAGCGCCCGTGCAAGGGCGACCGGAAAATGCGGGGGGACCATAACCGTCTTTTTTGCCTGGCCCGCAATCATGCGTGCGGTTGCCCGGAGCGGGTCTTTCTCTCTCTTGAGAATATCGGGGAGGCCGGCCTGCGTCCGTGTCATCACTGCAGACGGCGATTCACGGGAGGCGCGGATGGCCTCCATCTGGGATACGATAATGGTCCCTTTCCCGCTCCCGTTAAAGAAGTAGACAAACGGGTCACTGGTCGTGAACCGGGTCAGGTACCGCATATCTGCATCCCGTGATGAGGCATACATAACAAACGTGTCCGCACCTGCGGAATGCAGAGCGTCAGATAATGGATCCATTACACTAGCAGTGTGCGCTGAAACGTCAAGTACTTTTATTCCGGGGTTGATACTCCAGTGATGGATGCGCAAGCCAAAGAACTGTTCCGATGGAAATTTTACAGCCTTGCCCTGCAGCTCAACGCGATCATCCTGCTCGTTGCTCTTGCGGTTATTGCCCTGTTCCTTGCACCCGTGCAGTTCCGTTTTCCCGTTGTTGCGGTTCTTCTTGCCTCGGCGTGTGTCCTGGGATATTTTTTCCGGAAAAAATATTTCCAGACCCGGGCATGGCTTGATGAGCAGCCGGACAAAAAGGAAGATGAGTGATCCCAGCTACGGAGAATAGTATCGGGAGTACCTGCCATGCTGAACCGGATGAAGGAAGAGATCGAGCTGATGAGTCGTCATCTTGATGTTGCGCGCGCGGTAGCAGAGCACCAGCCTATCGGCATCATGAAACTCTCGGAACTTCTGGATCTCCCCTCGCACCGTATCCGGTACTCGCTGCACGTGCTCGAGCAGGAGGGGTATCTCCGTGCCTCACCGGAAGGTGCTGTTGCCACCCCGCGGACGCTGGAACTCTTCGAATGCCTTGACCAGGATATCAATGACCTGGTCCGGCTCCTGGAATCGATGAAGGAAAAATAGCCGGATCCATGGGGCCGGGCCCCGGTCGTTCTGGCATGAATCAACGACCTATAGTTACCTTTAAAAGTCCCTAAAAAGAATAGTTTAGGACGCAATTTACGCGAGCCTCCCTAACTCAGTTGGTAGAGTGTCGGACTGTTAATCCGAATGTCACAGGTTCGAGCCCTGTGGGGGGCGTTTTTTTATCAAGGGCCCGTAGCTCAGTCCGGTTAGAGCGCCCGGCTCATAACCGGGCGGTCATGGGTTCGAATCCCTTCGGGCCCATTGGCAAGGTTTGTCTTTTTCTTCGTTTCCTGTCCTGGCAAAGGAGACGATTGATTTTCTCACCGGGTCTTTTTATTTGACCGTCAGGTATATTTGAAAACCTTTCTATCCCAAAACAATCTAAACGAGCACCATGAAGTGCCCGGTGTGCGGGATGGACTGCGTAAAGTCGGCAAAGGACCTGCTGGCTACGCTCTCTTCGTTTTACACCCCATGCCCGGAATGCAGCAGCCGAATGCTCGACAAACACCGGCCCCATGCCCGCCTCGATTATGCCCCTTCCTGTTCCTGCGGAAAACGGTTTATTGACGAGGTCTTTGCGCACATCTACGTGATCATGACTGATATGGGTGATCTTACCCTGCAGGACCCGCTCATAGCTGCGGGATCACCTCTTATCCATCCCGGTATCGCGCTGGACCGGCCGCCGTTTCTGCCGCATGACTCCCTTGTCCTCCTCTCGTCACGGGTCACCAGGAAGACCGCTGAAAAGCTGGTACGGGAGGTCCCGGAGGTCCGGGGGGTTGTCAAGACCGGGGATTTTGTGCCGGGAATAGCGGGCCCGGACCTTACGACCGTCCCCCGCACCTATGAACTTTTGGCTGGCTGCGATGTCCGGGCGGATATTTTCCCTCTCCCCACCGGTCCGCTGGTCATCTACAAGCAGCAGTCCCTGGTCCATATCGAATTCCCCCGGGCGGGTTATCCCAAACTCCGGTCCCTGGTGAGCAAAGTCGGCAGTCCGCCCGTCCCGTTCTTTGTTGATGCCTGCAGCGGTGTCGGGACGCTCGGTCTTGCTGCCGGGTGTCTTGGCGTTCCGCATGTCATCCTGAACGATGCCTGGTACGCGTCGGCATTCTGGTCAGCGTTCAACCTTGAAGTGAACCGGGAGTATCTGAAAATAGATCGTGTCAGGATCTTCGAGCAGATCGCGGATATGCAGAAGCACCCGGTCAGCCGTGACCAGATCCGGATCGCGGAGACCGATGGTGACCAGAGCATCGAGATTTACCAGGGCGACTTCCGTTCGCTGCCCGAGGTCATCCCGCCTGGTTCTTCCCCCCTTACGGCCCTTGATATTTTTGATAAAAATAACCCCCGTGCCCTGCAGAAGATCCGTGAAGAATGGGCCGGGAAAGTCGGTGGCGAGGTTTTTATCCCCTGATGCAGTTTCAGCGACGGCGCCTGGCCACAATCCCGGTAAAAAGCCTTTATTGGGCGGTGAACAAAGGTATATGGGGACTAGCCCGGGTGGCTCGGCGTCACTTGTAACCCGAAACCGTCGGTACGCGGGGGGCGAAGTTTGACCGAGGCTGCAACGGCCTGCAGGAGCTTGTGCATCCTGACGTTGAAACCTCGTCCCATGAGGTCGATGGCCAGGTATCAAAATTCCGGAGGGAATGGCGACCTGTTGCTGCGGGGACCGGTTCAGGCCCGGAAGGGAGCAGACTTACCGCAGACATCCGGCGCCCATGGGGTAACGGGGC
>DANA01000071.1:0-1866 GCA_002508495.1 Methanoregula sp. UBA276
GATATGGAGCGGCTGAAGCGGATCATCTGCAACCGGTGGCGGCCGGTGCAGGTGATCTTTGCCGGTAAAGCCCACCCGTCGGACTTTGAGGGCAAGCGGATCCTCCAGAAGATCTACCTGCTTGCCCAGGACCCCGAACTTGAAGGGAGGATCGCGTTTGTCGAGGATTATTCCGAGCAGACGGCCCAGTANNATGTCTGGCTCAACAACCCCGTCCCCCCCCTTGAAGCGAGCGGGACGAGCGGGATGAAGGCTGCCCTGAACGGGGTTATCAACCTGAGCGTACCCGATGGCTGGTGGCTTGAGGGTTACAACGGGAAAAACGGCTGGTCGTTTGGCAGCCCCGACCCGTCAGAGAACCGCGATGCAGCAGACGCGGAGGCCCTCTATGATATTCTTGAACACGAGGTAGTCCCCCTCTATTATACCCAGTCGCTGGATGGCATCCCGCATGGCTGGGTGAGGATGATGAAGGAATCGATAAAGAGCAATGCCCCCCGGTTCTCGGCCCGCCGGATGGTCAAGGAGTACGTCTCCCGGTATTACCCGCGCCTGATCAACGGGGCGGACGTTGCCTATTCCTGCGAACTCAGGAAGTAAAGCAGCATCTCGCGAATAAAAATCCGGGTCCCGACTCCCGGATCTGCTCTGAAGAGATGGTGCCGTCCCCTCGCAGATGACGGGATTGTGCGGAAGTGCAATGGTACGGGAACGCAGGGATCGATGCCGGCAGGGTTTTTACCTGCAGCTGTCAACACATCAATTACCAGGATGTGCAAGAAACCCATGAATCCCTACCCCATCCTCATTGGAGGAAGTAAACAACAGACCGGCGAGACTATCACGGTCCGGTTCCCGTATACCGGCGAGGTTTACACGGAGGTCTGTGCAGCAGGCACCGGTGAACTCGAAGCTGCGGTGACGGCAGCCTGTGCCGGTTACCAGAAGACAAAAGTGATGACGAGCCACGAGCGGTCGCAGATCCTCCTGCGGCTTGCCGACATCATCCGCTCAAGGGCTGACGAACTGACCGATGTCCTCGTGATGGAAGGCGGCAAAACAAAGAAGTTTGCCACTGCCGAGGTTGCCCGGGCCATCTCTACGGTCCAGACAACAGCAGAGGAGGCAAAGCGGATTTACGGCGAGATCATCCCGCTCGACTGGAGCCCCGACACGGCCGGCCGGACCGGCTATACCCGCCGTTTTCCCCTCGGGCCCGTAGTCGGGATCGTCCCCTTCAACTTCCCGCTCAACCTTGCCTGCCACAAGCTCGCCCCGGCGATAGCGGCGGGCAATTCGGTCATCCTCAAACCCGCGTCTGCCACACCGGTCTCAAGCCTCATCCTTGGCGATATGGTACTTGAGGCCGGTCTTCCCCAGGAGGCAGTCAGCGTGGTTCCCTGCAGGGGTTCGCTTGCCGAACAGCTGGTAACGGATCCCCGCGTGGCATGTCTCTCCTTTACCGGGTCTCCTGCCGTGGGCTGGCACCTGCGGTCCATTGCGGGGCACAAGCGCGTGGGCCTTGAACTTGGCGGCAATGCGGCAGCCATCATCCATGAAGATGCCCGCCTCGACATTGCAGCGGGCCGGATCGCGACCGGGGGTTTTGTCAATGCCGGGCAGGTCTGCATCTCGGTCCAGCGGGTGCTCATCCACCGCCCGGTCTACGAGCCAGCTGTTGAAAAGATCCTTGCCGCGACAAAAGCGCTGAAAATTGGCGATCCCCGCGACCCGGCCTGTGATGTCGGGCCGATGATCGACCGGAGCAAGGCAGAGGAGGCGTACCGCAAGGTGCAGGATGCGATAAGCGGGGGCGCAACGGTACTCTGTGGCGGCAGGCTGGAAGAAACCCTGTTCGAACCAACC
>DANA01000071.1:1947-26724 GCA_002508495.1 Methanoregula sp. UBA276
ATCAACCGGGCCATGGAGGCGTTCGCCGGCCTGGACGTCGGGGGTGTTATCATCAACGACATCCCCACGTTCCGGGTTGACCAGATGCCCTATGGTGGGGCGAAAGCCTCCGGCCTCGGCCGCGAAGGCCCGCGGTATGCCATCGAGGAGATGACCGGGAAGCGGCTGATGGTCATCAACCGCGAGGGCGGGCTGAGCTGAGGCAGCCGGAACCAGCCGCGGCTTTAAGGCTCCTGCTTCCTGAGACAGGAAACCACCGCGTCCTGCGAGATCGAGCAGGCATACGGCAGGACATTGATCTCTAGGCCGGCAATTTTTTCATAAACCCTCTTCTGCCGGATGATGGGCCACAGCTGGTACAGGTGCACGGTTACCGGCTCCCACATCGCCACCCAGCCCGCTATTTCCAGGGCGGTTGCAGCAAGCTGGGCAACAGAAGAGGTCGGGAAGTGACTTGCAACCGCGTGGCTTGCCATTATCGCAATTGCGAGGAATGTGAGACCGACCAGGATGGTGAACCTGCCATACCTCCATCGGTCGCGGAACACAAGGTCCTGCATCAGGGCGCGGTACCGGAAATGGTGCCGTATGGCAGCGGGGATCTCCTGTGCTTCCGGTGATTCGGCCAGCGCATCCGGGAGGTAGATGACGATCCGGAATTCCGTTGCTGACGGAAAGTCACGAACAATGTCGACGATGTAACTCTCGGCTGCGGTATTGAGTTCCTTCTCGTGGAACGGGGCAGGGTCAAACGTGTTGAAGAGTTGGAGAACCGAAGAGAGCGTCACCTCGATTAAGATGCGCCCATTCTCTTTGCGGTAGATGGATTCGATGGACTTCACATGGGCCTCCCGGGCCGGATGTATACGATAGTATCTGCCCGGTACGACAAAAGCCCTCGGTTCCGTTTTGGGGCACCGGTTTTCTGTATGCACTGCTTTTGGAGCGGGCGGACCAGAAAACCCTATCTTCCGGCAGACCGGGACGGTATGTATGCAGATTGCGGTCATCGGGGCATCGGACTGTTCGCTGGAAGAATACGAGACCGCCCGCACCCTTGGCCGGCGGATCGCGGAGATGGACGCCACCCTTGTCTGCGGCGGTATGGGTGGCGTGATGGAGGCGGCCTGCCAGGGAGCCCGCGAAGCGGGGGGCCGGACCGTGGGCATTGTGCCGGACACCGGCAACGGCAACCCGTACCTCGATGTCGTTATCCGGACGGGGCTTGGCCATGCCCGCAACGCCCTTGTCGTCCAGTCGGCCGATGTCGTCATCGCGGTCGGGGGGAGTCACGGGACTCTGTCGGAGATCGCCCTTGCCCTGAAGACCGGAAGGCCAGTGTTTGGGATCGGGACCTGGGATATCAAAGGCGTTGTTGCCTGCTGTGGGCCGGGGGGAGCGATGGAGCAGGTGACAACAACGTTGAAAGATCCGCAATGAGGGTTTTTTGCACCCCCCGACAAAAACATCTCTCACGGGGCAGTGGCGGGGCTCACAACCCGGGGATTGGAGAATTCCTCCTCCCCTCATCCCGGGAAGGTACCTTTTTTTGGAACGGGATCCCCTCGAATTTTCCCCCAGTCCGGGATACCCGTTCGCCTCCTCCTGACCACCACTCTTAACCTTCCTTACTGCAAACTATCACGCAATGCGGATTGCATTCATCAACTCACGGCAGGACACGGCAGGGTGCAACATCCGTTACCACCTTGAGCAGCTGCTGGGTGACCCGGCCGGGACGTGGCAGCGGCCGGACCGGACGTATTCGTTCCACGACACGGAGGGCCGGCTCATCCATGCAGCCGGGATCGACCGGGGGATTGATGCCGATCTTATCATCTTCATCTCCCGCCATGCAAGCACCCGCCCTTCCCCGGTCCTGACGGTTCACGTGACCGGCAATTACCGGGCAGCCGAACTGGGCGGGGAACCGGGGACGCTTGCACCCACAAGCCCTGCCATGATGCAGGGAGTCCTCCGCTCCCTTGCCCGGCACTGCCCGGAAGGGTACCAGGTCATGTACGAGGTGACCCATCACGGGCCGACGGATATCCTCCTGCCCTCGTTCTTTGTCGAGATCGGCAGTACCGAGAAGGAATGGACCGACCCGGCAGCGGGGCGTGCTGTTGCCGGGAGCATCCTTGAGGCCGTGCCCATCAATGCTGTACCGCTCATCGGGTTCGGGGGCACCCATTACGCAGCCCGCGAGACCGAGATCGCCCTGATGTCCCGGGGAGCATTCGGGCATATCGCCCATACGCGGGAGGTCCCGTACCTCTCTTCGGCAATGATACGCGAAATGCAGGCCAAAAGCGGTGCGGCTGCTGCCTATATCGACCGGAAAGCCATTTCCCGAAAAGACCTCGCCCGTCTCGTGACCGTGCTCGAAGAGCTCGCGATCCCGCTCCTTTCCGGTAGCGAGATCGCAGCAATGGGCAACCTCTCGTGGGACCGCTATTGTGCCGTGCGGAAAATGGCCGGGGAACTATCTCCCAATGCACGCTGTTACGTCCATGGGCTTGAAGATGGGCCCGGCCCGCTTGCCCGTTTCTGTGCAAACGAAGCGCTCCTTGCCGAGACTCTCCGGTGCGATGAACCGGGGTTCATCCGGGCCCTTGACCCCCTGCCCGTGGTCCATATCTCCACGCAGAACGGGCGGATCCTGCCGGATTTCATCACTAACGGGCGCGAAATACAAAAAATAATAAATGATTTAAATACATTGTGCGTAAAAATCATACGTAATAACCAGATAACAGCAACGGAGAAAGATCACTTGATCCTAGCTAAGGTACGGTTTGACCCCCAAAAAGCGCGCGAACTGGGGATCCTGCCCGGACCGTTTTACCAGCAACTGGCATCAGGCCAGAAAATTTCTTTCCATGGCAGCGAGATCACGCCGGAAATGGTGTCCTCTTGCCATGAAACAAAGATCCACATCCCGGGGTTGGAGAAGTATTTATGAGGTCAATTGTTGAAGAGGCACTAACAAGGGCGAGGGACGAACCGGTCAAGGCAACCCAGAATAACGAAGATCTTGACCAGGTCCTTGCCGAGCTCAAAACGGAGATTGCGGTTATCGGGTGCGGGGGCGGTGGTTCGAATACCATCTCCCGCATGATGGAAGAGGGGATCCACGGGGCCAAGCTCGTTGCCATCAATACCGATGCCCAGCACCTGATCCGTACCCACGCCGACCAGCGCATCCTTGTCGGGCGGCAGCGGACCCGGGGCCTCGGGGCCGGCTCCATCCCCCAGATCGGGGAGGAAGCGGCGCTTGAGAACGAGCAGGAGATTCGTGCCGTGGTCTCGGGCTGCGACATGGTCTTTATAACTGTCGGTCTTGGCGGAGGGACCGGAACCGGCGTAGCGCCGATCGTTGCCAAGGCAGCCCGGGATGAGGGCGCCCTCACGATCGCCATCGTCACCCTGCCCTTTGCCGCGGAAGGTGCGATCCGGATGGAGAACGCAGAAGCCGGCCTCGAACGCCTCCGGGATGTTGCTGATACGGTCATTGTTGTGCCCAATGACAAGCTCATCGAAGTCGTCCCCAAACTCCCCCTCTATGCGGCCTTCAAGGTTGCCGATGAAGTCCTGATGCGTGCGGTCAAGGGAATCACCGAACTCATCACCATGCCCGGGCTCGTCAACCTCGACTTTGCCGATGTCCGCACGGTCATGGAGCGCGGCGGCGTTGCCATGATCGGGATGGGTGAGAGCGACAGCGAAGACAAGGCAGCAGACTCGGTCAAGAAAGCGATCCGCTCCCCGCTCCTTGATGTGGATATCAGCGGCGCAACTGCCGCGCTGGTCAATGTTGTCGGCGGAACGGACATGACCATGGAAGAGGCAGAAGGTGTTGTGCAGGAAGTCTACAGCCGCGTGGACGAGAACGCCCGGATCATCTGGGGCGCCCAGATTGACCCGTCGATGCAGAACCAGATGCGGACCCTGCTTGTGGTGACCGGCGTACGGTCGCCACAAATATATGGTCGGAATGAGAAACTAACCCCCAAAGTACAGAAACAGTTTGAGATCGATTTTCTCAAGTGATACCATATGGAAATTTCAAAACCTGATTTCAAGACCGACGCCATCCACGAGGAATTAATTCGCAAATACTGGCGTGTCCTCAAACTCGCGCGTACCCCGACCCGGGAAGAATTCACCAAGATCGCAACCGTTGCCGCTGCAGGCGTGCTCGTTGTCGGGCTTGTCGGTTTCCTGATCTACGTTGTCTTCGACCACCAGCACCTGCTCGGGTTCTGATCCTGCGATGATTATGACACAGCCAACCCCCCCCGCAAACCCGGGGACGCCTGATGTGGCAGAACCCGCCGTCCCGGAGGTCTTCAACAACCGGATATTTGCGATCAAGACCACCTCCAAGCAGGAGCGGACGGTTGCGGATAATATCTTAAAAGCGATCGATACCAAGGCAACGGACATCCGTGTCACTTCGATCATCGTCCCGAACGAGCTGCAGGGCTATGTCCTTGTGGAGACCCCGGAGAAGATGAACCGTATTGAACAGCTCGTCGAGATGATCGCCCACGCGCGGGTGGTCGTCAAGGGAGAGACGAGCCTTGCCGAGGTCGGTCATTTCCTCATCCCCAAGCCGGTTGTCTCCGGTATCGAGGAAGGCACGATTGTCGAGCTCATCGCCGGGCCGTTCAAGGGCGAGAAAGCGGTGGTGAAACGGGTCGATTCAACCAAGGAAGAGATCACGGTCGAGCTCTACGAGAGCGTCGTCCCCATCCCCATCACGGTCCGCGGCGACAATGTCCGCGTGGTCGAGAAGGTCTCCGACCGGTAACTTTTTTTTTTGGATTTTGCATCATGCTGGGAGCGGCAGCTCCTGCAGTTTTCCGGCCTGCTGGTAAATGCGGGGTGTGGGGATGCCGGCCGGTCGTGGTCCCATCCTGCGGATAATCCCCCGGCCCGGGATATTTTCAACCGCCTTATGATAATCCAATGAAAATATTTTATATATTAATCGGATAGAATTTTTTTATATAGGAGGAAAAGCAAGGTCATACTATACACCGCCGATGAATCGCCTGAAGAGTATTCCTAAGGACAAGATTTTGCCCGCTCTGCCCGCTCCGTGGAAAACCATGCATCTGTCGTGCCTGTTTTTGTAAGGTGGTTTTCGTGCCAACGTCCTGCAACCGCATTTCGGTCCTCTATGTTGACGACGAACCCGCACTGCTGGACGTGGGGAAAAAATTCCTCGAGTTCGGGGGAGGGTTTGATGTCCAGATCACGGACTCTTCACGGGAAGTTTTGCACCTGTTGCAGACAAAAAATTTTGACACGATAATCTCCGATTACCAGATGCCGGACATGGACGGGATCGCTCTTTTGAAAAAAGTCCGCCTGGCGTATCCCGATCTCCCCTTCATCCTCTTCACCGGCAAAGGCCGGGAGGAAGTTGTCATCCAGGCATTCGATGCCGGCGCGGACTATTATGTCCAGAAAGGGGATGACATGAAGTCCCAGTTCCGGGAACTCAGCCACAAGATCCTCCGTGCGGTGGAGAAACGGCATGCTGACCGGGCGCTCAGGGACAGCGAGGAGCGGTACCGGAACGTGGTATCTGACCAGAACGAATTCATCTGCCGCTTCCGGCCGGACGGGACGCATGTTTTTGTCAACAATGCCTATTGCCGGTATTTCGGGCTTTTTGAAGAGGATACCATCGATCACCGGTTCATCCCCCGCATCCCGGAAGAAGATTTCGGTGCGGTCCAAATGCACTTCTCTTCCCTGACGCAGGACGCACCCCACGGGACCATCGAGCACCGGGTCATCCTCGGTGACGGGTCGGTCCGGTGGCACCAGTGGAGCGACCGGGCGATCTTCGACCTGTCCGGCACCCTCGTCGAGTACCAGTCCGTTGGCCGGGACATCACCGACCGGAAGACTGCGGAGCAGGAACTGGCAGCGAAGAATGACGAGCTCCGGGCCGCCCTCGAACAACTGACCGCGGTTGAAGAGGAACTCCGGAGCAGTTTTTCTGACCTTGCAGAAAGCCAGCGCACCCTTGCAGAGAAGGAAGCGACCCTGCATGCCATCATCGAGGAATCCCCGATCCCGCAGTTCGTTATCGACCGCAACCACCGGGTCCTGTACTGGAATTCTGCCCTTGCCACGTACTGCGGGATTTCGGCCGGGGAGATGATCGGCACCGACCGGCACTGGCAGGCGTTCTATCCCGAGAAACAGCCGTGCCTTGCCGACGTCATCCTCGATTATGGCGAGGATACGATTCCCGCGTGGTACCGTGAGCGGTGCTCGCCGTCCGGCCTGGTCAAAGGGGCGTACGAAGTTACCGCGTTCTTCCCCCGCATGGGCACCGGGGGGACGTGGCTCCGGTTCACGGCCGGGCTGATCCGCGACCGTGACGGCGAAATTGTCGGCGCTGTCGAGACGCTTGAGGATATCACGGAACGAAAACGCCGGGAAGAGGAACTGCTGTGCAAGCACCACGATCTGAACGTCTCGTACGAGCAGCTTGCTGCAACCGAAGAGGAGCTGCGGAACAACTACGACGAGCTGGTCCGGCTCGAACGGGAGCTCCTGGAGAGCAGGGAGCTCTACCGTACCGTTGTCGAGGACCAGACCGAGTTCATCTGCCGCTTCCGGCCGGACGGGACGCATGTCTTTGTCAACGACGCCTATTGCCGGTACTTCTCCATGGCACGGGACACTCTCATCGGGAAACGGTTCTGCCCGGAACTCTTCATTGACGACCGGAAAAAACTCCGGGAACTCCTCGCGTCCTTATCGCCGGAAAACCCGGTCGGGTCCCTGCGGCAGCGGGTCATCTTCCCCGACGGGAGCATCCGCTGGCAGAACTGGACTGACCGCGCGATCTTTGATGAAAACAACGCCCTGGTGGAGTACCAGTCCGTTGGCCGGGATATCACCGGGGTCATCGCTGCCGAACAGAAGCTGAAGACCAAGAACGAGCTGCTGCACGCAGCCTACGAGAAACTGAGCATTGTCGAAGAAGAACTCCGGAAAAACTTCGAAGACCTTACTTTAAGCCAGCAGGCGCTCAAAGAGAGCGAGGAGCGGTATCGTGCCGCGGTCCGGAAACGCTCCGGCGGGGATTGATCTGCTTTTTTGCGCTGTTCTGCGTTCTCCCCGGAAGATTGAGTTGAGCGGGGGCCTGCGCTTCAAAACCCCCCGCATGTCTCGTTCGCACCCCCACAGGCACGATGGATGGCGTGTCTTGTCACGGGCAGGGAATTATCCTGTGACCCCGGTTTACCCGCGGGTGACTGCTCCCCAACACTGCCCGTACCGCCAGCGATGATGCAGGGAACAATTCCAAAAACGTTTCAATGGTATGGCACCAACGGTTCATTTGGACCCTTGCGCAGGTGCAACCCATGACCTTTTCCCTCACCACCGGCCGGCTCATCCTTGGGGACCTGCAGGAACGTGACCGTTCCAACCTCCGGCTCCTCGCCCGCGACCCCGCGTTCCAAAAATACGTTCTCGTCTGGCTTGACACGGAAGAGCAGATCGACACCTTCCTCCGGCACGCGATTGAGGAAGCGAATGCCAAGGACCGGCAGGACTACACGCTTGCAGCACGGGAAAAGGGTACGGGAGCCTTTGCCGGGCTCACGTT
The DNA here is from genome assembly GCA_002508495.1 of Methanoregula sp. UBA276. Lineage (GTDB taxonomy): Archaea > Halobacteriota > Methanomicrobia > Methanomicrobiales > Methanospirillaceae > Methanoregula. Next base: position 9,593 of record DANA01000071.1, read on the forward strand.
CATCGTGATCGATCCCCGGTACCCGACCTCGGCAGAATTCGGGATCGCGCTCCTGCCGGCGTTCTGCAAAAACGGTTACGGTACAGAGATCCTCGAATCGTTCCTGGCATTCGGCTTTACAACGCTGGGCATGCACCGGGTGTTCGGGAAATGCGATGAGCAGAACATCCCGTCGGCCCGGATGATGGAGCGGTGCGGCCTCGTGTACGAAGGCACGATCCGCGAGCACGTCTGGCTCCGGGACCACTGGCGCTCGACCCGATATTACGGGATGCTGGCAGGGGAATATTCCTCCCGCAGCAAAAAGGGCGGCAACAACACTTGGTAATCCGTGAACCTGACGGAAGCCCGGGCCCGGCCCGCCGGCAGAAGGAGTCGGGGACTACTCATCAGGATGTGCTGAACCGGTATTCCCCTTCAGGAATAAAAATTTCAAACCGTGTTCCTTCGCCCACCACGCCGGTCTCGTGGATCAATATGTCGGTGATCGAGAGGATCTCCCGGGCAAGGAAAAGGCTCGTCCCGCTCTTTCCCATCAATTCCCGGTCGAACAGCTGCTCTTTTTTCTGGGCGGGAATGCCCGGCCCGTTGTCCTCGATGATGAGCGTGATGCCATCCTTCTCCTGCTGGTGCCGGAGCCGGACCTCCGTAACCTCCGGCCTCTTCTGCAGGATCGTCTCCATGATCGTCAGGAAGACGTCCTCGAGAAGGGGATCGGCATAGATCTCGAGGGTATCAAACCCGCCTTTCCGGGTGATGCCGGCATAATCGATATGGGAGAGGGCATTGAGCAGGGCATAGTTTGCATTCTGCCAGCGGGGCGGGTTCATGCCAAGATCCTGGTATTTCTTTGCAAAGGACATGCTTTCCGTAACGGACTTAAGGATCGCCTCTGCGCGTGCAAGCCCGCCTTCTGCCTTCTCGCTGCACCCGGCCTGCCGGGCAATCTGGATGAAGCCGGACAGCGAGAAGATCCCGCTCTGGAGATCCTGGAACGTGAGCGTGTTCAACAGGTTCAGTTTTTTCCGTGCCTGCATGAGGGCTTTCTCGCTCCTTTTGAGTTCCAGGAAGTTCTCTCGCAGGGTCTCTTCTGTCGCGGCCAGCTGTTCGTAGGCAGCATTCAGTTCCTGATTCTGGCGGGAGAGCTCATCTGTCTTGCGGGCAACCTCCCGCCGGAGCACGAAACTCATGACAACAAAGAGCGCTGCGAGGAACGCGATCCCGCCAAGGCCCCAGAAGATCCAAGGAGGAATCATTGAACCGGATTCTATCCCATACCATTTTTGCATCGACTGGCTGTACGGGGACGAGGGACTGCGTTTCCCTTCCGCGATGCCCCGGTCAAGAACAGCAAGGAGGTCAGCGTTCTTTCCTTTCTGGACGGCAAACGTCATCTGGACGGGGTTGAACATCACCGGTGTTGCCGCAAGACCGTACGTTTTTGCATCCTCATGGGCTGCAGTATTGTAGACGACCAGGGCATCTGCCTCTCCTGCTGCGACCGCAGAAAAGACCGCAATGGGGGTATCAAAATCAAGCATCGTGACATTGACATCGAACTTATTTGCCAAATCCAAAAATCCGATCCCGCTCTGTGCCTCCCTGACGGTCGCCACCCGTTTCCCCTCAAGGTCGAGGATAGTATTGATGCCGGAATCGGGGCGGGCATACACCTGCGACCAGACCGAGAGTGCAGATTCATTCCCAAAGTCATACAACTTCTCGCGCTCCGGTGTACGGGTGACCCCCGGCATGATATCGATCTCGCCGGTCGCAAGCCGGCCCCAACTCTCGATGAGCGATCCACTGACCCAGATGACATTCCAGCCTTCCTGTCGTGCGACATCTTCGATAACATCAACAAAGAACCCCTCCGCTTCTCCCTGGTCATTGGTGAAGAGCGAGGGTTTGAGCTCAGTATTGGCCACTTTTACGTCGCGGGCCGCCCCGGCGGGGAAAACGAGTGCCGTGATGAGAAGGATGAGGAAGAGCCAGAGACATACTCGTTTGAGTAGCGCCGGATTACGATTATCCGTTTTTGCAGGTGTTGTCATAGGCATATCTCTCGTGAGGGCAGGGTGTGTGAACAACTCCTGATAACCCTGCGGGTTAGATGAGTAAGTATCCCTTCTAAATGATTATTCTTTTGGATAGGGTAACCGTTTGCCGGCGGGCAATCGGGTTGTACCGGTTCAGAGCCAGCCTTCCGCGATCTGGATCCAGCCATCCGCAACGGATGGGAAGTACCGGTTCGTGCCGGTCCGCGCCCGTTCGATCGCGTACCTGTAGCGAGGGGCAATCCAGGCCCGTGGAAACCCCGGATTGCCCTTCCGGGGGATCCCGGATCCTAATTTGGTGCAAAAAGGGGGTATTTATGTACAAGTGTTTCTTCTCCGGGCATTTTCCTTTGGATTTAATCGAATCCGGGGTATTTACGTGCCGCTGTAAAAACCTTAATAGGACTCATTTAACCGCCGATCTCAGGAAGGATCGACCTATGGGTGGGTCAAATGAAAAGAACCCCTGTTTTGGATGTTCGTTTTCGCAGGGTTGTTCCGGCCCTGGCAGGGAGGATGCATCCCTCCCGACCCGGTAGTCTCCGTCGGAGAGCTCCTGGGGAATCTTGTCAGACGCTTGTCGCCTCTATGATTCTCCGACGTGAAAAACGCGATCCGGGGCTTGATCCGGCCTCCCGATTAACGTCCAGATCCCGATGTCACCCCCCTTTTGGCCAACAGAACGTATCTATGGGCGCTTTTTTGCAGGGTAAATTCTGGCGGGTTTTTTCAGGATGTGGAGTTGGGCGATCTGAGGGGAGATCGGCCGCTGTATCTGTGCTGTTTGTGGATATTTCCGGGCGTTATTTACCTGCATTTAAGGTAATCAGAAGGTATTTTGGCCGAATCCTGAAAATGAGGTGCTGTTTTTTCGTGAAATAGTGTCAGTGGGGCCGATTTGGGGGGTAAACGGAGGTCATTTTGGGCCCGGATTAGTACGGGTGCGTATGCTCTCCCGATGAGGCGGGTCACCCAAGTGCCTCGTCATGGTCTCGCAGGGCGTGGGGTGTAATCGCATTTCGGAACCGCCGATCACATATGAGGGAAACCCCCAAAAAACCGACACGGATACTTGCTGAGCTGATTCAAAAAAAAAATCCGGGTTCATGAAAAATTTTGAATTTTTTTCATAATAACAAACTGTTTATTACAATTGCAGTTTTATAGAAAAACACACTCAGGAAATCTACCGGGGCCATACATGAAAAAGCTCGGGATCGTACTTGCAGCCGTTGTGCTCATCATAATCATCGCGTTCGTTTACATCTTGTTTTTTTGTCGGATGGGGCACTCTTCTCTCCGGAAAAAATTCGTATCCCTATGGTATCCCGCCCCCTCCTGATGATGCAACGCTCTGGGAGAAAGAGCAGTGGAATAAAAACCATGGCAATGTTGCACAATGCGGGTTTTTTGCAAAATTCGCCGGACCCGTGGTGATGTATTCCTCACCATCCTCCACGGTTAGTAATGTCTCGTTCCGGTTTATGCAGCCGCCCGGCGAGCAGCCGCATGAGATCTCGACACTCACCTTCATCCTGTCAACACGTGACGATCTGAAAACGATTCGCATTGGTGACCCTGCGATGAAAGCAACCTGGCAGGTGTGGAACAAGACGCCGGCAATACGTCCGGGGAATATCAGCAACACGCTCATAGAGGACAATGAACTGGTGACGATTGAGCTGGACACGGCAAAAATGGACCTGGAATCTTCGGCACTCGGCCCGGGGAGAAAGTTCGTCCTTGTTGCATCACCCGATGACGACTGCATCCGCGAGGCGGTCTTCTTTGGGAAACTCCCGTTTCTGATCCTGCCCGGAAACCGGATGGAGATTTTTGGCGGGTATTGATTTCCCGCGAACGCAATCATGGAAAGAACGGGCACCGCTCGTCCTTTCCAGGTGAATGAGACCTCCATGGGATGGGGAGCAAGGATTTATGGCTGGAAGGTATTCCGGCCGTGACAACAAAGATAATCCTCTACTGGTTCGAACAGGTACGATAACCTGAGGGAGGTGGACCATACCGCTGAACGTTGTGATCACCAAAGGAGAGGGCGGGTGGTATGTTGTTACGGTTCCCTCTCTTCCCGGCGGTATCACGCAGGGCCGGATTATCAAGGAGGCAAAACAGAATATCCGGGAAGCAATCTCCTTGTACCTTGAACCCGATGAGGATATCATCCCCGGTAAAGGGGCACGGGTTATCGAGGTTGCTGTGGAAAGCATCTCCCGGGAATTTTGGAACCGATGCAATCCGGGTGTTGAGCCGGTTCGGCTTCTCTTTTGTGCGCCAGAAAGGCAGTCATGTTCGGATGAAAAAGTCTCTTTCCGATACTACGCTGAATGTGACAATCCCCCTGCATGATGAACGTGATCGAAATGACGCTCCGATCGATCATCAAGGCAGCAGAACTCACCGAAGAGGAGTTCCTGAAGGCGCTGGAATGATCCTCTTCACTACCCCCATCTCCGACGGAGAATTCCAAAGAACCCGTACCCGTCACCTGCCCAAAATCCATTCTCCGACGGTAAAATGGAGGCCCGTGGCTCACTCCGCCACGTCCCAAACCTTGTGGCAGGCCCCGGATGCCCACAGACCACTTCTGTGTGCGGATTTTAACGGGTGTTTTTTGGCGGGATTTTGTGCATGCAGGATACTGCGATCTGCGGGGAGATCGTGCAACTAAAAGCGCCGGTTAGCGCACATTTCCGGGCGCGTTTTGCCCCGTTTTGCGGCAATCGGGGGGAAAATCGGGCGAATCCCAAAACAACAGGCAGGGAATTCTGCAAATAAGACATATTTTGGATCCGGAAATGGGGAAACGGGGGGAGATTGGCGCCTGAAACCGGCCTAAACCGGCATGTTTTTCGGCATTGATTACGGTGATTTAAGGCAATCGGGGAAGAAAGGGGCGTATCTCAAAACAACTGACTTATTTTTCGCGAATGAGGCATGTATTGGATCCGGAAAGGGGAAACGGGGGTAGAAATGCGGACGGATTAGGGGGGTAAAGAGATACTCTTTCATGATCTTAATGAGTTTGCCTGCATTCCGGGGAATGGGGGTGACCTCTACGGTGTTTATCGATATTTGTTCACTTTCGCCCTTCAGTCCGATATCCTTAATACTTCTGATCCTTCAGATGTAGTTAGGAAATTTTCATGAAGGGATTCGTTCCAACGCCCCCGTCAGTTGTCGATCACATGGTGGCGAAGATATTTGAAAAAAAATCTCCAGAATCGCAAGATAATATTCTGGATCCCGGCTGCGGCAGAGGAGCGTTTATCGATGGGATAATCCGGTGGTGTAAAAAAAATTACAAGGAAGTTCCCCGAATTATTGGAATTGACTCCGACCCAAAACACATTGCAATCGCACGTGAAAAATACTCAGAATTTCCTTCAATACAAATCCGACACGAAGATTTTCTCTTACGGCTTCCCGGAAAATTTAATTTTATCATTGGCAACCCGCCGTATGTTTCCATTACAGGACTAACCGGGCAGGAAAAGAATGTTTACCGCACCCTGTTTCAAACAGCAACCGGCAGGTTCGATCTCTATTTCCTTTTCTTCGAACAGGCATTGAACTGTCTTGAAAAAGATGGAAAACTCGTCTTTATAACTCCGGAGAAATATCTCTCGGTAAAAAGTGCGTCCCGACTCAGAACCATCCTTTCAGAATACTGCATCAATGAGATTGATCTTATGCACGAAAAGTCATTTGGGAATCTTATAACTTACCCAGCAGTAACCACGATAACACATAAAACACCTGATACAGCAACAGCAATAATTTTCCGTGATGGTTGTAAAAAAACTGTGAAGTTACCTAAAGACGGGACATCTGCATTTCCTGCACTCTATGGAAACATCAAAAAGAAACCCGGCTATTGCACTCTAGCTGATTTGTGTCTCCGCGTCAGCTGTGGTGTCGCCACCGGGGCAGATTCTGTCTATGTTCATAAAAAGAGCGAGATCCCCACGGATCTGAAAAAGTATGCGTTTCCGACAATAACGGGGAGAGATTTATCCTTGAACGCTTTAAACGTTCATTCAGATCTTGAAATGATTATACCCTATGAAGCAAACGGGAAATTAATTCCGGAAAGCCACCTTGGGTCATTGAAATCATTTCTGCTCATGCCAAAAAACCGCACCCGTCTGCTGAAAAGAACCTGTGTTGCAAAAAAACCCTGGTATGCCTTTCATGAAAATCCCCCTCTTGCCCAGATCCTCCAGCCCAAGATTCTCTGCAAGGATATCACTGAGACGCCGTTCTTCAGGATCGATTATTCCGGCGGGATTGTCCCGGGCCATTCCGTCTATTACATCATTCCAAAGAATCCGGATCACCTCGAAACTCTGCACGAATATCTCAACTCTCCTGAGGTCAGGTCATGGCTGGAATCGAACTGCCAGCGTGCAGCGAACGGCTTTTTCCGGCTGCAAAGCACAATCCTGAAGCAGATACCAGTTCCATTCTCTATTCTGGAGAATGAATGGCTGTCGGGCCAGAATGTTACCAGTCTTCACGTTCCTGATCATTCTGGTGAAGTTGCCGGGTGAAGGATGATATAATGAAAACACCCTTTGACGAAGTGATTGATCATATCATTATAGAACACTATCACAATCATCGCCAGGAAACGCATTCAGATCTCGTAAGCATGGGAATCTTCCGGGATCTGATGCAAAAATGTCCGGAACTGCGGCATGATATTGACAATCATCTCGTCAAACATTGGCTGAATGTCAAGTCTCCCACCAAACGGGGAAGGAAAATGGATCTGCTCATCGGTGAGCCGAACAATTCCGGCAATCCTGATCTCCAGAAAGTCAGAATCTGTATTGAGAATAAATCGGTTATTACTGCTCACCGGAACCGTGATGCGAGATTCGATGACCTTTACGAAGTATTGCAGGATCTCCATGGGATAAAATCCGAGATCATCATGGGAGCCACGGTCATGGTGGGAATGGCCGAACGCGTACTGAATATTCCTGATGGGGTAAAATCTCATTTTAAGAAACGGCCAGATGAGTTTGAGGAGAAGATTATACCACGACTTTCATGTGGTGATCAAAAATTATGGGCAGAATTTGAAGAGGATATCAGTGAGAACCGGGCGAACGATCCTGTGCAGACGATGAAAAAATTCCATGCACTTCCCACCCGGAAGATTGGACATACACACGTCAAAGGTTATGATTACATCCTCTACGTCCCGGTCTTCATCGATAATGTGAATCCCCCATCTCTTGCCCGGGATAACAACCTTGGTATCGATATCGATGCTGAGTACCAGAAGATGCTGAATCAGATCTGTTCTGCGTACCGGACCCGGTGGCATCTATGATTATATGAGAAATAAGGTGAGGATATGACGGAACATTCCGAAATGAAATGTAAAGTTTGTGGAAAGGATTTGTCTGACATACCTGATGAACCGAATAAGAGAATTCCCTGCCCGGATTGCGGATCGACAATCCGAAGTTATTTTGTAACTTGTGAAGTGGCAGTGCATCATTCACTCTCGATTGGTTCAAAAGTTCGAGATGTGGCCGGATTTGTTAAACAAGAAAGTATTACCAAACAAAGTCATTCTGATAAAACAGGACAACCTGTAACGATAACAAGAGAGGTTGACCGAACGAATCCGGACTTTACATCTTTTCACCATAAAGTCGAACAACTTGATGAGCATGGCATTCTTTCAAAAACAATTCATGAACATACGGATAGAAATCCGGCAAAACGCAGACCGCAGAAAAAAGAATGATACCATACAAATGATTACCGACTCTTGTTCTGCCATGGGGGGGCGCACCGCGGGGGTGGCGGTTTTTGTCGCAACCGATGAAAAACATTTCACAAAATAGTTGAGCGTTTACCACGAAAAAATACTAAAAAAATTTCCCGGGCTTTTATGACAACCTCTCATGAAATTTTCCTATCCATCGTTTTATTGGCGGGGATTGTTCTTGCCGCCGGGTGCACAACGTCATCACTGGCCCCGGCCCATCCTCCCGGATCGACCATTGCCCCCGTTCCATCTGTTCTGCCAGTCACTCCCATCCCCGCCATTATTACACCGCTACCCTGTCCGCAGGTGAATACCAGCACGCCCATCAGCATCAATTCCATTCCCCATCATTATCTGGGGGATATCATCACGTTTCACGGAACTGTAAATCTGCCACCCGGAGAGATCATCCGGACGGGGGTATACTCAGCAGAATTCGGACATTGCCCGAAATCGACCGCGAATTGCCAGGGCAATGTAACTCGCTGCTGCGGAGGACTCATCGACAGTGTTTTGGTTATCGCAGGAACGTGCGGCATCAATACCTGGTCATGGACCGTCGACACTTCGCAGCATGGGTTCCGGGCGGATGGCGAGTATATCATTTCTGCCAGGGCGGGAAATGGATTTGGGGAAAAAACCCGCCTTTTTACGGTAAGCGGCATACCAAAACCCAACCTTACACTCAACCTTCCTGACGATGATCCAAAAGAATATGCTCTCCATCTAACCGGCCAAGTCAATACCGGGAACGGCCCGGAGGAAAAACTGCACCTTGCCGTATCTTCAGATTCCGGAAAGAAGGCAAGCTACAACGTCCCGGTGTACCAGAACGGAACAGGATATTTTTGGAATTTTACCCTGGAAAAATCCGTGATAACTCCGTATAATTTCCTTTCGGTGAATGTGAGCTCGGCAACCAGCCCGGAAATCAGAATTGAACGGACCTTCCTCGCTAATAACGAACCTGTATATTATCCGTATAATCCTGTCAGCTCCTGATATCCAAGATCACCTTTATCTTCCTTCCCGTCAAAGTTAACAGACCCAAGCTTGAATCCCCCTGACCGGGGGACGGCATGGTGCAAAGACTATGGCAGAAGTGGTCGAGGTTTTAGTACCCGGCGGAAAGGCAACAGCAGGTCCACCTCTTGGACCATCGCTCGGGCCCCTCGGTATCAACGTGAAGGCCGTAGTTGACGAGATCAACAAGAAGACCGCATCCTTCAACGGCATGCAGGTCCCGGTCAGGATCGAAGTCGACGCAAAGAAGAACTTCACGCTCACGGTCGGTATCCCGCCGACCACGGCACTCATCAAAAAAGAGTGCGGTATCGAGAAAGGTTCAAAGGAGCCCAACGCCATTGTGGCAGGCAACCTGCCCTTCGAAGCCGCTGTCAAAATTGCTAACATGAAACTCGAAGGCATGCTCTCCTACGAGCTGAAGACCGCCGTTAAGGAAGTCATCGGCACGTGCGTGAGCGTCGGAGTTACCATTGACGGCAAGAAACCCAAAGAGGTTCTCGCCCTCATCGATGAAGGCAAGTACGACAGCCAGCTCGCGTAATAATCCAAGTGAAAACCATAGGAGATCGGCACAGGTAAGCCGGTCGCAGAACTATGGAGGAATCAGATGGTTGATAGGGCCAAGATTTTAGACGCCGTGAAAGCGGCGATTGAGAAAGCGCCAAAACGGAAATTTTCCGAAAGCATCGATATTACCATCAATCTCAAGAATATCGATATGGCGCAGCCGAAGAATCGTATCGACGAGACGATTCTCCTTCCCCATGGTACTGGCGAGAACATCAGTATCTGTGTTATCGGAAAGGGAGATATCGTCACGCAGGCAAAAGATGCCAACGTCGACCTGATCATCGGCCCTGAAGAAGTTGAACGTCTTGGGGGAGAACCCCGCGAGGCACGGAAAGTTGCCGGTACCTACCGCTACTTCCTTGCCGAGACCGCGGTGATGCCCCAGGTCGGACGGTACTTAGGTCCCCGGCTCGGTCCGCGGGGCAGGATGCCGATGCCGATTGCGGCACAGCAGGACATCCGCCCGATCGTGGAGCGTCTCCGGAAATCGGTGAAGATCCGCACCAAGGACAAGACGGTATTCTCAACAAAAGTCGGGGCAACGGCAATGAAGCCGGAACAGGTCGCCGAGAACATCGAAGCGATTGTCAAGAGGGTCGAAGCTGTCCTTGAACAGGGTCCCTTGAACATCCGCTCCGTCTTTGTCAAGACCACGATGGGTCCCGCAGTGAGGCTGGAATAATGGCACTGTATACCCATCACCTTCCCCCGTGGAAGAAAGCCGAGGTCGAAGACATCAAGAAGAACGTCCGGGAGTACAAGCTCATCGGGCTTGTCGACATGTACGGTATCCCCGCCCAGCAGATGCAGCAGATCCGCCGGAACCTCCGCGGAAAAGCCGTCATCAGGATGACGCGGAACACCCTCATCGAGCACGCGTTCCATGAGATCGGCGGGGAAGTCGGCAAGCTGACGCAGTACCTCTCCGGTCACTCCGCGATCATCTTCACCAACGACAACCCGTTCAAGCTCTTCAAGCAGCTCGAGAAGACCAAGACCAAGATGGCGGCAAAGCCCGGCGAGAAAGCGCCCGAGGACATCGTCATTCCGTCCGGTCCCACGAGCTTCAAGCCGGGCCCGATTGTCGGTGAGCTCCAGCAGGCCGGTATCCCGGCAGCGATCGAGAGCGGCAAGGTCAAGATCAAGGAGACCAAGACGGTTGTCCGGAAAGGCGCCGTCATCTCGGCAAAACTCGCCGCAGTACTGGTCAAACTCGATATCAAGCCCATGGACGTAGGTCTTGCCCTGCAGGTCGCGTACCACGATGGCGGGATCTTCGAGCCGTCAGTCCTGTCGATTGACGAGGCAGCCATACTCGGCCAGATCGCGCTTGCCAGCAGGCAGGCAACTGCACTCTCGGTCGAGGCAGCGTTCCCGACAAAGGACACGATGAGTGCAATCCTGACCAAGGCGGTCCGGGATGCACGTGCTGTTGCGATCGACGCCGCGGTCTACGAGAAAGACGTTGTCGATGCAATTATCGGTAAAGCCACACGCGAAAGCCAGGCCCTCAAGAGCCTGGTAAAATAATATTTGAGATAAAAAACAACAGGTGAATTACGATGGAATATATCTACGCAGCACTTCTCCTCCACAAGGCAGGAAAGAAGATCGATGAAGCCGGCGTCAAGGCAGTCCTTACCGCCGCAGGTGTAGCAGCAGACGATGCACGGGTCAAGGCACTCATTGCCGCGCTCGATGGCGTGAATATCGAGGACGCAATCAAGACCGCAGCAGCAGCACCGGTCGCCGTTGCCGCAGCAGCAGCACCCGCAGCTGCAGCAGCACCCGCAAAGGAAGAGCACAAGGAAGAGGACAAGAAGGCAGAGGAAGAGAGCGGCATGGCAGGGCTCGGTGCCCTGTTCGGCTGAATCTTTTTTTCTTCTTCTTCAATCAGAAAATTATTCTCTGGTTTACGGTATTCCGCCAGTTTTTCTCGTGTTTCTTGCCGTTTCCAGGAGTGCCATCCGGAAATTTTGCAAAAAATATCGCACTACGATTCTCTCACACCGGCATCGCGGTGTAGATATTATGCTTTGTTGAAACTATCTTCACCCGCACCTGCCCGGACTTCTTTTGGCAGTTGTAGACCGATACCACCCGGTTGTTTGCCACCCCGAGCATCTCGCCGTGGATCCAGCCCGGTGCCTTGATCTCGACGGTAACTTTCTCTCCTTTTTTCATGGTGAGGGGGATAAACGGCTTGCGCACTGTACCAAAGTCCCGCCCAGGGTCAAGCCGGAGGGCGAGACCCGATTCTTTCTCCCATCCTTTGATGCTCCGGTTGAAGAACTGCCACCAGCTCTGGACTTTCACGCCCTTTGGGCACCGGCCGTAGCGGTACCGCTCGAACTTCTGGATGCCGAGCGGCGGAAAGCGTTTACCGGCCCCGATCTCCTGCGCAAACCGGATTAATTCCGGGATCTCGTCATCGGTGATACCCGGCATGTACACCGGGGCGATGAGGAGGTCCATCCGGCTCTGTGCAACCGCACGTGCCGCTTCCGTGACCTGCGTGATATCAAACCAGTCCACCCCGGCAAGGTCCCGGGCACGGGCCGGGTCGAGGGCATGGAGGGAGAGGTTGATCCGGTCAAGGCCGGCTGCTTCCAGGGCATCGATCTTCTTCTGGTCAAGGAGCGTGCCATTGGTCTGGACGGAGATGGTCTGGACAGTTTCGATCTTCCGGAGGGCGGCGACCAGCTCGACAAACCGGGGATACATCAGGGGTTCGCCGGGCGAGTCGATGTGACACTCCACCCCCGGCCCCTTGAACCCGGCTATCTCGGCAACCGCCTCGGTGAGGTACTCCAGTTCAACCTCGTAGCTCGTGGCCCGGGTGGTGGAATGCGGGCCGGCATCGACCGAGCAGAACGGGCAGTTGATGTTGCACCCGCAGCTGGGCCGGACCTGCAGGAGACTGGTCCCCCGGTCGATGACTCCGAAATAGAGCGAGCCCATCAGCGGGATATCCGACGTCCGGGTTATCCTGAAATGGGTCATATAAAAACGTGCCGGGTATCGCCGGATCAGGTTCCGCGTTCCCGCAGACGGAACCCGATCCACTCGCCCCGGTCCATCTCCGGTGCCGGGTTTTCCATGCGGGAGAAGACGAACTCGAACGCCTCCCGCTCCACCGGCTCCCGGCCGGTCCGGGTACAGAACCCGAGAAATGCGTCGTACATGTGGTCGAACGTGACATGGGAACCGGTCTCGGCAACGAGCATCTCCTCGTGGAACCGCCAGATGCCCTCGAACTCCTGCTCGTCGTCAACGAGCTGCCGGTTGATCTCGTTGTCAACAGCTTCTGCCGCCTCCTGTTGCAGCGTTGCCTTCTCGAGATCCTTGTAGTAATCGGCAACTACAGTCAGTCCCTGCCGGAGATCGTTGAGATCCTGTTCGAGAGCATGGATCTTCTTCTCCTGTTCCGGGGGAATGTCGGCCGGTTCATTCGCCATTGGTAACGATCTTTTGTTTCAGGACAGATAAAGTGCGCGAATGGGACGGTTTTTCAGGTCCGTTCCTGCAGAACCCGGCCGGCGTACAGGCACTGGCCGAAGAAACGGACTGCTGCGGTCAGCGCTCCATTCAATATACCTGCGACATGTAAAATACACACCATAGCTGTGAACGAAGTACCGATTTGCTTGGTACGGGTTGAAATCCCGCGGATATGAGCCGGTTCCGTACGAATCGCTACCTTTATCGTGTTACATGTCTACGATTATACAACTGTATAAGGATGAAATCTTATACAACCCCAATGCCCCGGGGGACAAACGCAGGATCATCTGGTGACATGCCATTTGCAGAGATGAGAGGTACCAGAAATGGAACAAATGAGCAAAGAAATCGCAGATAAGAGGGTAGCCGTTACGCCGAGTACGTTAGATGCCCTGTGGGATCTTACTGCTGCCGGACAGTCGCTTGGCGATACTATCGCCATGCTTGTCAAAGAGCATCAACTGCGGAATCTCGAAAATGATCTCGACGAAATCGACGCAGTTGCTCACTATACTCCATGGGATCAGGCTAAGAAAGAACTCGGCCTGTGAAAAACCTTGGAGCAACCATGCATCGCATACAGGTGAACGACAATGTTAAAAAATATCTGTCCGGGCTCTCCGAAAAGGATCGCAGGATCGTTGGAGATTATATCGACCGGTTGATCGAACACCCGAATGCGCCGGGAAATATCAAGAAGATGAAGACGAGGAAGCCCCGATGGAGGCTTCACATCGGTTCGAAATACACCCTGTTCTATTACGTCGAAGACAGTACGTTGTACATTGACCAGATGATGACGCAGGAACAGGCACACAAGAGATATGGGAAGTTTGTTTAGTAAACAACCCGGCCTCTTTTTAATTATCGTATTGAACTCCCTGCGACAGGCATGAAGGTCTTCGTGTGCGACTGCAACAATAAAGCGCTATTGAGTATGCTGCGAAGAATTGACTGAGTGCGAACCTGAGCGTTTACCTCATCGCTGCTGGGAGAGGACTTTTCCGGCATACAGGCACTGGCCGTACGAGACACACCCGTCGCCGAGCGGGTACTCGTTGTTGATGATGCAGGAAAATCCCCGGGCAATGACCTCGCGCCGGATCGTCTCCCGGATGGTATGGTTGTATGCCACCCCGCCGGAGAGTGCGATCTTTTTTACGCCATCGTGTTCCGCGGCACAAATAGCCATCTTCGCGATCCCGCGGGCAAGGTTGTACTGGAAGGATGCGGCAATGTCGCAGACCGCCTGCCGGTCGCCGGCACCGGTCTCTTCCAGCAGGCCGAATGCGGTCTCCATGAGAGCCCGGCCGGAGAGCATCTCGCACTCGCTGTCCCGAAGGAAGGCAAGATCCCAGGTCTCTGCCGTTCCGGCGGCAGCTGCCGCTTCGAGTTTCATGGCCGGCTCGCCGTCGTAGGTCCGTTCGAGGCAGATCCCAAGAAGGGCCGATGCAGCGTCAAGGAGCCGGCCGGTACTGGTCGTTGCAGTGACGTTGAAGTCCCGCTCAACCTGCTGGCGGAGCACGCGGAGTTCGACATCGCCCCAGCCCCGGGCGGACAGGAGGCTTATCACCCGCTCTTCCGGCAGCACGCCGTACAGCATCCTCTCCGGGAACCGGGTGGCAAGGTCGCCGCCGGGCATGGCAGCGGGCGTTAAGTGGGCCACCCGGCGGAGGTCCGGCACCTGTCCGCTGAAGATCTCCGAGCCCCAGACCGTGCCGTCGTCTCCATAGCCGACCCCGTCGATAGCGATCCCGATACAGGGGGCCGTTGTCGCCGCCGCGATATGGGCCCGGTGGTGCTGGACGGGAATGAGTTCGAGACCGTTGTCGGACGCAATCTCCTTTGCAAAGCGGGTCGAGAGGAACTGGGGGTGAAGGTCGTGGGCAACGACATCGAACTTCGCGTCAAGGATCCGCCGGAGGTTCCGCACGGTCTCTTCAAGGTACTCAAGGGTTGCCGGGTTCCGGACATTCCCGACATGCGGAGAGGTGACACAGAAGCCGTTCTTGTAGATGGTCGCGTTGGCGTTCAGCTCGGGGCCGACGGCAAGGATGCAGCGGTTTCCGAGATCTGTTGCGGTCCGCTTCGGGGCGATCCCCCGGGAGAGCCGGATGATCTGGTTATCCCGCATCACCGAGTCGTCGCACCGGTTCACGATCTGGCGGTTGTGGGTCAAGAAGAAGTCCACGTCGCGGTGCAGCTTTGCCATCGCGTGGTCGATGTCGGTGATCATCGGGTAGCCGGGCAGGTTGGCGCTCGTCATGATGAGGAGCGGGTGCTGCAGCCGGGAAAAGAGGAGGTAATGGAGGCCGGTATAAGGCAGCATGCAGCCGATGGTGTGGAGGTTGCTGATGCCGGCATGGGCCGTATGGTCACGCTTCTCGAGGACCAGGATCGGGTGGACCGGGCTTTCGAGCAGCTGCCGTTCTTCGATCGAGACCCGCACGAGCCGGTCAAGGTGGTCGGGCCGGACCATGATCGCAAACGGCTGCTCGGTCCGGCCGAGCCGCTTTTTGAGTTCGCCGGCCGACTCCTCGATACAGGCAAGGTGGAACCCCCCGATCCCCCGGATGGCGAGGATCCGCCCGGCATCGAGCAGGTGTGCCGCCTCGTGCACCGGGTCTTTGCACGTCATCGTCCGTCCGCTCCGGTCAAGGAGCGTCAGCTGGGGCCCGCAGGTGCTGCAGGCGATGGTCTGGGCATGATGGCGCCGGGACTGCGGGTCGATATACTCCCCGGCACAGGCCGGGCAGACCGGGAATTCTGCCATGGACGTTCGTTCCCGGTCGTACGGGATCGCCCGCGTGATGCTGTACCGGGGCCCGCAGTTGACGCAGGAGGTGGCCCAGTAGTTCTCGTACCGGCCACCCTTCTGGAAAATGTCATCAATACACTGGTCGCAGATGGCGATATCCGGCGGGATCATGCCGGAGAATGACCCGGTGCCGCTTGAAATGATGAAGAACCCGTCCGGCACAACTTCGTCCGTCTCCGTGACGCTGACCGCATCGATACGGGAAAGGGGAGGCCCGCGAAAGATTTCTGCAACGAATTCGTCGAAACGTTCTCCGCGGGCGAGGATAGCAACCTCGCTGCCGAGGTTCTTGACCGTGCCGCTGATCCCAAGAGCCATTGCCCGGGCATAGACAAACGGGCGGAAACCGACCCCCTGCACAATGCCTTTAACTGTTATCCTGCCCTGTTTAACCATGAATGTGCCGCAAAAATTTATTGAATCGGGCAACGATATAAGTATAGGGTTTTTACAGTGCCGGGCCATATCCGAATAGTCAACGATCCCGTAGAGCTTGTTCCTCTCCTGATGACGTTCAACGACTCCATGTACAAACGAGTCTACGAACTATTGAACAAATCCTGGATGACCGAAGATGAGATCCGGGCACAGGTGCAGGAAGAGAACGTGTCAGTCTGCCTCCAGATCCTCAAGAAAGGCAACCTGGTCGAGGAGCAGTGGCGGATGCCCAAGCCCGGTACAAAACCGGAAAAAGAGTTCCGCGCAACCTACAACAAGTTCCGGGCAAACTTCCAGTGCAACCTCTCCGACCTCTCCGATATCCTGTACCTCTCGCTCTCCAATGACGAGAACCTCCGCGAAGTGGTGGAGAATATCGAAGACGAACTGGCGAAGGGCAACTCCTCCATCAACGACCTGTCACGCAAGTTCGGTGTCAGCCCCGTCTTTGTCAAGGGGCTTGCCAAGAGAATTCCTCACATGGATGTAAAGGGGCAGGGACTGGTGCTGCTTGACAACGGGCGCTAAGGATCCCTTCTATTCTATCCTGCGCAGCAAGCGCGAGGTCTCCCGCCTCCAGATACTCGTCGAGATCGCCGAGCACCAGCCGGCCGTCCGGCAGCAGGAGATTGCCGTCAAGCTCGGGGTGACCCCGCAGGCGATCTCCGAGTATATCCGCGAACTTGTTGATGAGGGGATGGTATCGGCAAGCGGTCGTGGCAACTACGAAGTGACAAAAACGGGCATCGAATGGGTGCTCGAGAATGCCGAGTCGCTCGAGGCCTATGCCCGGCATATCCGGCGCGACATCATCCAGCAGGTCTCGGTCTGGACCGCCCTTGCAGCCGAGAACTTAAAGGCCGGCGACGAGGCCGGCGTGTACATGAAAGACGGGTTCTTGTATGCCGGC
>DANA01000071.1:26836-29753 GCA_002508495.1 Methanoregula sp. UBA276
GAGGTCTGCAAAGGTTCAGGTGTGGTTGCCGCGGTTGGCCTTGAAGCCTACATTGCCCTGGTTGCCGCCGGCCGGAAACCCGACATGTTCTTTGGTGCACGCGAGGGGGTCATCGAGGCTGCATTTCACGGCATCGAGTGTGCGATCGTGGTCGTGGACGAGGAGTTCACGGACTTCTTAAAGCGGCTCGAGAACGTCCACCTCGCGTACGTGATCCATGACCTGATCGCGCCATGAAGATCCTCATCCAGCCCCAGAAGGCGGGAACCTACAAGATCCTCTATTTTGACGGCAGGAATACCCGGGGGTCCGGGTTTGTCGAGCTCTCGGACACCCCGCGAGGGCCACGGCCGACCAGGTACCGGGTGAAGTGGGGGCAGAAGCGGGAATACCGCCACACCCCTTCAAAGGAGTTCGTTGCCCAGCTCCGCGAGTCTGAAGTGCTGATGACTCAAAAGGACATGCCGTTTGAAACATTCCTTGCCGATTTCCAGGTCCGGGCCGGATCCGTCCGCGTATGCCGGATGTGCCTCCTTGACGACAAGGTCACGGAGCTCTCTGACCAGAACATGGTGCAGTTTGGCAAAGGCGAGCGGATCTGCATGGACTGTGGCAGAAGAGAGCTGCGGCGGGAGGTTGCCCACATCGGGAGGCTGGGCCGGGACGGGATCGCCCATCTCGAAAACCTTCTCGACCAGTTCCGGAACCTCGACCGGGTCCTCTCCATGCTCCAGCCCGATAAGGTTTCGATGGCGGCTGCCCTCTTCGACAAGCTCGAGCCGCACCCGGTGATGACAACCGCGCCGCTCGACGAGCTGCCGCTTCCCCGGCAGTTCAAGGAGTCCTGCGGGGTTACCCGGCTGATGCCGGCCCAGCAGCTGGCAGTCGAGGCCGGACTCCTGTTTGGAAAAGACCTGCTCGTTGTTGCCGCTACCGCGAGCGGCAAGACCTTCATTGGCGAGATGGCCGGGCTCAAGAACTATATCGAGGGCCGGGGCCGGACGCTCTTTTTGGTCCCGCTCGTTGCCCTTGCCAACCAGAAGTACGAGCGGTTCACGGAGCGGTACAGTAAACTTGCCCGGACCGGCCTGCTGACCGGTGTCAGCCGGCTGAACCTTCCCGAGACAAGGAAGGTCGCTGACCGGAATCCCCAGGCACCGATCCTGGTCGGGACCTACGAGGGGGTCGACAACATGATCCGCCGCGGGGAGAAGATGAAGAATATCGCGACGGTCATTATCGATGAGGTCCAGATGCTCGAGGACCGGGACCGGGGCCACCGCCTTGACGGGATGATCGCCCGGCTGAAGTATCTCTGCCCGCAGGCACAGTTCCTGTACCTGTCGGCAACGATCGGGTCGCCCCGCGTGCTTGCCAAAAAACTGAACTGCACGCTGGTCCAGTATGACGAACGCCCGGTGGGGCTTGAGCGGTACCTCATCTTCTGCGAGCGAAAGCAGAAGATCCCGACCATCAAGCAGATGACGACCGAAGAGTACAAGCGGACCTCCACCAAGGGCTTCCGGGGCCAGACCATCATCTTCACGAATGCCCGGGCCCGGTGTCACACGATCGCTGAAGCGCTCGGCCAGCGGGCTGCCGCGTACCATGCCGGCCTCACGGCAAAGGAGCGGCGGGACGTGGAGAGTCGTTTTTTGGGCGGGAAACTGATGGCCGTGGTCACGACCGCAGCACTCGGTGCCGGCGTGGACTTTCCGGCATCGCAGGTGATCTTTGACGCACTTGCCATGGGCCGGGAATGGCTCAGCGTCCAGGAGTTCAACCAGATGGCGGGGCGTGCGGGACGCCCGGATTTCCACGATCTCGGCCGGGTCGTCATCCTTGCCGAGCCCGGCGGGAGTTACTCGCGGGAGAGCCCCGGGACCGAAGAGGAGATCGCGATCCGGCTTCTCAAGGGCCAGATGGAAGAGGTGGCCCCCGTCCATGACATCGAGGCCAGTTCCGAGGAGTACGTGGCCAACGCAGTTGCCTGCGATGGCGAGGAAGCAGAGATCAACCGCATCAGCGGGATGATGGTTGGCAGCATGGAACCGGTCCTCCCCGATCTTGTCGCCCACCGGCTCGTGGAGAAGAGAGGGACAAAACTGGTCATGACGCCGCTTGCACGGGTGATGGCCGAGCACTTCATCGGGCTGGAACGCCTTCTTGAGATCATCCGGCTCACGAAAGTGATGACCGATCCGGTCGAGATCATCGCGGAACTCGAGAGCGAAGACGTGCAGAAAGAGAAGAAGGATCCCCGGGCAAAAGGCACACCGCCGGCGGTGCCGCAACGGGCACCGGCGCAGGTGAGCGGGCAGAAGCAGAAACGCCGGGCCAAACGATAACGCTCCCGTATTTTTTTAAAACCGGGCAGCGGGAGCACAGAACGGGCCAATCGCGCGAGATTGTGCTGAAATCTTCCCTGTTTACAAAATATCATTAATATATTGAATTTTCCGGTAACGGTGCTTTTATATGGGAAATCTGTCCAGTAATGAACATGGAAGCAGCAGACGACCGGGAGAACCAGGTGAAGCGTGACCTTGCCAACCTGACCCTGGTGCTGAAAAAAGACGGGCTCAACCCGGACGTGATGTTCTCCCGTTCCCGGGGGATACGGTCCTGCACCCCGGTGTTCGGGACCACGTCCAAGTCCAGCGTCTCGGTGAGCGAACGCTTGAAACGCGTCCGGCTGCCGAGGGAATAATTTTTTTTGCTTTTTTTACTCCGGCAGCGCCCGGCACACCCAGAGGTCATAGATCGGGTCGGCAGGGTTTTCCGTGATCTCAACCGTCCGGCCCAGATCTTCCCCCCATGCCCGGATCAATTCTGCCTCGGGCTTCGTGCCAACCGTAATAAGGGTCTCCTGAGTTACCGCAAAGAGTTCGCTCACGATCTGGTGCCACATCTCTTC
>DANA01000108.1 GCA_002508495.1 Methanoregula sp. UBA276
TCAAGGCCCTCAAGACACCCCATCATGAGACCATGACCAAGGTTGCCTCGGACCTGCTCACGACCGAAGAGATCACCGCGATGGTGGGCGCCTGCACCCGTAGCAGCGACCGGGCCATCATCATGATGCTCTACGAAGGCGGGTTCCGCATCGGCGAGATCGGGGGAATGAAATGGGGCGACCTCACCTTCGACAAGTGGGGCGTTATCGCGAACGTGAACTTCAAGACCGGCAAGCCCCGGTACGTCCGGCTCATCATGTCCCGCGAGGCCCTGGCAAAATGGAAGAACGATTACCCGGCAAAACCGGTAACAAACGAAATGCCGGTCTTCATCACCGAACACCAGACAGCACTTACCCATGGGTCCGTAGCCATGCAGCTCAAGCGGCTTGCGAAGCGGGCCGGGGTCCAGAAGCACATCACCCCGCACATCTTCCGCCATTCCCGCATCACCCACCTCATCAAGGAGAACGTGTCCGAGAGCGTGATCAAGCTCATGATGTGGGGCAGCCTCACGACCAACATGTTCCAGACCTATGCCCATCTCACGGGCAAGGATATCGACAACGAGATGCTGCGGACCTACGGGATCACGGAAACCGAAACAGGAGAGGGGACAAGCGAATTACGCATTGAGCCCCGCCAGTGCCCGCACTGCAAGCTCATCAACGGGCCCATGGCCGAGTTCTGCAATTCCTGCGGGCGGTCGCTTACTGAACTGGCGACCGAAGCCGAAGACGATATTCACGACAGCATACTCAAAAACATGGCATCGCTCAAGCGGTTCATCGCGAAGTTTGAGGACAAGGTGGCGAAAGGCGAGATTGTGGTGTAAGGTGTTGCAAAAATTCCCCATCGCGTACACCAAAATTAACAAAAATGTTAAGGCTGGTGTCAATGAGGGGGAATTCCGGAAAAGGAACGACCTTGATAAACAAGCAATCCAGGAAGGGGAATATTAATACTACTCTTTTTATGGGGTGGCATCCAACAACCGGATTGGAATTATTTCGTGAAACAATATGAGTCCAGGAACGCCAGCGATGAAATACCAGGAATCGGAAACCGTGGAGCTGAAAGCATCCCTCGCCGAACTGGACGCGGCCCTCGTTGATATCTGTGCATTCCTGAATCACCGGGGCGGCAACCTCTACTTTGGTGTGAAGCCCGATGGCCGTGTGGTCGGGCTCACGGTCGCTGACTCCACGCTCCTGAAAGTTTCCCAGAAGATACGGCAGAAACTCAAGCCTGAGATCATACCGGAAATTCGTGAGCGGTCCGAGGAAGGCAAATCCATTATTGAAGTGATCATCAGCGAGGGAACACACAAACCCTATTTTGTTGACGGGGTCCCGTACATCCGGAGCGGCAGCGAGAGCGTAAAGATGCCGCCGGATGTTTTCACCCGCCTGATCATGGAGCAGCAGGGATATGTGTGGGACCGGGACATCTGTGCCGGTGCTACTCTTGCTGACATTGATCCTGCTCTCGTGAAATCCTACCTGACCAGGGCACGACAGGTCCGGCAAATTGACCTGGATCCGGATACCCCGGTAGAAACGGCGCTCGACTCCCTTGAACTCCTCAATGATGGCAGACCTACCAATGCGGCCATTCTCTTCTTTGGCAGGAATCCGCAGAGATTCATTGACTCTGCAGAGATCCGCTGCGCCAAATTCCGGGGCGATGATGTTACCCAGCCCTACGCGAACATGAAAGTTATCGGCGGTGCGGTTGTCGGGCAGATCGACCAGACAGAGTTATTCATCCGCGACAATATTGCAAAGGCCGCATGGATGCCGAAGGAAAAGTTCGAGCGGGAAGAGTCATGGGAGTATCCGCCGGATGCTTTCCGAGAGGCGGTCATCAATGCGGTCTGTCACCGGGACTATCAGTCATCGGGGAATGTGCAGGTCAGCATTTTTGCCAATTCGCTGGAGATCCTGAACCCCGGGCTGCTCCCCCCAACCCTCACGATTGAGTCGCTGAAACGACGGCATAGTTCAAAGCCGAGGAACCGGCTTATCGCGGACCTGCTGTTCCGGATCAAGTATATCGAACGATGGGGATCTGGCACAACGAAGATGATACGTGTCTGTCGGGATCTCGGCGTGCCGGAACCGGAGTTCCACGAGCAGGACGAAGACTTCATGGTTACCTTCCGGCGTTCATCGGTGAACGTGCTTCTCGACCAGCCCGATCTGCTGAACGAACGGCAGAAACTTGCGATTGAATTCCTGAAGACCCACGGGTCGATCACGACGCTGGAATATATCCGGGTGGCCAACTGCCACGAGAGGACGGCACGCAAGGATCTGGCGGACCTCGTGCGACTCAACGTGGTTGTTAAGCAGGGACTCGGAAAACTCACCCGGTATACCATTCATCCGGGCTTCCGGCATTTCCCGGTGGATGCCGGAACTCGCTAATTGAATTTTACATAAAACGTAGAATTTTCAATTTTTTCCCAATCGGGGAATAGCCCTGCCGTATATTGGACACGGCATGGGCATTCCGGCATGGTTCCGGCACGTTCCGGCATAATACGAAGGAGCCAGCCACAGGCTTGGCGCCCAGGGCCGGGTTATTTTTGAAAAAGGCGGCAGAATTTTCAAAATTATTCCGGCATGGTTCCGGCACGTTCCGGCATTGCGAGGAAAGAGGGTATCGACTTGGTAAGGACTAAGTGAAAAATTATTCTAATCCCATCTCTCTTAATTTATTTCGGACTGCGAGTCGATTGTATGGGGTTAACCGTGCATTTCGGGTTACATCACGATAGTCGGGATTATTGTAATCGGCTAAACTCGTACCGAAGAGTGAATTGCAATGATATTGACCAATAAATGTTTTATGCCCCACCTCTTTTACCTCGTAATAACATAATCCACCGTCATGCAATGCAACAGAATTTCTTTTTCCATGACCAAAGATCCATAGATGTGTGGTATTGGGATTTTCGATAATTGGTTTTAACTTTGCTTTTGAACCGACTTCATAGACTTTATAATTTATTTGAGGCACATTCGTACGAAAATTATTGATTAAAATATCTATACCATCCACATAATCCGTGTCTGAATAGGATCCGTTATTGTTCGGGCGCTCTTTATGAGCGATAATTATTGCGTGATGGGGTAATTCACTATGAAATTCACCATACTTTTTGATCAGGTCCTTTGTTTGGCTTGGACACTCCGTATAAAATTTTAACAAGTACCATGCAACCAGGACTAATGCTATCAGTGTTGGAATTATGCTGATAAGGAAATTGTTGGTTAAATAAAACATCTCCAAATAAGGGATGAATATCAAAACTACAATTGCTAATCCAAAAATTACCCAAGTAAAGGCCGCTTGAATTTTCCCTAACCATTTAAGGAATTTAGAATTGCATTCATCCTTTTCATCCATTTTCAATGATCAACTCGAAGGATGATAAACAATTTTAATGCAATTGCGGCACCTCCCGCCCCTCCAAAACTTCCGACCACAATATTGATGATAGTCCTTTCATTTTTCCAAAATAACAGCCGCGCACCGCATTCTGGTGCAGCAAAATCAACCAATTGTCTTACACTTGTATGACAAAAATCAGCCATCTAACCCGCTGGTTCAGAAAACCCTTTAAGCAACTGCGGATTTATAAAAATATTACAATGCTGTGCTACTTCCTCACACAGACGGGTAAACGGATAAGGGCTGCGGCAAATTCGATCAAGGATCGGATCATTGATTTGTTCCGCGAGCCCGGACCCCGTGCCCAGAAAAAGTGCCAGGTTGGGATGAACAGCGTTGCGTCCGGAACCGGATGCAGCATGAACACGGGCCAGTGGTGCAAACTGACGGACAGCCACGCCCCGGTATTCTCTCTCTTTACGTACTTTGGTGATCGTCAGTAGTACCGCGTAATCTCCGCACGGATTTCTGTCATGATGCGAGTCCAGGAGGCCACCTGCCGTTTCGAGAAGAACGGCGCATGGCCGGACAATAGCCGTGGCTCAATCCGGATGGACCGACCAGAACCGGAAAAACGAACATCGGGATGTGAATCTCCAAAAAATCGTTGAATCGTCATGGAATGCATGGAAAAAACGGTGAAACAATGAACCAGACAACACACGAACCGCTCATCGTCACACAGGAAGCTGTCGATGCATACGAGAAGAAGACCGGATTCTATGGAATCGGGCAGGTCATGGTTGAGGACGGGCACTGGAAGATCGTGACCCGGCAGGAATTTGCTGAACTGAAACGGAAAAATGGCAGCTCACCCAGCTCGTTACCCCTAACTACCGGTGAGACTGCCAAACAAAATCTGACATACGGACATAAATCCCTGCCTCAAGCGTCGGAGATGATCGGAGGGAAAGCATGACCGCCTACGCTGCCGGCCAGATCATGTGCGGCGACGAAGGCCGGGTACATATCCGCATCTGGGGCGATCTGCATTACATCTGCCCCGAAGAGCTGGGGATGCTCTTCTTTGTCGGGGATCACGTGCCGATCCTGAAAAAACCGAAACTCGTACCGGAGACGCCGGTTGTTTCCGGCAGTGCCTATCTCAGTCCCTCCGGTCGGGCCGTTATCCTCGCGATGGGTAAACAGCGGTACATGGTCCCGCGTGACAAGTTCCTTGCCGTTGCACTCGGAGAGGATGTGTCCTGCATCTTCTTTGAAGTGCCAGGGAACGAACCGGAGATTGAGATCCTCTCTCCGCACAAGGGGGGCGCAGCCTCATGACCAGCCGACGCGGAACGCTGGTCGAGGAGGGAGCCCGCGAGCTCCTCCAGGTGCACGGCTACCGGGTCCGGGTCATCCCGCCCGGCTTTGACAAGAAACTGCCGCCGGCGCATCTGGTTGCTGAACGGGATTCGGGAGAGAAGCGGTTTATCCGCATCCGGAAATTCTCCCATCTTCCCTCAACGGTCGATATGGTCATGCAGAAATGCGGCCTTGACCTTGCACAGTTCCGGAAGCACATCGCCCGCCACATCGGTCACGCGGAATATCATTACGAGATCTGGATTTACTCGCTGACGCACGGGTTCCGGTGCTTCGAGGTGCTGCGGGACAGCATCCGCGAGATCCCGAAACTCTCACTGCACGGGCCGGTGGTATCGCAGACCAGAGGCGTTGCATGATTGCGAAGAGCACGTTTGTTGTCTCACTGGAGCGGGCAACCGAGTTGCTCATTTCCCGTGGTTACGAGCCGGTCCTGCCGGTCGAGAGCAGTTTCCTTGCCCGGTACATTCCGGTCCACCTGGTCGGGATACGGGGCGATTACGAAACGCTCGGCGTGAAGATCCGGGCGGCCTACGGCAGCGTCAGCGAGCCGTATGTCGAATCGTTCTGCCGGTTCGAGATTTGTCAGTTCCGTTCACTCCTGACGATGAACCCGGGCAACGTCTTTATCCGCTGCGAGGTTTGGGTCATCTCGCCAAATGGCTCTATCCACTGCTACGAAGTTCTGCCCGACTCAATCCGCGAGGTGGCTGCCTATGCCCGATGAGCAGAAGAAGCCGGCAGTCACGACCGAGAAGATCGAGGGCATCCCGCTCTACCTGATTCCGAAGGCGATCGCGGATCAGATCAAGAAGAAAGGCGAGGCAGTCTTCCAGATTCTTGTAGAACGGAAATTCCATCACCGTTACACCGTGAAAGTCGAGACCTTCGATGAGCACGCCGAGCGAGTGAAACAGGAGCAGCCTGCCCCCGAAGAAGGCGACGGGCATGGATGACCTGATAATTTTTTCACAGCGGACCGCAGCAGGGAACCGGGTGGTGACGTGTGGATGGTCTGCTTCGTGACACCGTTACCCGATTAGCCGGGCCCGGGCAGGTCATCGAGGTTCGGGCACTCACTGATCAGTACACTCACAGCGGGTACTTCAGCGATCACGATGCGCTTTTCCGGGCCGTGGAGCCGCTCGATACCGATGGCTCGGTCCACGGCATTTACGTCACGCTCAATGAAGTGAACCCGGCCCTGCTCTCGCGCCGGGCCAACCGGATCAAGATGCGGCTTGGTAAGAAAGACAGCACGACGAGCGACGCGGATATCCTGCGCCGACGCTGGCTCCCGATCGACATCGATCCGCTGCGACCGAGTGGTGTGTCCAGCACGGACGAGGAGCACGGGCTGGCCCTGGCTAAAGCTGATGAGGTTGCCCGGTGGATTGCCGGGCTCGGCTTCCCGGACCCGGTCCGGGCCGACTCCGGCAACGGAGCCCACCTGCTCTATCGCATCGACCTGCCAAACGATGAGGCGGCGACAGCACTCGTGAAGAGCTGTCTTGCCACGCTCGATGCGCTCTTCTCGGACGAGCGGGTGACTGTAGATACAGCGAATTTCAACGCGGCCCGCATCTGGAAACTCTACGGCACGATCTCGCGGAAGGGTGATAGTACGCCCGAGCGCCCGCACCGGAGGAGCCGGATCCTCTCGGCCCCGGAGGAACCGGTGATCGCGACGATTGATCAGCTCAGGAACCTCGCGGCCCGGTTACCAACCGAGCAGCACGCCCAGGCACAGCCGGCCCCGGTGAAGGGCAAGGGTTTCGACCTGCGCCTCTGGCTTTCGGATCACGGCATCGGTGTGCGGTCCGAGAAACCGTACAGCGGCGGCACGCTCTTCATTCTCGACCAGTGCCCGTTCTCATCGGCCCACAAGGACGGGGCCTTTGCGATCCAGTTCGGCAACGGTGCAGTCTTTGCCGGCTGCAAGCACACTTCCTGTGGCGGGGGTACTCAGCGGTGGCAGGAACTCCGCGAGCGGTTCGAACCGGACCGGGCAGCGAAGCGGAGGGATTGGGAGCAGAAGCAGCAGACCACTCGGAAGGACCGGGCCCGGGCGAAGGCCGAGCAGGAGGGAAGAACTGACCCGGGGCCGGTCCCGGTCGCGGCGTCCCCCGACACCCGGGCCGCAGCCCTCGATGTGCTGGAACACGGCGACCCGGTGGCGCTGATGCTCCGGACCTTCGCCCAGGAGCATGTTGGCGACGAGATTGTGGCCCGGTGCATGATCCTCTCGATGGCTTCGCAGGCCGTGAAGAACTCGGACGGGCTGCACGTTTCGGTGACCGGGGACTCCGGTAAAGGGAAGACTCATGCCTTCCGCAAGATGATGCGCCAGGTGCCGGACCGGTATAAGGTGAAAGGAACGGTGAGCAACAAGGCGCTCTATTACATGAAAGACTTGCAGCCCCGCACGGTCCTGATGAGCGACGATACCGAACTCTCGGACGGGATACAGGAGATCCTGAAGTCGGCGACCTCGAACTTCCACGAGCCGATCACGCACACGACGGTCACAAAGGACCTGACCTCGCGGGTCTGCACGATCCCAGAGAGGTGCGTGTGGTGGATTGCGAAGAAGGAAGGGANNAACCGGATGCTCACCTGCTGGATCGACGAATCATCCGGTCAGGACGCCCGGGTGCTGGCGGCGAAGCAGGCCCGGGAGATGCTGGACCCGGACTCTTTCATTGAAGAGTCCGATGAACTGATTACGTGCCGGTCCATTTGGGAGATCCTGCACGAGCAAATGATCTGGGTTATCATCCCGTATTCGCGGCGGATCCGGTTCAACGCCATCTGCAACCGCCGCAACCCCGATATGCTCTACGATCTGATCAAGAGCCATGCGGTCCTCTTCTTCATGCAGCGGCAGCAG
>DANA01000127.1 GCA_002508495.1 Methanoregula sp. UBA276
AGCACGGCCGGAATGAAATACGAGACTGCCGTATCGGCTATCCGCTGGACCGGCGGTTTTGAACCCTGCGCCTCCTCTACCATCGCGATGATTTGGGCAAGCACGGTCTCCCGCCCCACCCGGGTTGCCCGGACCGAGATGACGCTGTTCGTGTTGAGGGTCCCGCCGACAACGACACTGCCTTCCCCGCGCAGGACCGGGACCGGTTCGCCGGTTATCATCGACTCGTCAACATAACTCGCCCCGGAAACCACCTCCCCGTCAACCGGGACTTTCGCCCCCGGTTTTACGATAAGGACATCCCCGACTGCAACATCATCGATGGCAACTTCTGTCTCGATTCCGTCCCGGAGGAGCGTGGCGGTCTTCTGCCGGAGCCCGGCAAGTTTCTTTATCGCATCGGAGGTCCGGCCCTTGGCCCGGGCTTCGAGGTACCGCCCCAGCATCAGGAATGCCGCGAGCATGATCGCCGTATCGTAGAACATGAAGTCATGGGTCAGGACGATGCCAAACGTTCCCATCACACTGGCAACATACGAGACGCCAATCCCCATCGCGTACATGACATCCATGGAGAGGGTCCGGTGCCGCAGTGCAATCCCTGCTGCACGGAAGATGGGCAGCGATACAAAGACAAAGACCGGTGTCGTGATGACAAACATCAAAAGCGAGAGCGTGTGCATCGGGACGGGGAGCGGGACAAACATCGCGACCATGAGCGGGATACTGACAACAAACCCGACCATGAACCGGATATACTTGTCGTGCAGGTCGTTTTGCCGGGCCTGTTGTTCTGCCGTATCGCTGTCATCGCCCGTGGTCCCGAGATACTGGTAACCGGTCTCCAGTATCGCTGCTTTCAGCGCCCCGATGGGCGTGACCGAGGGGTTGAACGTGACCCGTGCCGTCTCCGTGCCAAGGTTTACCGTTACGTCAAGGACGCCCGGAAGTGCCCGGAGCGCGGTCCCGATGGTCTCCACGCACGTTGCACACATCATACCCCCGATCTTCAGCGTAATTGTCTGGTTGATGGTGCCATAGCCCGCATCCCGCACTGCAGCTTCAAGCGTTGCGAGCGGGACTTTTTTGGGATCGTATGCAACGCGGGCAGTTCCGGTCCCAAAATTCACCTGCGCCGCGTCAACATCCTTTACCGCCCGAAGAGCTTCTTCAACCGAGGCGGCACACGTTGCGCAGTGCATGCCGGTTATCTTCAGTTCTGCGGTCTTCTTCGCACTATCCGGCATTCCAGTACTCCCCCATCCGATCCATGATCGCCCATTCTGGTTGAATCTCCGCGTGGTAAAATAAAAGGATTATGAATCCGGCACGGAGCTGTACCTGCCGGTGTTCATGCTGCAGGAGCATGACGTATTTTTTGCAGCAGATACCAGCACCTGGACCGGATTTTCCCATGAAAAATTTACCAATTCATCGATTCCGGATTTTTTTTAAATCTATGGCGATACCTGCCGCCACCCCCGCAAAGGCGCCCCCGTTGCGGCCTCAATTCGGTGTTAGTAGTATTTCGCCAAAAAAAACACGAAAATGAGATAATGATGGGACAAACTGCACTCAAACTCCCTGTTGTGATGAACGGTCGCTGACCAAAACGTGCGCATTATCAGCGGCTTTCATCACCATTCCTCTCAAGACCAGTGATTGCCCCGCCATGCCCCGCGGGGGGTTATAAGGCGGGGAATACTCCCTCATATTTATTCTCCAAGGGTTTTTCCTGCGTCAGGTGTGAACCCTCGTTCATGGGCGTTTCTGCAATCGATTTTTTACCCGGGACGTAAGTACGTATGATGCATGGGAATTACCGGCAGGATTCGGGCGTTTTTCTCCGGCCTTTTTAAAAAGAAGGAGCATCCCCTGTACGCCACCTGCGCCTTCTGTGGTGAGCGGGTCTACCTGCCGTTTCACTGCGAATACTGCAACAAGTACTTCTGCGATACGCACCGGTTGCCGTTCAACCATGACTGCACCAATATCGATGCCTGGAAGCACCGCCCGGCAGCTCCCGCGCGGAACCGGCGATAAAAAAAGGTATGAATGATTCCTTATTATGAGCCACGAAAAAAAATGGTTCCCCCTCGTGCGCCAAGTTGTCTCCCGAGAGGGACGGGTCACAGTATGATTGAATGAGGTCGGTAACAGGAAATTCGTCGTCGTCGCAACACGGGGGATGCCACAGGGGCGGGGGCGGAGGTGGAATCAAATCCCCCAGGAACGTCTGAATTTTTCCAGGACAGAAAAATGAAACAATAATTTTCGTATGGCTTGAATTGAGGAATCACCAAGGCATGTGGTATCTCAGGGCCGGGTCAGGTCTTCAAGCCGTTTTGCGATCCGTTCCAGGGCCCGGGCTTCCAGGAAGACCAGGATATTTCCGGCTATGTGGTGCTTGTCAGAGGTGAGCCGGATCCGGAAGAGAAGGACATCGTCAACCTCAACCGTCATCTGCGCGATGAGCGAGGTGATGGCAGCATGGGCCATATCGACAATCAGCACGGGGGGAGAGGGGAGCATGTTGAACCCGAGAAGATCGGACGAGGCGCTCAAAAATGACGAGACCATGATGTTGCCGACTTCCAGTATTGCGCTCTGGTCCATTTCCGCGGATTCCTCCGTTGGCGGGGACTGGTCCTGTACGATGTGAGCGGTCCTGACCGCGGAATCGCGGGGGAAGTGCAGGACCAGAAATCCCCCGTGGGGGATATCTCCCTGCAGTTCGAAAACGATCATCGTCGTAAGTTCATCCGAGACGTACTTGCTGACCTCGGCTATGTCAACCACAATTATCTCGGGAACACTCATGCCGATCTGGCTGTTGAGCATCTGCGAGAGCGTGGTTGCCGAATGGGCAGCCCCGATGTTGGCAAGCTCCTGGAGCGCATCCTTATGAACTGAAGTGAATTCCATACCTTACCTGCCCGGTGGGAGGGGACGGGTGCTTTTGGCCGGGCTCGCTGTCCCCGTTCGCACACTGACTGGTTGCTGTGTTTCGCCCGCCGCAGGATCCGAAACACCTGATAAAGAGGGGATGCATCCCGGAATAACTTATACTTTAGTATTTTTTACTGAAGGGAAAAAAACGGGATCTGCCTACCACTCAACAGCGGTCAGCATCTTGATGAACGTATCGGCAAAGGCCTTTGCTGCTGCCGGCCCGTTGGCAGTCACCAGCCGGGTATCCGTGACCACCGGTGCATTGACGAGCACGGCGCCCCCGGCCCGCATCTCCCGGAACGAGACCGGGCTCTCGAAATAGGTTGCTTTTTTCCCTTTCAGGACGCCGGCCCGGGCAAGTACGACCGGTGCCAGGCAGATCGCCCCGACCATCTTGTGCTTTTCGGCAAAGAGCCGGACCATGGGCTGGAGGAGATCGTCGTCCCAGAGATGCGCCTGCGCCCCGTTGCCGCCGACAATGATAATCCCGTCATAGTTCTTGGGATCGATCTCGTCCAGGGATATCGCTGTTGCCTTTCCCCCCATCATGCCGGTGCAGGTGCCGCGTTTTGTCGATGCTATGTCGTACCCGATACCGGCATTTTTAAGTGCGGCAACCGGTTCAGCAAGTTCCTCATCGCGGAATTTTTCCGGTGCAATAACAAGCAGAACTTTCATAGAATCCGAAAGGGACGTTGGCAGATTTAATGGTTATTATCTGATTACCGGGTTGCACAAGAGGGGGTCGGATCCGGTGCCTGGAAAAGCAATGGCAACGAACGGGCGCTGGGAAAAGCCGCATGAGGATGCGCGGGACCGGCCAACGGATAACAAGTATCTGGCACACCGCGGGGAATTTTCTATTCCGCGGGATGTATCACCAGATGGAATGCCGGACTCGGCTGCGTCATTTCCCCTGAAAGGGGAACACGTTCCCTCTGCCCGGTTTTATTTATTCAAGGGGTTTTAGCTAAGGTTCTAAAAAAAGGCCGGGGGTATTATTTACCGCCAAATATCCCGGAGATCCACTTGAAGAGCCCGTCCAGGATACCGCCTTCCTATTTGGTGTTCCGGTACATAGCCCGGAGTAATAGCCAGAACTTCTCCCAATTGATAGCCTTGCTTATCTTTCCCATATTGTCACCGTATCCCACGATGCATTCATACTGCTGTCATAGAAAAAAGTCCCCGAATCTGCACATACGTTGCATTTGAAGTACTTAGTTAAAAAAACTTAACCAAGTTTTTCGCTATCCTCCTAAGTTTTCCCATTACTCTTTTATACACCTTTTACAGATTCCGGGGCTTGGATATGCCATTCTCCTGTTACACAACCAATACCGCAGCTATCCCGTACGAAAAAGAAACGTCCGGGAAGATTACCAGGAGAAGTCTGGCAATCCTTTGCTCCTAAACGCCGTATTAATCTCCTGCCGGAGCTCATTTACCCGTTTCTCATTTAAGCTCGTCTTGACCTTGAGATAATCGACCACCAGCATGTCATCGAGAAGCTTCAGGTCAGCTGCCACGGGTGCCGGTTGCGGGATATTCAGGACTTCGACCAGTTTCTGGTTAACATAGGAGCGCCGCGTAAGCGTGACCAGTTCGCAGAATATTTCCTGTTCAACGCCAGCCTGCTTCACGAGCGCAAGCGAGTCCTTGAGTTTCTTCTTGTGGTCAAGCACCTGGTCAACGGCTGCATTGAGTTCCTGGATATTGAACGGTTTCATGAGATAATCATGGATGCAGATGCGGTACTTCTTCGCTTCCTGGGTGGTCAGGCTCTTTCCGGTCAGCATCATGACAGGTATGTCGCGCTGTTCTGGCATCTTCTTGATCGCTTCAAGGGTTTCCCATCCGCTCATGGAATCCATCATGACATCGAGAAGGATGATGTCCGGCACCTGCTTTTTCAGGATATTGAGACACTCCTCTCCGCTGAGCGCCTTAAGGGTGGCAATTCCCCTGCTGCTGAGCGCAATGTCGATAAGCTCGACGATATCCGGGTCATCATCAACGATAAGGATCGTATTCTTCCGGGGTAATTCTTCAGCGACAACAAGAGCAGCTGCGCGGCGACGGATAGTCCATATCGCAATTCCTGCTGCAAGGAAGACCGATGCCGCAAACAGGGTTGCAAGGATAAGCTGCGTGCCGGTATCGGGAGTGACCACCCGTGAAGCGGTAATCCGTACAAGGCACTGGGGGTCCTGGGAATAATCCGAACAGAATTCAGCTACCGGTTCGTTCAGATCCGCAGTTACAAGAACCGACCCGTCGCGCGTGTCCGTGAGCGTGAAGGTCTGCATCCCGTCAAGGTACGGGATAACGATGGTCAGATCGCCGGCCATGGCGCGCGTGGTATACCCGATCAGGCTGTCTTCACCCGGGGGCCCTAAGATACCCCCATAGGCAACACCCGGCTCGTGGATGTTGAAAGATCGGAGTTCTTTTCCGTCAGCACCAAGGATAACTCCTTCGAGCTCGCCGCCGCGCAGGTTCAGGTTGGGAGCCTCCCCGTACGTAACTTCAAGCGAGGAAACGGTGTACGAGCCGTCCTGGTAATTCAGGGATATTCTGGCAATTTTTGCATATTCTGATGCTTCATCGGCACCCGCGAATGGCGCGCAAAAGACGGCAACCAGGATGATTGCCAGACATAAAATCCCGTTCATCTTCATCGTGTTCCACCACCTGCCTGTGAAATAACGTAGTTTATCCGCTGGGTTGCAGCCTCGCCGAATTTCCCCGCGTACCCGTTTGCCATGATGTCGGGTTGAGGATCCCATTGCCAGTAGTTCCGGATACACGATGTTGTACCGGAACTGGTTTTTGCGATCTGGCGGCAGAGTCCGGGATCACGGTTGCCTGCACGCGCATCTGCTTTGCATGCATCAAGGGAAGACCAGACATTCGGGTACGGATCATTCTGGTAGTAATATGTATCACCACAATATGTATCCACCAGATCGAACACTGCATGGCCGGACTCATGCTTGAATAAAACCACTTTGTCTGCAGGGGCTTTCATCAGGCTGCGACCCGGCCCGAAGTCCTGGAAGCAGCCGGTTGGCTGGCAGGTGGGATCAGAATACACGCCGTAGTATGTCGGGTAAAGGATAACCGTTACATCATTAAAAGGAACATCCGTATAGTATTTCTCGGGAATGGTGCCGGAACACCCGTTGAATGCATCGGCTGGTGCAGAGGGATCAAAGTAATAATAGAAATTAAAAACATCCTGGTAATTGGCAACAATGGGTGTTGCCCCGCCGGTATCATTATTCAGGTTCAGGAGGGTCTGGCTGACAAGGCTGGTAACATCTTTTCGGAACCGTGCCTCATCGGTGATATAGTCCGGCACGGTAACTTTTGCATGGTTCTTACAATCATAGGAGGTTGACGACGGGTAAAAAACGATATCAATCCGTTCTGCTGTCGGGCCGGGGGTATTAAGGGGGATTAAAAAACCCTTCGAGATCCCGATCTCAATTTGGGTTTTTTCCGAAAAAACTATCTTCTGGGTTATTTCCTTATAACCGGTCCTGGTTACCCGCACCGTATGCTTTCCCTTAGTAACGTCCGATAGTGACAATGCAGCACCCGCCATGGTTGATGTCGTGGTACCCCGGTATCCGCCGTCAAGGTACACCCGAGCACCATCCAGTTTCTCTCCGGTCATCGCATCCGTGACCGTGACAACAAGCGTACCCGTGTCAGGTGCAGCAGAAACCGGGAAAAAAAGAGCGATGACGAGAAGTATTGCAATGATACCCCCGGTTTTTCCGTGCCAGAAAGAAAAGACCATACACCAGATACCTGTTTTGATTGCAGTAGTTTATCTTTCATGTATTACTATATTTCGCCTTGATGAGATTCTTCCAATCAACAAAATTTCAGGTTTTTTCATCAATTCCAGCTAATATCTTTTTTATATATCCGGTTCGGAGAACGGGTACCTGCTTTGGAGCAGGACGTTCCTGCCTGCACGGGAGAGATCGTCGCATGCACGACTCCCCGAATGAAAGAATATTTCCTGCGAAAAAGGATCCGGGGTGCGCGGGATCGATGTGATGCACTGCCCGTCCGTCCAGATCATTGAGATAACGGGCTGATCGTGCATTTCACCCAAATACGAGCGCGTGGACAAAAATCTCAAAACCACGAAAAGAAGCCTATGCCGAGATTTGAACTCGGGACTTCCTCCTTACCAAGGAGGCACACTGCCGGGCTGTGTCACATAGGCACGAAATCGGAATAGTACCGGGCACTGTCTTCACGGGAGAAACGCAGGGACTCACTCACCGTGACCGGTTGCCTAACTACGTTGTGAGTACTTCCTATAAAACATTGCGGAGGCAGGGGGGTTTCGGAGTATTTAAGACCCCTCCCGGATTTGCCGGGGTCAACCCCATATCCAGACACCGGAATAGCGGGGTTAATCCTAAAAATTCTTCCCTGATGAACCGGCTCCTCCTGGCAGTTCACGAATCAACGATCAGATCCCCAATTCACCGTTTCCTGTACCCGCATCCGACACCGGGGAGTTTTTTTCCGGGCTTTTTCCACCCCCGCAATAAAAACACGGGCTCTCCAGTCAATCTATGGCGCGAAGCCGTTCGATACTCAGCCTGACCCCTGGAAGTGTCCCTACCTCAATAACCGGATCCACTCCCGATTCTCTGACAACCTTCATCACTGCAGAAAAATCAATGGTCCCTTCGCCAACTGCGGCATGCGCATCCGTTGTTCCGTCATTATCATGGAGATGATAATGCCCGGCCGGGTGCTGAAGGAACTCCGCAAGGCAGTGGTTCTGGTGGGCATGCCCGACATCGAGCGCGTACGGGGTTTTACCAATGAGCGGGAGTTCATGGGGGGATTTGATGAGGAAATAGTCCCAGTTCCCCATGTTCTCGACAAAGAATGGTACCGAATATTCTGCAGCAAGTGAATGGAGTTCGTTGAGCGAACGCACAAGCTGCTGCTCTGCTGCTTTCTGCTCCTCCTGCCAGGCAAAATATCCCGGGTGCAAAACAACCGGCGCGCCAACATCCCCGGCAATGCGGAAGCAGTCTGCCATTACCTCAACGCTTGCGCGGCGTATCGGTTCGAGAAGGCTCGCAAGGTTGGTGCCCCGTGAAGGGGCGTGGATGGAATACGTTACGGGAAATTCCTTGAGAAGTTCTGCATTTTCCAGGTGGTGCAACCCTTCATCCATCACCTCGATGAACCCGGTCATCGCACTGAGTGTATCAAGTGCGGTTTTTAGTGCCTGGTCATGGAGGCAGTAGGTCGAGATCCCGAATATCATGTTTGTGGAGTGACTTCCTGCAACCGATAAAGGTTTTGCAACGATAGCGTCCCGGTATGCCGTGCTTTTTTTCGGTCAAAACCCGCACCCTTATCGTTTCCGGCGAATAATAGCACTGGAGAATTCT
Organism: Methanoregula sp. UBA276; assembly: GCA_002508495.1. GTDB lineage: Archaea > Halobacteriota > Methanomicrobia > Methanomicrobiales > Methanospirillaceae > Methanoregula. Next base: position 8,394 of record DANA01000127.1, read on the forward strand.
ATGGCAACAGGAACGGAGATCGCACAGAAACTTCACGAGCTGGTCGACCGGGAGATGACCTTCATGCATATCTGCGGCACCCACGAAGCTGCCATCGCCCGCTCCGGCCTGCGCAGCCTGCTCCCCGAACAGTTAAAGATCGTTATGGGGCCCGGTTGCCCGGTCTGTATCACCCCGCAGGGCGAGATTGATGCTGCGCTGGAGCTGGTCAACCGGGACTGTATTGTTACGACCTACGGCGATCTCCTCCATGTCCCGGGCACCAAAGGGTCCCTTGAGTCCTCCGGTGGAGACGTACGGATCGTGCTGGGGATCCACAAGGCCATCGAGATTGCACAGAAGACCGACAAGGAGGTTGTCTTCATATCGGTCGGCTTTGAGACCACGGCACCGACCGTAGCCGCAATGCTCCTCACAAATCCCCCAAAAAATTTCTCCATCCTCTCCTGCCACCGCATTGTTCCCCCGGCCATGAAGTGGCTCCTTGAACAGGGCGAGGCAAAGCTCCACGGCTTCATGCTCCCCGGCCATGTCTGCACGGTCATGGGCTACGATGAGTACGAGGTCTTCCCCGTCCCGCAGGTCGTTGCCGGTTTTGAGCCCGAGGACATTCTCTTAGGTCTCCTGATGCTGGTAACGCAGGTGCGGGAAGGGACGCACCGCGTGGATAATGCCTACCCGCGGGCGGTCAGCCGTGAAGGCAATGTCAAGGCCAGAAAGATCATGTACGAGGTTTTCGAACCATCCGATGTCGAGTGGCGCGGGTTCCCCGTAATTCCCCAGTCAGGCCTCCGGTTAAAGCCAGAGTTTGAGCAGTACGATGCCCAGAAGAAATTCAATATCACGTTCCAGCACATCACGAAACATTCAGCCTGCAGCTGCGACAGGATCCTCCGGGGGCTTGCAAACCCGTCCGACTGTAAACTCTTTGGGAAGGTCTGCACCCCGCGAAAGCCGGTGGGGCCCTGCATGGTCAGCCACGAGGGCGCGTGCAAGATCTGGTACATGTACCAGAGTAAGAAGCCCTGATACAATCCTTTTTGGCCGGCATAAGAATCTTCAGAGGGGTGTAGGGGCAGTATGCCCCCACACCATCTTTAAGATGCTTGCCGCCGCTCCCGTCTGGGCGCCCGTGTGGTGGCATCAATTTTTGTTTTGTAAAAATATTTTTGTCGGGAGTATCCCGTACAGGGAGTGCGGAAACATCGCATGCGCCCTCCCTGGGGGCAGGGCTGGCGAGAAGGGGGGCACCATTTTTCCTGAATGAGGGTTTCCCATGAAAAATAACTGAATGGGGTTAACATCTTTCTTAAACGAATGAAGTTCCGGTTATTTTTCATGTTTCGGGTGTGAACGCCCGTTCATGCGTGTTTCTTATGAAAAACTCGAAATGCTCTGTTGGTGAACGCTGATTCTGCCATAATTATGATGAACGGCCGCCGCTCCCGTTTGGGCGCCCCGCGGCGGCTTCAATTCCTTTTCAAAGAGAAAAAAAAAGAAAAATCGTATACAGGTTATTGCAATCCGGCATTCCAATCAAACTTACCCGCCCCGCCATGCCCGGTAGAGGAATCTGAACTTGGGGGCACTCACACAAATTCAAATTTCCCCTTGTTTCGGATATCGACAAGAACTGTTTTTTTAAAGAGACCGGATCGCTTTCTTCACGATTCCGGTGTAACCCGTATCAGTTCATAGGAGCCTCTTTTATCAATCATCTTCATCCCTTAAACATGCAAATACTACCGGAAATATCTGGTGAATCATGAACCCGGAGAGACCTGCAAAGCCAGGACCGACGACAAAACCGCACAGGAAAAACCTGTTTGCATCCCGGATGGCAAAGACTCCAAAATCCTTCATCCGCGAGATCCTCAAAGTAACCGATGATCCCCGCATCATCTCGTTTGCCGGGGGACTTCCCAACCCGGATCTCATCGATGCAGCCGGCATCGCGGATGCTGCCGGGCGTGTCCTTGCAGCGGAGGGAAGGAAGGCGCTGCAGTATTCTACCACGGAAGGCTACCTGCCCCTCCGGACATGGATTGCAGAACGGTACCGGAAACGGCTCGGGATGGCAGTCTCTCCTTGTGAGATCCTTATCACCAATGGATCCCAGCAATGCCTCGACCTCATCGGGAAGGTGTTCCTCAATGCAGGAGATCCGATAGCCATCGAACGTCCCGGGTATCTCGGCGCAATCCAGGCATTCTCGTTGTACGAGCCCGTCTTTTGCCCGATTACCCTGCAGGACGACGGTCCGGACCCTGCCATGCTTGCGGAGGTTCTGGAGCGGCACAACCCGAAATTCTTTTACGGGATCCCCAATTCCCAGAACCCCACCGGGATCACGTACACCGGAGAGCGGCGAAAAGAAATTGCCGACGTGATGCAAAAGACCGGAACGTTTTTTATTGAAGACGATGCCTACGGCGAACTCAACTTTACCGGGCGATCACCGCAATCGTTCCGGCAACTCCTGCCGGCAACAACCCTCATCACCGGATCATTCTCAAAGATCCTTGCGCCGGGCATGCGGCTTGGCTGGGTAGTCGCACCCGTTGAGGTTATGGAGCAGCTCGTTATTGCAAAACAGGCATCCGACCTCCATTCCAACTTCCTGTCCCAGCGGATCGCATATGAGTACCTTTCGCATACTGATATCGACAGCCACATCCACCGGATACAGCAGGCATACCGGCACCAGTGCGACCTTATGCAGGCCGAGATCAAAAAGACCTTTCCGGCGTCAGTCAGGTATACCCGGCCGGAAGGGGGGATGTTCCTCTGGCTCACGCTGCCGGATGGCATCAGTGCAAATGAGGTCTTTGATGCAGCCATAAAAGAAGAGGTCGCCGTCCTTCCCGGCACCCCGTTCTACATTGACGGGGGCGGAAATTCCACGCTCCGGATAAATTTCTCCAATGCACCGGATACGATGATCTGCGAAGGGATTGCCCGGCTCGTCCGGGTGATCCGGAAACTCGGGAAATAAGCCCCGCCGTTTTTTTGGGCCGGTATAAAAACAGGATTGATAAATCACCACAACCCATATCAATATACCGGAAAGGGTATATGCGCCTTATAAACAACCTGTATACAGGATGCACTGTACAAAGCGTGTACAAAAATACAGGAAAAACCACGCGAAAACCATGCCCGGATATTTTGGCACGAGGTCACATTGAGCATGAACAAGAGTGATGCGGAAGCACTGATGCGGCAGGGCGTTGAGCTCTATGACCTGGGGAAATTTCAGGAAGCCATCGTCATGTTCGACCGGAGTCTTGCCCTGTTTCCCCGGCTCGCGAAAGCTCATTATTTCAAAGGGATCGCCCTCTATGACCTGGGAAGGTTTGACGAGGCAATCGCGTCCTACGACCAGGCAACCGCACTGGAGCCAAAGGATCCCAATGCATGGTACAACAAGGCAGCTACCCTTGTCCAGCTGGGAAGGTACGACGACGCACTCCCCACCTGCGATCACCTCCTCTCGTTAAAATTCGATAATGCGGAAGCCTGGATCCTGAAAGGGATCGCCTTCTATGAGCTCGGGCGGTTCCGGGAGGCGATCAGCGCCTATGACCATGCCCTGATGGTCGAACCGCGCCATGCCAAGGTCTATTACAACAAGGGCATCGCGCTTGCGGACATGGGGCGTCACCAGGAGGCGGTCACCTCCTACAACAAAGCAATCGAGATCGTGCCGGATTATGCCCGGGCCTATTACAACAAGGGGATCTCGTTATACGAGCTCAACCGGAATGATGAAGCCCTTGCCGCGTTTGATCAGGCTGCAATCTATGACCCGGAAGATGCCTGGGTCTGGTACTACAAGGCATTTATCTTCGCGCGGCAGGAGAAATCCGATGCTGCGGTTGAGGCTGCAGAACAATTCATCCGCCATGAACCCNNGAAGCGGGGACTGCTCTCCAGCAGGCAGTGACCCTCAATCCCGGGATGGCAGACGCGCTTCACTACCTTGCGCTCTCCTGTATCCAGTCATCCCGGTATCCCGATGCGATTGACGCGTTCACCCGGGCTATCGAGGCATCTCCCGGCACGCCCGAAGTCGTGTACCAGCGCGGACTTGCCTATTACCACACAAAACAGTACCGCGATGCAATTGAAGATTTTGAAGAGACGGTGACCCTGGCACCGGAACGGACCGATGCATGGTACCGGAAAGGGGTTGCCGGCATATTCCTCAGCCGGTACGAAGATGCCATCGAGGACTTTGGGGCGGTCCTTGGTCTTGACGAGAACCACACCGGGTCATGGTTTTACCGGGGTATTGCGCTTGCCCGGCTCGGGCGGCACAAGGAAGCAATCGAGTCGTTTGAAAAAACCCTGTCGCTTGATCCCCGCTGTGCATCCGCAGCGTACCAGCAGGGGATCTCCTATGCCAACCTTGGCAGGTTCAGCGAGGCAGTAACCGCGTATGACCGCGCCATCCGTATCAGCCCGGGATTTGCCGATGCTCTGTACCATAAAGGATACGCGCTGGCTAAGCTGGGGCGGAATGAAGATGCAGTCATGGAATATAACCGGGCCCTTGCCCAGGACCCCGGAAATGCACAGACGCATTACCAGAAAGGCGCCCTCCTCTCAAGGCTCGGCCGGTATGACGAGGCCATCGCATCATTTGAGAAAAGTATCAGCCTGCAACCAGACAATGCCCGCTCCCATTATGACAAGGGACTGTCGTTCCTGAAACTGGAGCGGTTTGACGATGCCCTTGATGCATTTGGCGATGCAATCGGGATCAACAGCAATTATGTCAACGCCCATTACAGCAGGGGATACACCCTTGCCCAGATCGGCCGGCATGAAGAGGCAATCGAAGCATTTGACGATGCCCTTGCCATCGATCCCGGGCACACCCTTGCCCTCTACCAGCGCGGCCATGCCCTCATGGCCCTCCAGGACTATTCTACGGCTATTGCATCCTTCGATGCCGTACTCGAGGCCTCACCGCAGAACACTGCTGCCCTGGTCGAGAAAGGATCTGCCCTCATCAGCCTCTCCCGGTTTGAAGAGGCAGTCCCCGTCCTTGATGAAGCGATTGAGTTAAACCCGGCTCTCTCCGATGCCTGGTTCTCCCGCGCAATTGCCCTCGAAAATACCGGCCGGCCTGAAGAGGCCCTGCCATCGTACGACCAGACCCTTGCCCTGAGCCCGGATCGTACCGATGCGCAGGTCAGGAAAGGCGTCATCTTTGTACGGCTGAAACGGTACGAAGAGGCACTCCTCTCCTTCAACCTCGCCCTTGAACAGAACCCCCGCAATATCCGTGCATGGTATTTCAAGGGACGGGCTTTCACTGCCCTGAACCGCCCGGATGATGCGGCAAGGGCATTTGACAATGTCATCGAGATCGACCCGGAATGCACGCATGCCTACCGGAACAAGGCACAGGCACTCATGCAGCTTGGCAAAAAAGCGGATGCAGTCGCTGCTTACGATTATGCGCTCAGTCTTGAGCCGGACAATCCCCGGACACTTCTGGCAAAGGGCATCGCACTCTCCGGCATCAGCCGGTATGATGAAGCGGTAAAGGCATTTGATGATGTCATCGAGATCGATCCGGGTATTGCAGAAGCCTACTACCAGCGCGGTCTCGCCCTTCTTGAGCTTGCGCACTATGATGACGCCATTCTTGCCTTCAACGAGGCTGCCGAGACCGATCCGGCGCATGAGTCTGCATACTATTATACCGGCACCACGCTCCTGAAAACCGGGAGGTATGAAGATGCACTGGCAGTTTTTGACCGGCTCCTGGCGCTCTCCCCCGATAATCCAAAAGCCCTGTTCCACAAGGGCCTGGCATGCCTGAACCTGGACCAGTACGACGAGGCTGCCCGTCTCTTTACTGAAGCCGTCAAAAGAGATCCCGGCCTCCGCGAAGCATCGCGGTTTACCGGAATTGCGCTCACAAAACTGGGGCGTTTTGAAGAGGCAATCGAAGCATTTGATCGCGAACTCGCCCTGAACCCGCGGGACACCGACGCTGCTATCCGCAAGGGGATTGCACTGGTCAGCCTCGAGAAGTACAAGATCGCCATCTCCATTTTCCGGAAATCTCTTGAAGCCGACCCGCGGAACATCCGGGCATGGTGTTATCTCGGCCATTCCCTTGCTGCACTGGAACAATTCGAAGAGGCCGTGAATGCCTACGACCGGGTTCTCGAAACCGACCGCCAGTGTGCCCGGGCCTATTTTGGCAAGGGTATGGCCCTGTCCCGGCTGGGAAAACCTCTCGAAGCCGTCATTGCCTACGACAAGGTCCTCGAGATCGAGCCCGACAATGCAAAAGCCCTGTATTTCAAGGGGGTTGCCCTTGCCCAGAAAGAACGGTATGATGAAGCCATTGTGGCCTTCGAGCGTGCACTCGAGCAGGACCCCAAAAACAGTTCCGGCTTTTATTACCTGGGAATTGCCTATGCGGGAAGAGAGCGTTTCAGCGATGCCATACGGGCATTTGAGAGTGCGCTGGAGCTCGATCCCAATAATGCACCGGCAGAGCATTTCCGGGGCATGGCACTCCTCCAGCGGCAGCGGAATGATGAAGCAGCCGCAGCGTTTTCCCGCGCTATTACCCTGGACCCGGCCAATGCCGCATCCCACTATTTCCTGGGGCTGGCCCATTTCCAGGCAAAACAGTATGAAAAAGCGATTGCTGCCCTTGATGCAGCACTCCATCTCGACCCGTCGCTCTCGGAAGGCCACATGTACCAGGGCCTTGCGCTTGCTGCCATCCACCGGCATGAGGATGCAATAGCAGCCGTTGACAAGAGCCTTGCCGTCAACCCCTCCTTGATAGAAGCGCTGATCTGCCGGGCCGGATCCCTGTATACGCTGGGAAGATATTCCGAAGCAATCGAGACCGATGACCGCATCCTCTCGCTGAACCCGACTTTAATCGACATCTGGCTCCAGAAAGGCAATTCCCTGTACAACGAAGGTCGCAAACAGGAGTCCGTTGCCGCGTACACAAAAGCCCTCGAGATCAACGGGAGCCTGCCCGAAGCCTGGGTCAAAAAAGCCGACGCACTCTTCGATCTCGGGAAGATCCAGGACGCGCTGGTTGCCTATACCCGGGCACTCGACATCAACCCGGCCAATGCCGGTATCTGGATGCGGAAAGGAGACATCCTTACCCGCCTTGGCCGGACAGAAGATGCCATAGCCGCATATAAAAAATCGCTGCGGATCAACCCGGACCAGGAAGGCGGCTGGATCAAGAACGGCAGGGCACTGTTCAACCTTGGCCGGTACCAGGACGCCATAGAAGCGTTCGACAATGCCATATCTCTCAACCAGCGGAGCAAAGATGCGTTTTATTACAAAGGCCTTGCCCTCGAAAAGGTGAACCGAATCGAAGGTGCTATCCATGTCTTTGAGGTACTGCTCGAGATCGACCCGGAGAACAGCGATGCCCATTACCACAAGGGCCTGGCTCTTGCCACGTTAGGCGACCACCGGGATGCAATCATCTCATTTGACAAGGCAATCTCCCTTGCCCCTGCGCAAGCCCCGGCATGGTACCACAAGGGCCGATCCCTGATCGAATCCGGCAATTTTCCTGACGCCATCACTGCCCTCAACCAGGCACTCGGGTTGGAAAGCTCCTTTCCGGAAGCTTCGTATTACCTGGGTGTCGCCCTGCTCCGGACCGGAAGATTCGAAGAGGCTATTGCAGCGTTTGACAACAACCTGGTAAAAGACAGCAGCAATGCAGCAGGACATTTCAACCGGGGCCTTGCGCTGGAGAAGCTGGGCCGGAACGAGGACGCCCTTGCATCATTTGACAAGGCACTGATTTACGACCCGGAAAACGCCCTCGCGTTCTATCATAAAGGAAAGGCGTTCTCAAACCTTGGCCGCCACAGCGATGCTGCCTTTGCTTTTGACAAGACGCTCCAGTTGAAACCAAAATACACCGATGCCCGCTTAAGGAAAGGTATCGCGCTCTTCACGCTTGCCAAATTCCGGGACGCCATTGCAGAATTCGACCGCACGGTCAGGGAAAACCCGCATAATTTCCCCGCATGGCTGTACCTGGCCCGGGGACGAACAGCCCTGGGTGATGATGAGAGTGCCATCGATTCGTTCGACCAGGCCATCGCCATCAACCCCGGGAATGGCGATGCGCATTTCGAACGGGGCGAGGCCCTGGTCAGGCGGGAACGTTTCGAGGAGGCGGTCCATGCATTTGACCGGGTGCTGGAACTCGACGCATCCCGAATCCTGGCGCATTATTACCGTGGCCTCGCCCTTGACCGGAAAGGCGATCATAAAGACGCGGTTGCTGCGTTCGATGCCTGCCTGGGGGGAATGCCCAACCATGCCCCGGCGCATTACCTGCGGGGCCATGCACTCTATGCAACCGGGCTCTTCCGCGATGCTATCGATGCGTTTGACCATGCGATCGAATACGATCCCTTCCATGCACCGGCATTCTATGAAAAAGCAGTAGCCCTCCATGACCTCGGGAGGAACGAGGAGGCTTCTGTAGCAGCAGCAAAAGCGCTGGAACTCCGGCCTGAATTTACCGATGCCTGGATCATACGGGCAACCGCGTTATGCGGCCTGGAACGGTATGAGGACGCAGCAGCGTCGCTGGAAAAGGCCCTTGAACTGGACCCGGCCAATGCCAAGACGTACTATGACCGCGGGCTGTGCCTGATAAAACTGGGCCGGCACCTTGAAGCAGTCGAATCATTTGACCGGGTGCTGGAACTCATTCCCAACTTCTCGCCGGCATTTTTCCATAAGGGTATTGCCCTGGCCGAACTCGGGATGTTTGACGAGGCGGTTTTTGCCTTTACCATCACGCTTGAGATCGTTCCCGACAATGCACAAGCGCATTATCACAAAGGTCTCGCGCTGGCACGGCTCGAGGACTATGACGGGGCCATAACCGCGTTTGACACGGCGTTTGTGCTGGATGCCGCAAAAGCAGATCCCCTGTACCAGAAAGGCCTGTGTCTTGCCGCGCTCGGGCAGCAGGAGAAGGCAGAAGCAGCATTCTCGCAGGCACTGGATGTTGATCCGGGCAACCGGGACGCTCTCTACCACAAGGGGCTTGCCCTTGCCGAACTGGGAAAATTCGATGATGCCATCGAGGTCCTGTCCCGCACGCTGGACGCCAACCCCAAGATCGCCAATGCCTGGCTCATCCGGGGTTTCTGCCTCTTTGCCGTTGAGCGGTTCCAGGAAGCCGTCCTCTCGTACAACAAGGCGATCGAACTTGACGAGAGCAACCCCCACACCTGGTTCTATCTTGGTCGCTCGCAGCTCAGCCTGGGAAATGATGCCGAGGCGGATGCTGCATTCGACCGCGCAATTGCCCTTGTCCCTGAATTCGGGGAGGCATTTTACTACAAGGGCGTTGCCCTGTTCCGGCAGAAGAACGCAAGCCAGTCTGCAATCGCATTCGGGCGTGCAAACGTCCTGATGCCCGACTTTATTGACGGGTTCCGGGAGAGCGGGCGGGTCCTTTCTGTACTGGAACGTTACCGCGAAGCGGTAACCGCGTTCGAGCGCGTCCTGGAGAACAACCCCGATGACCTGACCGCATTCTATGGTCTTGGCAGGGCGTATGACAATCTCGGCCTTTATCCCGATGCAATCTCCGCGTATGCCCGGGTGAACCGCGTCCAGCCCACCTGCGAACGGGCATTCATGTACAAAGGGTTTGCCCAGATCCGGACCCGGCAATACGAGGAGGCCGCGGAAGCATTCTCCGAAGCAATCACCCTCAACCCCGCAAATGCCGAAGCCTGGAAGGAGAAGGGGCAGGCGCTTGTTGTCCTGGAAAAGTACGGGCAGGCCGTGGAAGCATTCGAAGGGTTTTTGGCCCTGTCCCCCGAAACCCCGGCAATCATCTTTGAGAAGGGCCTTGCCCTTGTCCAGCTTGACCGTACTGACGATGCCCTGCTGGCATTCTCGCAGTGCATTGCTCTTGGCATGAATACCGCCCGCGTCCATGCCGAACAGGGATACTGCTACTTCCGGCTGAAGCAGTACGATGCGGTCATCTCATCCCTTGACCGTTCGCTTGAACTGGAACGGGAAGACCCCCGGGTCCAGAGCACACGGGGCGAGGCGTTCGCCCATCTCGGGCGCCATGATGAAGCGCTTGCCGCGTTTGACGAAGCGCTGCTGCGCGACCCGGAGAACGAACGGGCACACCACGGGAAAGGCATCGCCCTTGTCCGGCTGGAGCGGTACGAAGACGCCATCATCTCGCTTGACCGGGCGCTGGAGAGCGATACCGCCGATCCGAACCTTCACTGCTGCAAGGGATACGCGCTCTATCGCCTGAAGCGGTTCAAAGAGTCAATAGAATCGTTCGGGAAATCCCTCAAGCGCCGGCCTGATAATGCTATTGCCCTCTTCTTCCGCGCAAAAGCACTCTATCACACCGGCAGGTGGAAAGAATCCGCGGCCTCGTTTGAAAAAGTCCTTGCCTCCGATACAGCCAATGCGGTTGCCTGGTATTTACGGGGAATCTCTCTTTCGAGACTTGACCGGCATGGCGATGCGCTGGAAGCCCTTGTGCAGGCGCTGGAGCACGATCCCTCCTGTGCAACCGGCTGGTACAACAAGGGGCTGGAACTGGTCTTTCTCGACCGTCCCGATGAATCGCTTGCGGCCTTTGACCAGGCACTCTCCCTCAAACCGGACATGGTTGATGCTGCGGTCTCAAAAGCACTGACGCTTGCCGTCCTCGAACGGCATGATGAGGTCGTCACTGCCACGGACACCATCTTTGGTCTGGGCAGGAAGACTGCAGACATCTGGGCGCTGCGCGGCCATGCCTTTTTCCGGCTCGAACGGTGGCAGGATGCTCTCGAAGCCTATGACCAGTCCCTCGAACGGGAACCTGACAATCCTGCTGCCACGTTTGAGCGTGCAGAATCGCTCATGCACCTGGGCCGCTATGATGATGCTGTCCCTGCCTATGACCGGGCGCTCGGACTGGACCCGAAGAACGCGACAGCGGCCTTCAATCGCGCCCGTGCGCTGACAGAAATCAGGCGGGATGAGGATGCGGTAGCATCGTTTGACCTTGCTCTCGAAATCAATGGCCATGATGCAGAAGCTGCCTACCTGAAAGGTTGTGCGCTCCAGCGGTTGGAACGGCATGCCGATGCGCTGCGTGCCTTCGATCTCGCGCTGGAGCACAATCCCGGCCATGCACCGGCCCATTACCACAAGGGGCTTTCCCTGCAAACACTCGAAAAATTCGAAAAATCTATCCGTTCCTACAAGCAGGCGCTAACGCACGATCCTGCTATTATCGATGCGGTATTCCGTATCGGGCTTGCATATGCCAGCCTGAGGAAATTTGAAAATGCCCTGCGGGCGTTTGACCGGATGGCAGAGCTGGCACCGGACAACCCGGCAGTCTTCCTTGAGAAAGGAAAAGCGCTGGTACGACTCCACCGGCTCGACGAGGCCCTGCCGGCACTGGATCGTTCACTGGAACTCCGGACAACCGATGTTGAAACATGGCTGTTGAAGGGGCAGGTGCTTTATGACCTGGGCAACCCGGCCGATTCCATTGGATCCTTTGACCGGACTCTTGCGCTTGATCCCGAGAACCTCACTGCATGGTACCGCAAAGGCCGGGCCCACCAGGAGACCGGGACCTATGCGGACGCCATTGCATCCTTTGACCGGGTCATATCCCGCGATACTGACTGTGCCGGGGCGTGGCTCAACAAAGGCAGTTCGCTGCTTTCCCTGGGCCGGTTCGAACCGGCCCTTGAAGCACTGACCCGTGCCCTTACCCTGAAACCAAAGGATGCGAACGGGTGGTATGACCGGGGAATTGCTCTCGCCGAACTCGGCCGGTACGAGGAGGCGGTAGCATCTTTCGAACGGGCCACCTCCATCAACCGGAAGTTCACCAATGCATGGTTTGACAAGGGCCTCGCTCTGGTTAAACTGGGAAAGGACAAAGAAGCTATCAGCGCGTTTGATGCAACCATTGGCATTGACCCGCATTTCCTTGTGGCATTCTTTGAAAAAGGACTTGCACTGGAGCGTCTGGGCAGGTATTCCGATGCCCTTGCATCGTTCGATACCGCTCTTGAACTCGACTCATCCCATGTACCCTCGCTCCACCACAAAGGACTTGCCCTTTACCACCTGCAGCGATACGACGATGCTTCGGGAGCATTCGGTTCAGCGCTTGACCTGGACAACGGGATCTATGATGCATGGTATTACCAGGGCACCTGCCTTGTCCATACCAGCAACCTGTCCGAGGCACTCCTGGCATTCGACCAGGCCATACGTATCCGGCCCGACTCGTTCGATCCCGTCTTCCAGCGGGGATGCATCCTCGCGCACCTGGAGCGGTACGAGGAGGCAGTAGCAGCATTTGATCGTGCCCTTGAACTCAACCGCGGGGACCGGGACAGCCACTTCGCCCGGGGCCGTGCCCTTGCACATCTTGGACGCTACGAGGATGCCCTGGACTCCTTCCGGCAGAGCCTGACCATCGATCCCGAATTTTCCAAAGGGTATTACTGCAAAGGAAGATCGCTTGAGGAACTGGAGCGCTATGAAGAAGCCATCAGTGCATTCGATGACTTCCTCAAACGGGTCCCGGACCATTCCGTGGCATGGCACCACCGGGGGATTTCTGCGGAAAAGATCGGGAGGGATGCAGAAGCTGCACGCTCGTATGACCAGGCACGGCAGACAGATCCCCAGAACGTTGCCATCATTTTTGCCGAAGGCAATGCCCTGTCACGGTTGGAAAAATACGATGAATCTGTTCGCATTTTCGATATCGCGCTCGGCATCGAGCCCAGCAATGGCCGTATCCTGCTTGAAAAAGGCCGCGCCTTAAAAAAGAACCACCGCCATAACGATGCAGAGATCGTGCTCCACGATGCTGCAGTCCAGCTCCCGGACGAATACGAACCTGCATGGCTCCGGGGGCTCTCCCTTGCACAACTCGGCCGCCACGCGGAAGCAGTGACGGAATTCGATGCTGCTCTCTCGCGAGTTACCGACGATCCGGCTATCTCGTTTGAGAAAGGCACATCGCTCATGGAACTCCAGCGGTATGAACCGGCAATCCTGGCATTTGACCAGGTACTGGCGCTGGAACCCGTCCATACCGGTGCGATGTTCTGCCGTGCCCATGCACTCTTTGCCCGGGAAAAATATCCCGATGCGATCGAAGGCTACAACCAGGTGCTTGAAAACATTCCCGACCATACTGCGGCATGGTTTGAGAAGGGCGTTTCACGGTACCGGCTCAACGATTATGCTGCATGCATAGAAGACCTGAGCCGGGCCCTTGAGCTTGACCCGGCGAACCATGTGGCAATGCACACCCTGGCTCGGGCCTACATGGCGCTTGGCCGGTTCTCCGATGCAATCGGGTCGTTCCAGGATCTCCTCGCCCATACACCGGAAAATGCCGATGCATGGTACGAACAGGGAGAATGCCTGGTCCGGTCTGGCCGGTATGAAGAGGCGGCCGGATCGTTTGACCGGGCAATCGGGCTTCGTTCTGACTTCTTTGATGCACGATACGCGAAAGCCCGTGCACTCGATACCCTGGAACGGACCCCGGACGCGATCACTGCCTACAACGATGCCCTTGCAATCCAGCCTCTCCATGTCCCGTCACTGCACTTTAAGGGGTCTGCGCTGATGCGCCTTGACGAGCCGGAGGCAGCAGTCAAGATCTTTGACCGGGCACTGGAGATCGATCCGGGCGTTGCCGATGTCCAGTTTGACAAGGGCCGGGCACTTTTCCGGATGGGGATGTTCCGCGAGGCGGTCAAGACATTCGATAAAGTCATCAGCATTGACAAGAACTACCCGGCCGCGTATTATGAAAAGGGGCAGGTGCTTGGCAGTCTTGGCCGGCACGACGATGCAATCATTGCTTTTAACCGGAGTATCGAGCTTGCCCCGGACAACGAACGTGCCCATTATCACAAGGGTCTTTCCCAGGCAGCCCTTGGGCGTTACATCGATGCAATCGAAGCCTTTGATCGCGTCCTTGCAATCTCGCCGCACCTGGTCGATGCCTGGCTCCAGCGGGGCAAAGCCCTTGCAGAACTCGGCAAACAGAACGATGCCATCGAATCCTATATCAAAACCCTTGCCATCGATTCAACCAACGCCGATGCATGGTTCCTCAAGGGAAAAGCATTGTTTGCCCTTGGCTCGTTCGACGATGCAACAGAATCGTTCAACCGTGCCATCGAGATCCGGCCGGATATGGCAGAAGCCCATTACAACAAGGGCAGGGCGCTCTGTGAGATCGGCATGTTCCGGGAAGCGGTTATTGCGTTCGACAATGCTCTTGGGATCCAGCAAAAATACGTAGATGCCCTGTATGCCAAAGGGGCTGCACTTACCCGGCTCTCCCGGTACGATGATGCGGTTGCTGCATTTGATCTTGCCCTGAAGATCCGGCCAAATGCCGACAGGATCTGGACCGGCAAAGGCATTGCCCTCTCCCGTCTCGGGCGCCACAAAGAGGCAGTCGGCCTGTTTACCAAAGCCATCAGTATCGACCCGCAGGACGCTGTGGCACATTATCACCAGGGAGTCTCGCTGTTGCGCCTTGAGCAGTATCATGATGCCATACGGCAGTTTGAATCTGCATTAACAAAACGGCCGAAATGTGAAGAAGCACTGTACCAGAAAGGCCGGGCCCTCGCCCTGCTCGGCATGCACCATGAAGCGATTGCTTCTTACGATCGCGCGCTCACCCTCAATGACCGCATTGCTGAAGCGCTGCTCTACCGGGGGATCTCCCATGCTGAACTGGGCGACTATTCCCTTGCACTTGCTGATTACGACCGGGCCCTTGCCTTAAACGGGGACTTTGCCGCACCCTACCTCTTCCGGGGTATCGCCCAAATCCACATGGAGCAGTACCGTGAAGCGCTGAAAAATATCGATGCCGCACTTACCCTCCAGCCCGAGTATCCTGAAGCCTGGTACCATAAAGGGGTGGCACTCGTAAAATCGGAGCGGTATGACGATGCCATCCTTGCCTTTGACCATGCCCTTGAGTTCAACAACCAGTATGCCGAGGCGCTCTACTTCAAGGGTATCGCCCAGACCAGGATCCAGCGGTATGAGGAAGCAATAACGTCCTTCAATGCGGTGCTTGTCCTTCAGCGCGAATTTTCAGATGCCATCTATGAACGCGGGCGGGCACTCTTCTTCCTGAACCGTTTCAGGGAAGCAATTACCTCGTTTGACCAGGTCCTTGCCCTCAACCCGGGGTCGGCAAATGCCCTGTACGAGAAGGGGCTTGCCTTCATCGCCCTGGGCAACCTGGGTGATGCCATCACCGCATTTGACGCCGCGATCGAGATCAATCCCTCCTGCTGGCAGGCATTTACCCGGAAGGGGAAGTGTCTCCTTGACCAGGGCAGATACGACGCTGCTATCACCGCATTCGACCGTGCTCTTGAACTTGAATCTCAGGTCTCTATCATCCATGATTACCGAGGCCTGGCATACGCGGCCCTTGAACAATACCGCGAGGCAATCCGGTCCTATGACGCAGCTCTCGAGATCGACTTCCAGCCAAAAGTCTTTGCCCACAAAGGTATCTGTCTTGCCGAGATCGGGATGTACCGCGATGCTATCGAATCATTTGACAAGGCAATCGAACTTGACGATACCGTTGCCGAGGGCTGGCTTGGCAAGGGCAATGCCTACTACGATCTCGGGAAATATTCCGAGGCCCGGGATGCATACGAGCGCGGGCTTGCCCTTGATCCCGGGAATGCTGTCGGGTGGACCCGTCTTGGCATGGTACTCTCCTCCCTTCACCAGTACGAGGATGCAATCGGGACCTATGAACGGGCAATGGAGATCGATCCGTCCTTCTCCATTGCATATTTCACCAAGGGAAGCGCTCTTATTGCCCTGGGGAGAAACGAGGAAGCCGTTGAAGCATTTAATGCCATGATCCACCTCCAGCCGGAATTTGTCGATGCATGGATCCACAAGGGCCGGGCATTGCAGGAGATGGGACGCTACCAGGATGCATTAACTTCTTTTAAGCACGCCCTTGAGATCGAACCGGGAAGAAAGGAGGTCTGGAATGATATCGGGGACATCCTTGACACGATCGGCAAACACGATGAAGCGAAGATCTGCTATGAGAAGGGCCACTGATCCTTTTTTTGTTATTGTATAATATCCACCAAAAGTCCGATACTAAAAAAACAAATTTTTCACTACCGCTCCCGGAAGTACCGGCAAGCATTTGTTCCCGCTGCCCGTGGCCCCAGCAGATTCCAATACTATTCCTCACCGGTATTCCCATGAAAGTGCCCTGAACCCTACCTATAGACGGTAACGCGGATCAACCTATCTGCCCAGCGATGGCCTAAACGAGGCGCCCGCGCGACCCCCCGAAGGGGGTGGGAATGCTCATAATGCCCGGGGCATTTTCATGGTGGGGGTGTGAGATCTCTTGGTTCCTGTGCGTTTCAACAGGGCCCTGATTTCCTTCTTTTAAAATGCCGTCCACATCATCCCGGCGGCAAATGCCTGCCGGTATTCGGCATCCGAAAAATGAGGGTTCTGCATCTTTAATTCCTTCACCGCAGCATCCTGTGCCGCACTTCCGGTACCATATTTCCCGTCCCGGAACGCATCACAGATCCTGAGAGTATCTGACGAGAGTTTTTGGATCCTTACAGCTGCATTCCGGTATCCTTCATCAGTACCGCCCGGCACCTGCTCACGGATGGATGCTGCAAGTTCGTCCTCATTCGTTTCAGGAGGAGCGGTCCTGCTTGTTCCAAAGACGATCCTAAAGGCAACGGCCATAAGTTCGCCTTCGATTTTTGTGGATTTTTTCTGCATGGTTCGCCGGACCCAATCATGCAGCCGGAGCCGGGACGTTTGCAGTACCGCTGATCCAGTCGGACGGGTTGTCCCACGCTGCCTGCTGCGTTTTGGCAAAATGTACTTCAACAAGGCCCTTCTCCTCCAGTTTTTTGAGGGCCGGCAGTTCGATCGAGTAAAAGATACGGTTGGCTTTTGCCCCTTCGACGAAGCACCAGACCTGGACCGGGTTTCCGGTTGCAAGAGCAATTGGTTCTGCCACCTCGGCAAACCGGGCAGAGTACTCTGCCCAGACGGCATCTGCCTGTTCGAAGGTAACCGGGTGGGGATCGGTGTATGCCTTCCCAAAGATGATAACCGAACCGTTGACGGGATAAGCCCGCTCATACCAGTGCTCGTTCATAATCCGCTCCCAGGAAGGGTACGGGTAGAACCCGTTTATTCCCTGGGCCCAGATCGCCCGGTGGGGCGGGTTTGCCGTTGCGGCAGGACCTTCATTGATAGCATCCAGCAGAAGCAGGAGACTGCCG
This sequence comes from Methanoregula sp. UBA276, assembly GCA_002508495.1. Lineage (GTDB taxonomy): Archaea > Halobacteriota > Methanomicrobia > Methanomicrobiales > Methanospirillaceae > Methanoregula. Next base: position 25,787 of record DANA01000127.1, read on the forward strand.
TGGTTGCCTTTTGCTGAATAGAAACCCATGTGAACCTGTGTGCCCTTTGCTGCAAGAAGGGGTTCATACGAAACGGCTTCCTTATAGAGCTGAAGCGAATAATCCGAACTGCTGATATCTTTGAGCTTGACTGCAGGATCCGTGAAGACTGGCTCGTGGCAGGACCCGGTAGCAAGGCTTCCGGGGGGCGTGCATGTCCCGGCCGGAGCCCCGAACAGGAATGAGGCGGCAGCGATGCAGGCAAGGAGGATGATTCCGGCAAGGAGGAGAATCCGTGGATTATTCGCAGGATTAGCTGGGGTTGGTTCCATGGTACAACCTCTTTGTCTTCCGATAAAAAAAGATCGTATTCGAAAAGGGAGGGCTCTGCTCATAGCCCGGATAACGGGAGAGGGGAGTTTTCTGTACCGGAAATCCAGTCACCGGCATTATCCCAACGGGACTCCAGGCTCTTCGCATAATAGATCACGGCAAATCCGTCCGCTTCCAGTCTCTTCAGTTCCGGCTCTTCATACCGGGAGAATACCCGGCCCGGTTTTGCACCATGGACAAAGCACCAGACATTTACGGGTTTTCCGGTTGCCCGTGCAATATATTCAGCCATGCCGGCATAACGTGCGGAATATTCCCCGACAATCTCATCTGCATCATCGGGAGTTATGGGATACGGGTCCTGGTAGGTTTTTCCAAAGATCGTAACGGTCCCGTTAATCCCGGTACCCCGGTCATACCAGTGTTCGTTGAGTATGGTGACCCATGCAGGGTACGGGTAAAATGCGTTGACACCTTCATTCCAGATTGCGCGGTGAGGCGGACTGGCGCTTGCCGGGGAACCCCCGTTCACGACATCCAGCAGCCGGAGGGCATTTCCGTGATTGTCCTTTCCTGACCAGAAGCACATGTGGACCTGCGTACCCCGGGCTGCAAGCAGGGGTTCGTACGTGGCTGCTTCATCAAAGAGTTTCTTTGAAAAATTGCGGTCTTTGAGTTCCTCAAGTTTTTTTGCAGGATCGGTAAAGACCGGTTCCGTGGCGGGTCCGGTTGGGCAGGTGCCGTCAGCTGCATCCGGTGAAACCTGCGGGAGGACAAGCACCATGGATGCGGTAATGATGCAGACAAGAACACAAATTCCAAGAAGGATCAGGACCCATGGACGGGAATGAAAAAGAGCCGGGACCGGTGCCATGCTACAGTCTCTTCCTGCAGGGATTAAACAATTCTCTTTTGATCTGCTGCTGTTCAGGTTTCACTGGCAGCGCAAGAACCAAAGCCACCGGAAACGTCGGATGTATTGTTTATGGGAGAGCACAACAGTTTCTTGCGGGCCGAATTTTTATGCTCAGAAAAAACCTTGGAAGTTCTTATGGGGGGCTGATACCCCCAAATCCCCTTTAAGATGCTTGCCGCCGACCAATAAGGGCGCCCATCGGTGGACTCAAATTCTGGTTTGTGAAAACATTTTTTGTCAGACTGCCCCGTTCAGGTAATTACGGAGGCATCGCATGCGCCATGAGCCCCTTGAGGGCAGGGCTGGCGCAAGGAGGATAACAATTATCCAAAAGGAGTTTTTCACCAGAGCAAATTTTTACAATCCCAAAAATTATTGCTCCTTTCTCCGCCTGGTCCGGCGGTTTTCCGGGGCAGCGGGATCTTTTTGGGTGGCATTCCATTGCCGTACCAGCACGAAATATGCGACAATGAGGATAACAATGAAAACGAGTGCTGCCAGCGGGAGGGCATATTGAATGTACCAGGGTGTTGCTGCATCGCGCAGGACGCGGGCCTGCTTCTCGCTCAGTGCCAAGTTCGGGTACGCGGGATCCAGGTTGCGTACCCGCGCAAATTCTGCAAGCGCTTCATCGTAGCGTTTCATGCCGGCCAGGGCATACCCCCGGTTGAAGCGGGCTTCGGCATTGCCCGGATCAAGCTGGATTGCCTGTTCGAAGGAAAGGAGCTGGTCGAGATAGTACTCCTCCGCTTTCTTCGGGTCGCCTGCCACATCTTCGTAATAATACCCGATATTGTACAGGATCTGGCCCCGGTTTATCCAGCCGCGGACGTATTCAGGGTTGATCTCCACGGATTTCTCAACAGCTTTTTGGGCTTCGCTCAATTCGCCGGCCCGGTTGAGCGCATCGGCCTTCCGGTCCCATGCTTCAAAAAATCCCGGCTCTAGGAGGATTGCACGGTCAAAGGATGCTGCTCCTCCATAATAATCCCCAGCCAATACAAGATCGTTTCCCTCGCTAAAAGCGCGGGCTGCCTCTTCTGAATAGGCTGCTGCCGGTACACAGGAAAAAGATAGGAGAACGAAAAGAACAAGGAGTGCCGGTTCATACCTGGGTGCGATCATAGCAACATCTCTGAGATCTTGTGCAGGAGATGCATTTAGCATTCACCATGCGGCGAGTGGCAGAGTACCAGGACACGGCGCGTGAGACTCTTGTGGACCCGCTGCTCGTGCTTTTCAAGAACGGTCATGAAACGACCGGCAATAGCGGAGATATCCCGGTGAGTGACGATAACTGCCCGGCGGCCAGGCCGGAGGACCCGGCGGATCTCTTCTATCGATGCAGCATAGAGCTGGTCCATGGAATCGGCTTTCCGGATGCATACGGACTGGCCGTAGGGAAAGTCTGTCACAACCGAATCCAGGGAATGATCAGCAAACGGGAGGTGTGCTGCATCTGCCAGCATCAGGGAAGCAGATTGCAGGTTGCGCCTGCACCCGTCAATCATCAGCGGGTCGAAGTCGCTTCCAATGGCATGCATGCCAAGAAGATCTGCCTCGATGAGTATTCCCCCGGTCCCGCAGAACGGGTCGAGCAGGATATCGCCGCTCCGCGCACGGGCAATGTTGACCAGTGCCCGCGCCATCCTTGGCATCATCACGCCCGGGTGGAAGAAGTCCCGCTTCCCCGGGTTGCGGTGATCGAACGTGCCGCGATCAAAGGAGCGGATAACTCTCCCAAAATAACACCGGTCTTCAGAGAGGATTGCACGATAGACCACCTCCGGATGGGAGAGCGAGACCGGCCCGTCGACCATGGTCCCGATCATGCGCTCGAACGCTTTCTGGGAGCAGGGATTGCGTTCATTGCTGCCCCCGTGGACTTTCTTTGCCCGGCCGGCAAACGGGACGGTTGTGGAGATGGCAAGATCGCAAAGGAGTTGTTTGAACGCCGGAAGCTCGGGATCGCATTCACCCAGGTATTCGAGCACGAAATGGGTCATCGCAAGCCGGTCGATCTCCTGCGGGTTCCTGGCATCCACAACAGCAACCTGCAGGCGCTGATCGAGGACCGGGCCGATACACCCCAGTTCCGAGAACGGGAGGGTTGCGTTTTCGCCAGAGATCTCGAACAGCAGCTTCATCCTGATCTCATTGGTGGGGGACAATTAAAAAAGTGAGAGGTAAAAAAGGGAGGAATCATTTTTTATTTTTCTTCTTTTGGCCCATGAGGGAAGAGAAAAATCCACCGCCACCGCTACTCTTGTTTTCCAGTTCGGCAATTTTCTGGTACAGTTCTTTTTGTTCTGGAGAAACTGACTTTGGCGTAACGATCTTCACCCGCACGAGCAGGTCCCCGGGCTTCCCGCGCCGTTTTACCCCTTCTCCGGCAATCTTGAGAGCGGTATTAAACTGGACGCCGGCCGGGACTTTCAGGTCGATATGGCGCTTATCAATGGTCTCGATCCCGACCGTTGTCCCGAGCACCGCCTGCGCCGGGGAGATCTCGATGCTGGTCTCAAGATTGTCTCCGGCCCGCATAAACCGGTCGTGAGGCAGAACATACACTTCGATGAACAGGTCGCCATTTTGGGCGCCATAGTCCCCGGCTTCGCCATACCCTTCCATGCGCAGGCGCATGCCATTGTCAATTCCGGCCGGAATGTGCACGGTAACTTTGCGTTTCACCCGCGTATGGCCGGATCCCCGGCAATCCTTGCAGACTTTCTCGGGAATTTTTCCCCGGCCTTCGCACTGGGTGCAGGGGGTCATCCGGATGAACTGCCCGAACGGTGAATGGGTTGCCTGCCGCATCTGGCCGGTCCCGCCACAGCGCGGGCAGGTGTTGAGCCGCTTGGTCTCGCTGCCGGAGCCGCTGCACGCAGGGCAGGGTTCCGTGTGCATGACCTCGATTTCGCGGTCCATGCCAAGAACGGCATCATCGAGACGGATCTGGATCCGCATCAGGAGATCCGCACCGGGCTGGGGGCCGCTTCTCCGCTGCCCCCCGCCAAAGAAATCAAAGATGTCGCCGAAACCGGAGAAATCGGCAGAGAACCCGCCAAATCCTCCGCCACCGGAATACGAGCCTTTGGATGCATTCGTGAAAGTCTCGTGGCCCATATTGTCGTACTGCCGCCGTTTCTGGTCGTCAGAGAGGACACTGTAGGCTTCGTTGATCTTCTTGAACTTCTCCTCGGCCCCGGGCTCCTTGCAGACATCGGGATGGAATTTGCGGGCGAGATTGCGGTACGCTTTTTTAATCTCGGCCTCATCGGCATTCTGGGATATGCCGAGCGTCTCGTAATAGTCGCCTGCGCCCATGGTACGTTACTCTTTCTTTACTTCATAGTCGGCATTGACCACGTTGTCGTCATTTTTGGTCTGCTGGTGTGCCGAATCGGTACCCGCCCCGCCGGAAGCCTGGGCTGCTGCCTGCTCTTCCTGCATCTTCTGGTAAATCTTGGTGGTAGCAGCGTAGACCGCTTCGGTCAGGGACTCCATGGTCTTTTTGAGCTCATCGAGATTATCCTCACCAAGCGCTTTCCTGACTGCGGCAACACCTTCTTCCACCTTGGTCTTGTCGGCTGCATCGAGCTTGTCCCCGCTCTCCTTGAGCATCTTCTCGGCCGTGAAAACTGCGGTATCCGCCTGGTTCCGGAGTTCGATCTCGTCGCGCTTCTTCTTGTCGTCTGCCTCAAACTGCTTGGCATCATCCATCATCTTCTTGATATCATCATCAGAGAGTTTCTTGTCGCCTTTGATGGAGATTGCCTGCTGGTTACCGGTGCCGAGGTCTTTTGCGGATACATGGATGATCCCGTTCGAATCGATGTCGAATGTCACCTCGATCTGCGGGATGCCCCGGGGTGCCGGCGGAATGCCGGTCAGCTGGAAACGGCCAAGGGTAAAGTTGTCCTTTGCAAGAGCCCGCTCGCCCTGGACAACGTGGATCTCGACACTGGTCTGGCCGTCAGCTGCGGTACTGAAGATCTGGCTCTTGCGGGTCGGTACCGTGGTGTTGCGCTCGATGAGTTTTGTCGATATCCCGCCAAGGGTCTCGATACCCAGCGTGAGCGGGGTGACATCCAGTAAGACAATGTCCTTGGCTTCTCCGGTTAAAACGGCGCCCTGGATTGCTGCACCGAGAGCCACGCACTCATCCGGGTTGATGCCCTTGTCCGGTTCCTTGCCCAGGAGTTTCCTTATGGTCTCCTGCACGAGCGGGACCCGGGTAGATCCCCCGACGAGGAGGACATGGTCAATGTCCTTGGGCTCGAGTTTTGCATCGCTTAAGGCCTGCTTGACCGGGCCCATGGTCGAACCGACCAGTTCCCCGACCAGCTGTTCGAACTTTGCCCGGGTGAGATCGATGTTGAGGAATTTCGGGCCGCTTGCATCCGTCGTGATGTAGGGAAGGTTGATGTTGGTGGACTGCCGCTGCGAGAGCTCGATCTTGGCGTTCTCTGCAGCATCGCGCAGGCGCTGCATGGCATAGGGATCGCTCCGTAAGTCGATCCCTTCTTTTTTCCGGAACTCCTCAATGAAGTAGTCCTGCACCAGCTTGTCAAAGTCGTCGCCGCCAAGATGGTTGTTGCCGGCCGTTGACTTGACTTCAAATACCCCGTCACCGAGGGTTAAAATGGAGACATCAAAGGTCCCGCCGCCAAGATCATAGACAAGAACGGTGGCATCGTTCTCCTTGTCAATACCATACGCGAGTGCACTTGCCGTAGGCTCGTTGATGATGCGCATGACTTCCAGGCCGGCGATCTGTCCGGCGTCCTTGGTTGCCTGTCGCTGTGCATCATTAAAATAGGCAGGAACGGTAACTACGGCTTTTGAGATCTTCTCCCCAAGGTATGCTTCGGCATCGATCTTGAGTTTCTGCAAAACCATTGCCGAGATCTCCTGGGGGGTGTAATTCTTGCCGTCAATGGGAATTTTCCTGTCGGTTCCCATATCCCGCTTGATGGACTGGATGGTCCGCTGGGGATTGGTGACTGCCTGCCGTTTTGCAAGGCTCCCAACCAGTCGTTCGCCATCCTTGGTAAATGCAACGATTGAGGGAGTGGTCCGGCCGCCTTCTGCATTGGGGATAACGATCGGTTTTCCCGCCTCCATGATTGACATGCAGGAAAACGTTGTCCCCAGATCGATTCCCAGAATTTTTTCTGTTGCCATTTTTTTCCTCCGATTAATTGATACTTCCTTTTGAAACTGCTACTTTTGCGTGTCTGATAATCTTTTCATGCATCCTGTACCCGCGGGAGATTTCATCGATTACCGTTCCTTCCGGTTCACCGGAGGGAACATGGGCAATCGCTTCATGTTCCACGGGATTGAATGGTTTTTTCAGTGAGTCAATGGGGACTACCCCATGACGCTGCAACCGTGTGCTGAATAATTCCCGGATCTGCATCAAGCCTTCGCGAAGATGGGAATCATCCGCCTTCAACGCACGGTCGAAATCATCTGCAACTTCCAGAAGATCCAGTGCAAAACGTTCATTGGCAAGAGCAACAAACGATTCGCGTTCCTTTTCCATGCGGCGTCTGAAGTTCTCAAAATCCGCTGCAAGGCGCAGGTGCTTGTCGTTCAGTTCGGCAAACGCCCTCTTCTGCTCTTCCAGTTCAGACATTTCCGGAGCGGTTTCCAGCGGGGGATTTCCCGGCGCTATGGAACATTCTGCTCCATTCTGTTCTGGATCACGTTCTGCATTACTCATAAGACATCACTGATCGATGTTCCATTATCTGTTGTATTGTAGTTCTATATAAAATTTCACATGTTACCGGATCTTTTCCCCGCCTGAAAAAAATATTTTTGCAGAAACAGCACGATGTGCCCCATATCTCCCCATGCATCTACAGAACGCAAAACCACGGATTCGTTACAACCATTCTCGTGATGGCAGAAGACCGTGCGGTTTTTTTAGATCCATTCCAGAATACCTTTTTTGTCAGGCCCTGCCAATGAGTATTCATGAAGTGGGCTCTTCTTTCCGTATGGGATAAAACCGGTATTGTTGATCTTGCAAAAAACCTGACTGAACAAAGCTTCAGCATCATGAGTTCCGGCGGGACGGGTAAAGAGCTGGCAAAAGCAGGCATCCGGTTTACGGAAGTGTCGAGCTATACGGGATTTCCCGAGATGATGGACGGGCGGGTCAAGACCCTGCACCCGAAAGTGCACGGCGGGCTCCTGGGCCGGCGGCAGATTGACGACACGGTCATGGCTCAGCACGGCATCAACCGTATTGACCTTCTGGTTGTCAACCTGTACCCCTTTGAGAAGATGGCTCGCGAGCAGATGGCCCTTGATGACCTGATCGAGTACATTGATGTTGGCGGCCCGGCCATGATCCGTGCAGCAGCCAAGAACTACAAGGACGTAGCCGTGGTTGTTGACCCGACCGACTATCCCGTGATCACCCGGTCCCTGCAAGGCAACGGTCTTACCATTGAAGACCGGCTGGTGCTTGCCAAAAAGGCATTTGCACGGACTGCTGCCTATGATGCAGCTATCAGCAACCACCTTTACCAACTGGAAAATGATTTTCCCCCGGTCTTTTCCTTCCAGTTCACAAACGGGCGGACACTGCGGTATGGTGAAAACCCGCACCAGCTGGCAGCAGTCTACGGCACCCGCGGTATCGCCGGTGCTGAACCAATGCAGGGAAAGCAGATGTCGTATAACAATTATCTTGACGTGAATGCCGGTGTCGGCCTCCTCCGTGAATTCGATGAGCCTGCTGCGGTGATAATCAAGCATAACAATCCCTGTGGCGTTGCAACCGGGGCAGAAATCTTCGATGCATATATTGCTGCGCGGGAAGTCGACCCGGCATCCGCGTATGGATCGGTGGTCTCCTTCAACCGCGAAGTTGACAAAAAACTCGCCGGGGAGATCTGCAATACATTTGTGGAAGTCCTTGTTGCACCATCGTATTCAGAAGATGCGCTGGCAATCATGAAAAAGAAGGAAAATATGCGGGTTCTCCTGCTTCCTGATAAAACAGAAAATGACGAAATCCGTACCATTGATGGCGGGATCCTGGTCCAGCGGACGCCGGCCTACCAGGAGCACTGGGAGGTAATTACGGATCGCGACCCCTCGGCAGATGAGATGAAAGCACTCCGGCTGGCATGGAAAGTCTGCAAGCACACCAAGAGCAACACGATCATCTTTGCCGATCAGAACCGCACTCTTGGCATCGGCGCAGGGCAGATGAGCCGGGTCGACTCGGCAAAGATTGCCATCAGCAAGGCATGTGCCCCCCTTACGGGATCTGCCGTAGCTTCGGATGCGTTCCTGCCGTTTGCAGATACGCTCGAAGTTGCAGCAGAGGCCGGTGCCACAGCCCTTGTCCAGCCGGGCGGGTCGATCCGGGATAGTGAGGTTATCGAAGCTGCAAACCGCCTCCACATGGCAATGGTTTTTACGGGCGTACGGTACTTCAGGCACTGATTATTGCCATTATTTTCCCATTTTACCCAGAATTTTCGGATAAATTTATATTCTGCGAAGTTGTTAAATTCTTTAAATCGTTTGTGGCTGATGGGGCCATGGATGGTTCATGAGATTTGATTGTATCAACGTGGTGAAACGAAAATGGATTTTGCAAACATGATTGGAGACTCCTTTGAGTATACAAAGGAGGCTGTTGTAGGTAAGTGGATGCAGTGGCTGATGCTTGTTATCGCAACCATCATCTTTGGCATCCCGCTCGCAGGGTATTCCCTGAAAGTACTCCGTGGCGAGAAACCGGCACCGGAAGTCACGGACTGGGGAACGCTGTTCATTGACGGTATCAAGTATCTTATTATCTCGATCATCTGGATGATCCCTGCAATGATTGTGATGTTCTTCGCCGTAGGGGTATCAGCCTTTGGCGCTATGAGCGGCGATCCGACCGCAGCAATGGCCGCAGTGGGTGGAATGATGGTTGGCTTGCTGATCTTCTTCATCGTGCTGGTCATCACCCTGCTCTTTGAGATCATCGGTGTAATCCGTTTCGCCCGCACCGGCAGCATGGGAGAAGCATTCAATTTCAGTGCAATCCTTGAGACCATCGGAAAGATTGGATGGGGATCCTACATCATTGCACTCATCGTCCTCATGATTGTAGGTGTCGTTTTCGGCATCATTGTCACTATCGTCATGATGATCCCGATCCTTGGCTGGATCATCTACTTATGTCTCATTGCACCGTGGACCCTGTTCGTCTCCCGCTACATCTGCCAGATGTACGACAGTGTCGGAGCATAATCTTCCATCACCCGATTACTCTTTTTTTTTGCTTTTGTTAAAAAAACATACATGAACAATCGTTCATGACGGTATCTCCAGAGAAATACCAGATATATCTCTGAATTGCAGAAACAGGTTCTCCCGTCAGATAAAAGAGCTGATGCAAAAATTTCTGCTCTGTAGAAATTTCTGCTCTGTAGAAATTTCTGCTCTGTAGAAACGCACATGAACGGGCGTTCACACCAGAAATATGAAAAATAACCGGAACGTCATTCGTTTAAGAAAGATGTTAACTACATTCAGTTATTTTTCATGGGAAATCATTTGAAGTGATGATGGGGGCTGATGCCCCCATACCCCCTTTAAGATGCTTGCCGCCGCTCCCGTTTGGGCGCCCCGTGACGGCTTCAATTTCTGTTTTGGGAAACAATTTTTCTCGGGAATGTCCCGTACAGGTAGTGCGGAGACATCGCAGGCGCCCCCGCCCCCTTGGGGGCAGGGTTGGCGCAAGGGGGTTGCCATTTTTCCGGAATGGGGTTTTCTACAGAGCAAAAATTTCATCAAAAAACATTATCGCATACGAAAAAATCCACAAAAAAGAACCGGTATAAAAAGAGATTATCGCAGCACAGCACCGAGATTTGCCTGCCCAACGGTTGCTGCATACCGTGCAAGCACACCGGTCAGGGGTTTTTGGGATGGCTTCCATGCCTTTTTCCGCGCTGCAAGTTCCTTTGCCGGCACCTTGAGGTCAATGGTCTTTGCATCCAGGTCCATGGAGACGATATCGCCATCTCGGACAAATGCCAGCGGTCCGCCGACAGCAGCTTCCGGTGCGATATGGCCGATGCAGGGACCCCGGGTTCCTCCGGAGAACCTCCCGTCGGTCAGGAGCACGACCTTCTTGTAGCCAAGCCCCATGATTGCTGACGTGGGAGAGAGCATCTCCGGCATGCCGGGAGCTCCTTTCGGGCCTTCGTACCGGATAATGACCACATCGCCTTCCTTGATTT
>DANA01000093.1:0-3463 GCA_002508495.1 Methanoregula sp. UBA276
GTTGCAAGATGTTCCGCATGGTCGGCAACAAAAAGTGTAGCCTCGGTGATGGGATCGGACCGCTCCTTTATCGCCCGCCGCACCTGGTCGCCCACCCAGGTAGCGCCCGGCTCCCGCGTGAAGATCGGGTCGAGATCAGGAAGCAGCTCTTTGAGTGATGCGTGGAGGGTGCTCTTCCCGCTCCCGTCAATACCTTCGAGTGTTATCAGCATATACGTCCCCTCCGGATCCAGTCCAGCGGTATTTTCCCGTGATGGAGTGCTGTTGCAATGATCGCCCCGTCAAAACCGGCATCAGCGAGCAGGCCGAGGTCATCCTTTGATGCCACACCGCCTCCCCAGAACAGTTTCCGGTGATACGCGGCCCGCATGGCAGCGAGCATATCTGCATCAAGACCGCTTTCCGTTCCCACGGCACTGATGTTGAGGATGATGCAACCTTCAAACTTCCAGCCGTTTGCCCGGTGCAGGAAGTCCACCGGATCACGCCCGGAAGGGATGACCCGGCCGTCTTTCACGTCAAGACTCAGGAACCCTCCGCGATACAGGGAGAGGTCGCTTCCCCCGGTCTCGGTCCCGATAATATTCGTGATGTGATACCCGTCCTGCAGGTCATTTGCTCCCCGGCACCCGCGGTCAACGAAACAGCGGCGGACCAGTGATGCGCACTGCCGGACAAGGATATCGTGCGAGCCGGTACCGCTGATGCGGTCGAGATCCGCGATGTAGATATACTGCGGTGCAATGGCCTGTACAAAACCCACTGGGTCCGCCGTCGGTGAACAACCCCAGTCAAGCGGACGGTACGTTGCACGGTGCCCGGATTTCCCGTGCACAACCCGGCCGTCTTTCAAATCCATGGCGAGTATAAGATCCATAGATGAACCCAAAACCACTATTATGTCAGAAGATCATTAAATTCTATGCAATTGTTGGTCAGCCCCAGCTCCATTTCCGAGGCAAGACATTCCACTGCCGCTGACATTGTCGACGTCAAGAAACCATCAGAAGGCTCCCTTGGGGCAAACTTCCCCTGGGTTATCCGCGAGATCAAGTCGTTCTCGCCAAAACCGGTAAGTGCCGCAATCGGGGACTTTGATTACAAACCGGGCGGGGCATCGCTTGCCGCATACGGGGCGGCCTGTGCCGGGGCTGACTATATCAAGATCGGGCTTGCCTTTGCCGGCTCCGAGCAGGCAAACGATGTCATCGATGCTGTTGTCAAAGCAGTCAAGGACGAGTTCCCGAAAAAGTATGTCGTGATCGCAGCATATTCCGATTACGAGCGCATGCACACGATCTCCCCGTTCGACATGGCACCCATTGCATCTGAATGCGGTGCAGATATTGCCATGATCGACACCGGCATCAAGGACCGGCAGAGCACCTTTGCGTTCATGAACGAGGATCAGCTCCGGTTGTTTACGGAAAAGAACAAGAAACTCGGGCTCGGCACCGCCCTTGCCGGGGCATTGAAATTCGAGGATCTTGATGCATTAAAACGCATCAACCCGGATATTATCGGCGTGCGGGGGATGGTCTGCGGGGGCGACCGGAACGCCACCATCCGCGAAGACTTAATCCAGACCGCACTTGCCAGGATCAGGTGAGCTATGTTTATCGAGAAACTGGATGTACCTCTCTCTTTAACTTTTGACGATGTGCTGCTTGAACCGCAGGCCTCGTGGCTGGAGCCCTCCGAGGCAGACATTCGCTCGAGGTTCACGAAAAAGATCAACGTGAACATCCCGCTCGTATCCGCGGCAATGGATACCGTGACCGAAGCGGCCATGGCGATTACTCTTGCCCGTGAAGGGGGCATCGGGGTCATCCACCGCAACATGACTCCCGAGCGCTCGCTCCAGGAGGTCATGTTCGTCAAGCAGGCCGAGGAGCTCATCGAGCGGGACGTCCTGTATGTCGAGAGTTCGGCAACCGTTGCCGATGCCGAACGGATCATGAACCAGTACAGCATCGGCGGCGTCCCGGTCATCGAGCAGGGAAAGATCATCGGCATTGTCAGCCGGCGGGATGTCCGTGCCATTGTCCAGAAGCGGGGCGACGAGATGATCACGACCATCATGACAAAAAAACCCATCGTGGCCGATGAGAACATCACGTCGGAAAAGGCGCTCGAGATCATGTATACCAACAAAGTCGAGCGCCTGCCGGTCGTGGACAAGAGCGACAAGCTCATCGGTATCATCACGATGCAGGACATCCTGGAGAAACGCCAGTACCCGAATGCCAGCCGTGATGCAAACGGCAGGCTCCGTGTCGCTGCCGCGGTCGGGCCGTTCGACTTCGCCCGCGCCGAACTCCTGGACGAGAACGGCGTCGATGCGCTGGTCGTTGACTGTGCCCACGGTCACAACATGAAAGTGGTTGCGGCAGTCCGGGACATCAAGGGGAGTGTCAAGGCACAGGTGGTTGCCGGTAACATCGCCACCAGAGAGGCTGCGCAGGACCTGCTCGATGCCAACGTGGATGGGATAAAAGTCGGTATCGGCCCGGGCTCAATATGCACAACACGGATTGTGGCTGGCACCGGTGTCCCGCAGATCTCCGCCGTTGCCAATGTTGCCGAAGTGGCCCGTTCTGCCGACGTCCCCATTATTTCAGACGGGGGCATCCGGTTCAGCGGTGACCTGGCAAAAGCGATTGCCGCGGGCGCCGACACGGTCATGATGGGCAGCATGTTTGCCGGTACCGATGAGTCGCCCGGGAAAGTCATCAGCATGAAAGGCCGGCGCTACAAGCAGTACCGCGGTATGGGATCGCTTGGGGTCATGAGCACGGGAGAGTCGAGCGACCGGTATTTCCAGAAGAAAGGGATTGGTGCAACGAAGTTTGTGCCCGAAGGGGTTGAGGGCGTTACCCCGTACGTTGGCCACGTTGGCGAGGTTATCTACCAGCTCATCGGCGGGCTCAAGTCCGCGATGGGCTACACGGGCTCCAAGACAATCGCCGACATGCATGAACGGGCACGGTTCGTCCGCATCACCAACGCCGGCATGACCGAGAGCCACCCGCATAATATCATGATCACGGACGAAGCGCCGAACTACCGGCTCTTCGAGTAGTATTCCTTTTTTTCCGCTGAGTTCAAAAAAAAATTGCGTATGGTTTTTTCGCCCTTCAGCACGGCGGCGGGAACCGCGACCTGAAGTTCTGCAGGGTGTCTTTTGTCGGACCACCGTCATTGCCAAGCCGTGCCCCGCAGGATGAGAGGCAGGAATTGTAACTGGTTTTGTACTGGTTGCAGGAAGACCCTCCGCCCGAGTTTAAGCAGTCCCGCTCCTTGGTGAGCCAGCAGCCGCAGGTACTCGAACAGTAAGCAAACATATCCACGCCACCAGGTACGGCAGTCCGTGCGGTTGTAACCGGCGTGCCCCATCCACCACCACCGCAGAGATCATCGTAGTATTCATGGGTTTTTCCGCTGGGATAGACCAGGTACTGCT
>DANA01000093.1:3527-9348 GCA_002508495.1 Methanoregula sp. UBA276
TCCTTTACCGGAGCTGTGGTTGCAGTAGTACGGGGTGTCCAGGGTGCAGGAGTAGTCGTTGTCGGGGTCGGGTACGGTTCCGGCACCACGATATCCGCAGAACGGATAACGTACCCGCCGAGATCGTACTCCAGGTAGATCGTATCGCCAGCCTGTGCATTCACATCAGATGGATCGAACTGGTAGCGGAACTCATTGAGATTGTCACCAACGGTATCAGCTACGGGGATTACCTTTTTCTTTGTGGCTGCGGGGTTGACGATACTAGCACCGTTCCGGATGGTGAGTTTCTCCGGCCATTCGTCCTTGTTCCCGTAAAAGATGATCTCACCGTCAAGGTAATACAGGGTAGTCGGGCCGGTCGTGGTGACGACCTGATCGGTCTTGATGGATCCAAAAACCTTGAACCGCGGCAGGAACCGGTCAAGGACCGCTGCGCTCCCCCGTATTGCCGTGGGGATGAGGATCATCTTCTGGTCATGGAGAACGTTATCATCAAGCGCAGGGTTGCCTGACAGGAAATTGGGCATGGCCCGGTCATCCAAAAACAAATCCCACGCTGACATGTATCGCGCCACGCGGTAATCGAACCCGTCAACAGTCCCGTGAATATACCCGTCATTTGAAGCGGACTTTGAAAGGTCAGGTTGCGAATACAGGTGGTTGGTGTCCTGCGAAATGAAGTTGCGATTCGTAAACCGCGCCATATCCTTCATCATTGCAGGAAGGTTCTGGTTATAGTTCAGGTTGGCCGGCGTATAGACCGCATAAGTCCGGACGGTCCCCCCGTTTGTTGTCTCCTCGTACGGGTCGATATCCCATTTGACGGTAACACCCATTTTCGTCGCTTCGATGCCGTGGCCGTCATTCCTGACATGGGCAGGAACCGTCATATCGGAGATGAGGTGCATGGTCTCGCCAACAGCCCGCCAGGCCTTGCCGTAATATTCATTGTTCCGGTCATCGGAAAGCAGCGCTTTGGTGAAATACATCTTGCCGTACGGGTAGGAGTACAGGTTCGCATTCGACTTGTCAAAAGCCCATTCAACAGCGGATATATGAGGGAAGTCAGCTTCCCCGTACACTCCTGCGTAATTGAAATGGGCAAAGAAGAGCCCCAGCGTTTCGGCAAAAAATTCGTGATCGGTCAGGTATGCCGCATTCGGCTTTGTGGGATCATAAAAGTGTCGCATTCCCTGGTATAACTCCGGCTCATCCGCGCTGAACCCGCCATCGATGATCCATAAGGCAAGGGTTTTTTCCCCGGGTTCAGCGATGGTAAACTCTCCCGGAAGCCAGCTGACCCCCTTTTCTTTTGGCCAGTCAATGCCGTTACAGCTTTCACCATCGAGCGTTGTTTCCGACAAGTACAAATCATCAGGCATGATTTTTGTCTTGAAATGATTCAGCGCCAGTTCATTGATGGTCGGGTGCGCATAGAGATTGCCATAAGCGGAAACCGGCAGGACGAGCACGAAAAGCAAAAGGGCAAACCAGAGTAGTCGCAGTACTTTGTTCATTATAATCCTCCAATAAGCCATTTTTCCCCTTCGAGTGATGTATGAAAACCGAAGGTTGTTCCATCAGTATTTGTCTCATAAAAGATGACCCCGACTGCCGGTTTTTTCACCTTTGCATTCCGTAAGGCCGTTGCCAGCTTTGTAGCACCGCTGCCCGTGAAGACGGGGGTCCCGCCCAGGCGTTTGAGTTCCTGTGACTCAAGCATTGCCGAGAATGCCGCAATGTCCCCGGCCTCAAGGGCCGCTGCCGCATCGTTCAGGACCTGCCTGCTGGCTTTCTCGCTTTGCTGAAGGAGGGCCGGGTCTTCCCCGGTCGGTACGATGGCTCCGGTGGAACCTCCACCCCCGCCCGGGGGTGGCGGGGGTGACTCTGGCAAGAGCAGGACAACACCAACAAGCAGAATGAGGACAATCACGACACCAGCAATGATCTTCCCGAAGGGGAGACCCCCGGTCTTTACGGGTGCCGGTTGCACCGGCTGATAGGGCGGGGATGGCGCTGCCGGCGGAACAACCGTTTGGATGGCTGCCTGCTGCGCAGGCGCGGCGGAGGTAAACGGCAGCCCGCAGACCCCGCAGAACTTCTCTTCCGGACCAATCGGGTCGCCGCACCGGGGACACAGCGGCATATCAGCGATCACCGCACCGCATTGATTGCAGAACTTCGCATCGCGGTCTATCAGGGCCCGGCACTGGTGGCAGAACTTCATCTTTCCTCCGGCAGGAGCCCCTGCCACAGCATCGACCGGTGCCCCGCAGGCATTGCAGAACCGCTGCGATGCAGACACCGTGGCACTGCAACGGGGGCAGGTACGTTCTTTGGGGAATTCTTTTCCGCAGCCGGTGCAGAACCGGCAGTCAGGCCGGTTCGCAGTCCCACATGCAGGACAGGTTTTTTGGGTCTGTTCGGGAGTCATCGTTCTTCACCCGTATGGAATACCAGAGAACCGCAGGTCACCCAGGAGATTCTGCTTGTGGTAACAAGAGTCTCGTGTTGCAGCATTTACTTCATCTCCATGGTCATCGTTGATTCCGGCCGCTCATATTCAGCGCGAAACCGGCAAGAACAACCATGCTTATGATGGCGGCAACCGGAAGCAGGGGCGAAAGCCCGGTTGCCGGATCGCACCGCGGGAAATCGTCGCAGCCAAGCGTCATATTCTCGCTCTCGTTGAGGGCCGCCATCTCGCGCTCGTACTCTTCCTTGCTGATCGGTTCTAGAAGCCCGCTGGTCTTCATTTCTTCAGAGAGGTTCGGATCATACATCCGGTAATCTGCAGCAAAAACAGGGGGCATAGTATACACCAGGGCGCAGAGAACAAGGATCGTGAAGGGTAAGACACGAAGTCGCATACAACTACCCACTTTCCCAAACTCGTATAAAAATATACTTGTTGAAAAAAACGTGCACCCGTTCCACAAAGAAACCCCTTCAGAAGAACGCAGTCATCACCCGCTATCCGGAGAGGACAGGCCATACCATAACCATTATCCACGATCACGGAGTAGTGCGACTATGGACGTTTACATCCTGCGGCATGGGAAAGCAGAAGAGCACGAGCCGGGCGTAGCTGATGAAGGCCGGAAACTCACAAAAAAGGGCCGCAGGGAAGTTGCTGAAGTTGGCGGGTGGATTGCGGCACAGGGACTCACCTTCGACCGTATCGCAACCAGCCCGCTGGCCCGGGCCCACGAGACGGCAAAGATTGTTGCCGACGTTCTTGACCTCCAGAACCGGCTGGTGGTCTGGGACATGCTTGCACCGGGCGGAGAACCGGATGCGATCTGTCATGAGCTGGACGATCACGCGGATGCAGGCGCATTCCTGCTTGTTGGCCACGAGCCACTCCTGTCATCCCTTATCGGCAGGATAATTGCGGGAAACAAGAGCGCTGGAATTATTATGACCAAAGGGGGTCTTGCGAAGATCCGGAATTTTTCCTTTCACGCCCAACCATCTGGCGAACTTCACTGGCTCATCACGGCAAAACAGATGGCGGGAACAGGACAAAACGGAAAAAGAGAGGGTCCGGCCGACCATGTCTTCCTCCATTGATGAGTTTTTTTCCGCAGCCCTGCCCGGCCCGTATTGTGCCCGTCAGTTCTGGCATTATGGAACAAATCCTGCCCGACGATATGCTTCAAAACCCCCGGCCAGGTTGGAGACAAGAGAAAAACCATGCATCTGAAGGATACTTACAGCAATACTGGCACGCGAACCCCCCCGGCACATCAGGATGTAATGCGTTGCCGGATCGAGTTCTTTGTGCCGGGTCCGAAGATCGTGCCAGGGGATAGGGACTGCGTGTTCTACCGGAGTTGCCTGTTGTTCTTCTGATGACCTGACATCGATGAGAATTGCTTTTCCCGCGCTGACCAGGGTATGTGCCTCATCGGCTGACATGACCGGAACACGCGCAACAGGAAGGCTTTGTATGGCCCAGGCGGGCATGCCCCCGTTGAGGAACCCGACAACATGATCGAACCCGACGCGGTGGAGCTGGAGTGTGGCCTCAGGAACATCCTGCTCATGACCGGCAATAATCAGAATATCCTGATCCTGCGGCAGTACCCACCCGGCCTGCGTGGCAAAGTTCCCGGCAAGGTCAATGTTCCATGCTCCCGGTATATGAACCCCGGAAAAACAAGGATACCCGCGGACATCGAGAACCACCGTGTCCTTCTTGTCCACCCTCTCTTGGAACTGTTCCGGGCCAAGGGGAACCGGGGGGTCAAGGCTCTGCATCAGCTGCGGGCCACGCTGGTTGATCGCGGAGCAGCGGGTAAAATGATCGGGTGCGGCAGGCATTCCGGAAGTGAGTGCATGGATGAACGCATCACGGTCATGGATCTGCAGGGCGTAGTTGTATTTCCTCTCGTACCCGATAGTGGTTGACCGTTTTGCCGTCATGGCCCGCCCGCAGAGCGAGCCCTTCCCATGAGCAGGATAGACCTCGCATTCATCCGGCAGGGCAAGGATCTTGGTGTGCAGGTTCTCAAAGAGACGGGTTGCCAGCTCTTTTGCCCGGCCCGGGAAGAGATCGGGCCGGCCGACATCCCCGACAAAGAGCATGTCGCCCGAGAAGAGGGCGACCGGCGTGTCGCCCCGGGAGGTGTCGGTTGCAACATAGCAGCAGTGTTCAGGGGTATGCCCGGCAGTCTCGATGACCCGGAATTGGATATCATCGATCCCGATCTCGTCCCCTTCCGCTACCGGGATGTGGGGATAGGAGCAGCCCGCAGCCTTGGGGGCTACGATCTCTGCTCCGGCAGCCTTGGCGAGATCAAGATGCCCGGAGATGAAGTCGGCGTGCAGGTGCGTCTCGAAAATGTGGGTGATCGAAACCCCCATCTTTCGGGCGTCACGGATATAACGGTCAACATCGCGGGACGGGTCGATAACTGCACAGGACTTGTCTCCTATAACCAGATAGGAGCTTTGCGCGATCCCCGAAACGAAATACTGGCGGACAATCATGCGTGCTCACCTGTGTATCTGGCAAGAAAGATAATGAGGGTTGCGGCGCGGTTGTGCGGATACAGCGAACAAAAGACCGCATTTCCTCCGGCAATCACCTGACGGGATTGCCCGGGTTTATAACGCCCCGCAAGCAGGCAATCCCTTCTTCTTTT
The DNA here is from genome assembly GCA_002508495.1 of Methanoregula sp. UBA276. Lineage (GTDB taxonomy): Archaea > Halobacteriota > Methanomicrobia > Methanomicrobiales > Methanospirillaceae > Methanoregula. The sequence continues at coordinate 8,681 of DANA01000093.1, forward strand.
TAGGCAGCCAGAGCGATGCATACAGGTATGGAAAATTCTGCCCGGTTCATGAAAGCAACCTTCGCAGCAGGGTGTTTCTGGGACGTAGAGGCTGCATTCCGGCAGGTGAACGGCGTGGTTGAGACAGTAGCCGGGTATACGGGGGGTACGGATCCGAACCCGATATACGCGGAGGTTGAGAGCGGCACGACCAGCCATCGTGAAGCTGTCGGCATCGTCTTTGACCCGGTAGTTGTCCCGTACGAGCGCCTGCTCGACCGGTTCTGGGAGATCCATGATCCCACGCAGGAGGACGGGCAGGGAGAGTATGTCGGTTCGCACTACCGTTCCGCTATCTTCTTTTTTGATGATGAGCAGAGATCCGCTGCCCTCCGGTCCCGCGATGCTCTGGTGGCAGCAAAACGGTATGGCAATCGGCCGATCCTGACCGAAATACTCCCGGCATCAGCGTTCTGGCCGGCTGACGAGTGCCACCAGCGCTTTTACGAAAAGTGTGGCCAGGGATACGGCACGAGCAGGAAGATCTGGGACTGATCCCGCGTGCGGGTACCTCCCTCTGAATTTCCGGTCCATCAGCGCTCCTGCGCCAGGCCATAAGGGAATCCATTCCTCTGCCATTGAACCGGCTGGTTGCATCATTCCACCGGACCTATGTTGTGAATATAAGT
>DANA01000105.1 GCA_002508495.1 Methanoregula sp. UBA276
CCGCCGATGCCGGTTGCCCGGGATCCGGGCGGGGAGATCATCTTTGCCATGCCCGTCACCCCCTCCGGATCCGGCAGGTCTCAAGCATCTTCTGGACCCCGGGAAAGAGATCGAGATCCGTGTGCGGGAGGAACGAACTCGATGTATATTCGTCCATGAACGCAGTCTCGGCATTCAGCTCGATATAGCCGATCTTGTGCGCGATCTCATCCAGCTGTTTTCGCACGCGACGATTGACCAGGGCAATGTTGGATCCCACGACAGCACCGTTCCCCAGGTTCCGTATCTGGCCAATTTCGATCTCGGGGATGAGACCGATGGTTATTGCATTTTTCTTGTCCAGGTAATTGCCAAATGCGCCGGCAAAATAGATAGTTGAGATCTCATGGCGCGAGATTCCCGCTTCTTTCATGAGCGTGACACAGGCAGCGTGGACCGAGGCTTTGCTCATGATGAGGTTCTTGATGTCGTTCTCTGTGATGACAAGGTCTTTTCCAATGTCGGTTTCTTTTGCCCAGGCGATCACGTATTCCGGGAAGTGGCCGGTAATCCGGATCCGCGGGTTATCGATATCGGTATTGATACGTCCCATCCGGTCAATCACGCAGGCTTTGAGGAGCTCGGCCAGAAGATCTATAAGGCCGGAACCGCAGATGCCACGGGGCTTGACATTATTAATGGTCGTGAATTTCGGGGCAAGGGTGGCATAATCAATAGTGATCTTTTCAATGGCCCCGGGGTTTGCCCGCATGCCGAAGAGGACCTCGCCACCTTCAAGTGCAGGCCCTGCTGCTCCGGCACACGAGAACATCCATTCCTGGTTGCCCAGAACAACTTCAAAATTCGTCCCGATATCAATGAGCAGGGAGATCTCCTCGCGGTCCGCCATCCCGCAGGCAAGGATATCGGCAATGATATCCCCACCGATGAAATCGCTGACTGCCGGGAAGGCAAAGACACCCCCGTTAGGATTGCAGGCAATGCCGATACGACTTGCCGCAACGGACAGGGCCCGGCGCACGACCGGCACGTACGGCTCGGCAATCATGTACGCGGGATCGATCCCCAGCAGCATGTGGGTCATCACGGTATTGCCGGAAACGACGACTTCGTAGATATCGTCACGGTCGATGCCGGCCGTATTGCAGGCGGAGGTGATCGCCGAGTTGATGCTCTCTGCTGCAAGGGCCTGGAGCCGGGTAAGCCCGTTCTTTCGTGCATAGTTCACCCGCGCCAGGATGTCCTCCCCGCAACCGATCTGCTTGTTGTAGTTCGATGCAACCCCGGCAACTTTGCCGGTGACAAGGTTCCAGAGATAGACTACAACAGTTGTGGAACCAAGGTCAACAGCTGCGCCATACACACGCCCTGACGTGTCATTCTCCTGCAGGTCGATAAGCCGGTAACCGCCCGGGACAAGGCCGATGGTTGCCGTCACCTTCCAGTCACTGTGCCGCAGGATGGCAGGGATAACCCTGAGGACTTCCAGGGGCACGTACATCTTCTCGGCCTCAGGGCCCCCGCTTTTCTGGATGCCCCAGAGCAGCCGCGAAAGGTCCGGTGACGGATCGCTTAACGTGGGGGGATGGAGTTCGACAAAATATTTCCGTACAGATGGGCGGAAGTCGATGGGATTGTCCTCTCCCTCAACCAGGATCTTCTGTTCCTGGATAAGTGTACTCTCGGGGACCATCACCTGGAGATCGCCCTGCACCAAGGTCGCGCAGGCAAGGCAGGCGCCATTCGCCAGTTCAGCGGGGGTAAAGAAGCGGCCGTACTTTTCTTTATCAAATTCGGTTTTTCCGGACTGGATGTAAACCACGCATTTGCCGCACTTTCCTTGGCCGCCGCAGACCACGTTCAGGTTCAGGCCGGCCCGCTGCGCAGCATCCAGGATTGTTGTCCCGCGGGCTACGTCGATCTTCCGGTAGCTGGGAAGGAATGTTACGGTTCGCATAGAAGGTCCCCTTTTCACACTACCATTGGAAAATATGAGTAAAATATCCTCTGGTGAGAAGTAAACTCCCGGGCCGGGATACTATTGGGAGGATACCCCAGCATCTCATTCCGGGGGAGATGTGGCCCCCTGCTCTTTTTTCCATTCATTGTGGAGATAGTCCCCAATCTCCGCTGCATCCCGTGGCCCTACCATGACTTTCCAGCTGGTCGCGTCTTCTATCCGGCCCGAAAGAGGCGATGCATAGCCGGGGATGATAAGTTTCCGGTGCGTAACCTCGTCTTCCAAGGCGAATTTTTTAATCGAGTCCCGTACCAGCATCTCGCTCAATTTTCCAGCAGCAACCGCAGTCAGGACTGATAGGCCCTCGGTATCCACGATTAACATGAAACACGGCACCTGGCTGGACTCGAGATACCCCTGCAGGGTAAAGAACGTGAGCGAGAAATTCACGGTCATAAGGACCGGTGCATTTTTATCCGGGTTGCCGACACGGTACAGGCCCGGGGTCATCTGGATGGGCTTCTGGGGATCGGTATAGATATTCTGGCGCAGCGTGAGTGCTGCTTTTGCCGATCCGGGCATAAGCGGCCGGGTGATGATTACGGAAGCGTACTTGGTGATGCCAAGGGCAAGTGCTGCATCCTGCAGGCCGGTTTTTGCTGTATCAAAGTATACCGGGAAACCAAGTTCGGGCACTGACCGGGTTATCGCTAGCTGGCGTATTTCCGTTGTTCGCCGGAGAAAATCGCCGAGCGAGGCAGGTGCCGGGTCGAGAACAAGGTCCTGTACACCAAGGGCTGCGCTGTCTTTTACCAGCTGAACGAGCCCGTCCACGGTGTCAGAACGGATAACGAGAGGAGCTCCATGCTGTTTTGCAAGGGCACACATCTCCTTGCAGTTCTCTTTTGTTGCGGCGTGCAGCAGCGGGCGGTACGTCCCGCAATGAACCAGTGCTGCAGACAAAGCGGCCGGATCGTTTGCAATGAGGATTGGCGGGAGGTGTGCTTCCTGCTTTTCAACAGCAGCCACGGCCTCTCCGAACCGTTCCGGCGATCCGCTCGTATTTTCTATGGCAATGCCGTTAAACCGGAGATCAGACCCGACGCGGGTCAGGGTCTCGTCCCGGACCCGCCGGGTCACTGCTGCGATATCCTCAAGGGGCATCGTGTCATCGACTTTAAAGACGATGCCGGGCGGGTGGTAGAATGTCTTCTCGTGCCGGTACAGGACATTCTCTTCACCGACCTTGATGAACCGCTCGCCAAAACCGATACGGATCAGCCGGATCGGTGGCCGGGTTGAAGCACCCAGCATGGCTTTTGCAGCATCGTCAAGGTACGGGCAGAGGTCAACGTCTGCTTTGCCACCGGCAAGTTTCATGGCAAAGGTGAGACAGGTGGGGTCTCCGCATTCCTTGCAGTTCTTCTTGGGAAGGAGCTTGTAGATATCCAGTGCCTTGAGTGCCATCTTACTGCACCTCCTTTGCACTGCTGCGTTTTTTCATGTTGGTGAATGCATCGCGGAGAAGCCCGATGGTCTTCGGGTGCCGGACACAGATGATCTCGGCACCGGCAACTGCAGCTGCGACACCGGTAGAGAATTCCCATGCAACTGCTACATCATCGATAATGGCCGGATCGGCTTCACGGACTTCCTTGATGGTAAGGGTATCAGCGGCCGAACAGATCATCGGCATGGCGAGATCGGAATCTCCCTTGAGAGCGGAGAACCGGATCCGTTCCATGGCAGAATACGAGTATTCGAAGCCATACCCGAGTGCACCGGTGTAGGGGTCAATGATAATCTGGTCCCGCGGGACGCCGATCTCGCGGAGGAGGATATTGAGCTGCTTGGCAAGGTTGATATCGATCGGGGATTGGGCGATAATGGAATGGTTGTAGGCGAGTGCTGCTGCGGCTACACTCCGGTATCTCCCGGCTTCAGCCGTACCAAGACAGAGCCGTTCGCCCTGCCCGGCTTCTCCGCATTTCAAAAAAACCTCACTGTCTATCTTTGGCTCATTACTCCCCTCGATTATCAGGGGTAACGGGGTAGCTGAAAGGACCGTTTCCACGGTCTTTGCAACGGATGCAATATCTGAAAAATCCCGCGTCTTGGTGCTGGTGAGGTGGAGCCGTACTAAATCCGCTTTGTACGTGGTTGTTGCAGTCTTTGCCCATTCACTCAGGTTGTTCACGAGATCGCCGCAATAGTCCTTTACAATCGGCGACCAGAAGACGGGTTTATCGCAAATCTCGTAGGCAATGAGCGGAGACGGGGAAACCGGTGATTCTTCGAGGAAGGGGAGGGTACTTCCCCCGCCAATCCTGTACGAGATGCTCCGGGTCCCGCCATCAGTTTTTGTTGCACCGAGCGTTACTTCGCCGATTGTCCCGGTCCATCCAAAGGAGAGATCGTAAGCCATGTTGCCATCACACCAGCGGTTTCATGGTAAGAGCCGGATGCCCCACCTTCTCCAAAAATACGGCAAGATCCTCGATGGTGGCGGCTGTATTCTCATCTGCTATCTTATCAAAGAACCCGGTTTTTCCTTCCTTTGCAAGCTTCTTTTCCAGCTGGTCTTTGAGTTCCTCTTTCAACGGGGATGGCATCCAGACCAGCCGTTCGATCCCCCCCTCACCCTGGAGGAACCGGTCAGAGAGGATAAAATTCTTGGCAATGCCCGCAAAGCCCGGGGTCTGTGCACCACCCCCGATGGTGCCAGCAAGAGTCGGGAAGGCCATTCCCGAAGGGGTCATGCCGCCATATTCACGATTTACGACCATGATCCCGTTCACTTCCGGCAGCATGAGCGCTATAGCCTCGAAGCACCCGCAGCAGGTCATGGGATATTCCATGACGCTGTACAGCGAAATACGTTCGATCTCGCCATGGCTGGCTTTCTTGACAAACCGGTTTATTCCCTCGTATTCCCCGTTCTGGAGGTTGAGCACCGCACCTTTCTCAACCGGCTGGTTGGCACCGGAGGGAGAGATCTCGAACGCGATCTTTCCGTCAAGCCAGCTGAGTGCGCCGCAGAGCCCCATCCGTTCCGGCGTGATAATGCAGACATGGTTGGGGGCAAATGTCTGGCAAAGCGTGCAGGAATAGTAGGTATTCACTTCGCTGTCTCGCATCCCCCTGATCCGTGCATCCCGTTCCGCATAGGCCAGTTCTGCCTCCTTTTTTGCTTCCAGCACCTTTGCCTCATCGGTGATGAGCGTGACCGAGACAGCTTCGAGGAGCTGGGGGAAGTCCATGCGGAATTTGCTTGCCAGCAGTTTGCCGACATGTTCGATCTTTACTCCTTTGGCAACCGCCTCTTTCGAGAGGCGGACCCAGATTAAGTCCCGCTGGGCAACATGCCATGACCCTTCGCCATAATTGACAAAATTATGGATGCGGCGCTCAAGAACCGGTTCGTAATCTTTCTTCATTGATCTGCCGGCAACATCGATGAGGATAGCCAGGGGGTTTGCGCTCCCTTCCTTCATCGCGTCAACTTCCGGGCCGATGACTTTTACTTCGCCATCCGTTATTTCTCCGGTGTTACGCATGCGAAGGAGCTCGAATGCAGGCGATCTCCCGCCACCAAACTCCACGAACATCTCTTCTTTGCGGATGCTTTTTCCTTCAAATGCAGGAGAGCAGCCCATGGGTATGGGGATTGCGGTAACGTTGACCCGGATGCCCTTCTCCTCCATACCTTTCCTGACCACATCTTCAGCCTGCGCGGGCAACCAGGTGCCGCCCTGGTAATTTCCGAGTGAAAGGATGGGGAACCCCAACACCCGCATCCCGTCAACAAAAGCGATCTCCTCATCAGTGAGATCATCAAAGACGATGACTATTGCCTTTGCCCGTTCAGCAGCATAGTGGAGAAGACGGTGCATGTCCCCCGGGGTAACGCCGCCAAACATCATGGCAACACGGGCTATGATATCGACAAAATAGATGCCGTGGGACGGCCGGGACCCGAGGGGAATGAGCCGGTAATCGAGGCCGAGCTTTACCCCCGCGTTGGAAAGGACCGGAATGGCATCCCCGGCAAGGAACGTCAGCATGTATTTTTCCTGTAATTCCCTGCAGATTGCCGCAGCACCGTCTGCGTTTGCGGGTTTCCCGAGAATGAGGGCAAGACCGAGAATGCTCCCGTCGACAAGGGAGTACCCGAGTTTCCGGATAATCGTATCGCTGATGAAACCCGTGTAGGGTTCACCTTCCGGGCCGGCTGATGCAGCAGCGGCAAGAAGACATTCTGAAGCAACAAGCGCATTGTTGCCGGTCTTTACGAGCACATCCTCTGCCGTTGTTTTATCATG
>DANA01000017.1:0-494 GCA_002508495.1 Methanoregula sp. UBA276
CCATCTTGATGGCGACGGCGATATTTCCATGAGCTATCTCCCTGAAATCATCATTGCCCGCGGTCAGCCGGTTGAGAATGTTGAGAGCAAGATAGATCGCTCCGACTGCAAGAATAATCCCGATGACGAGTTGTAGTGCAGCGATACCGATTGCCGTAATCCCATCGGCCGATAATATGCCGGCATTCATGGCTTTGTTGATGCCGACGGTAAGGCCGATGATGCCGGACTGTACAACAAGGGCAACAGCAACAAAGACGGATGCAACAAGGATGCCAACCGCTGCGTTCCCTTTTGCGAGTTCCTTTTCCCCGTCAAAATCCTGCAGGATATTCTTCAGTACAGCAAATGCCAGATAGAGTGCTGCAACCGCAAAGGTGATAGAGATGACGAGCTGGAAAAGGCCAATCGCTGCATTGTCAAGGAGCATATCCATTCACTCTCCTGCTTTTATGCTATCTTGTTGGATAAAACGGCAGATTAATGTATTGCTC
>DANA01000017.1:530-5714 GCA_002508495.1 Methanoregula sp. UBA276
AAAAAAATACCGGAAACGGATGCTGCGAGGGGGTTACGATCCCCCGATCTCCAGATCTCTCAAAGCCTGAACGATGGGATTCGCTCTTCTTGCGACCCTATGAGTCTGGCGCCCTAACCAGCTAGGCCACCGCAGCACAAAAAGTGCATAATAAAAACGCAGTAAAAACAATTAAAGGTTCTGATGAGAGATTCCGTCGCTCACCCGTTCTTTTTCTGCTGTATGTAGACGTTTACTGCAGCAGTGATGGCTGCAATCTTCTTTCCCTGGTCAAAGGAACCGGCCAACGTCTGCATCCGCGTTTCTTCGTCACGCTTGTACCGTTCGAGCGTGCTTAAGATATGCTCTTCCGTTAAGAAATGCGTGTGCGTGTTTCCCTCGATATACTGCTGGTTGTTCATTATCGCAAAGTGCAGCGGCAGGGTTGTCTTCACGCCAAGGATGATATATTCCGCAATCGCTCTGCGCATCCGCGTAATGGCTTCCGGTCTCGTGCTGTCCCATGCACAGAGTTTGGAGATCATGGAGTCGTAGACCGGCGAGATGGTATACCCCATGTGGATGCCGCTGTCAATCCGGATCCCCGGCCCGCCCGGGGAGCGGTACCGGACAATTTTTCCCGGGTCGGCAGCGAAGTTGTTGAGCGGGTCCTCGGCATTGATACGGCATTCGATGGCATGACCCCGGATCGAGAGGTCCTCCTGGGCGAATGCCAGGGTCTCGCCGGCAGCGATCGCCAGCTGCTGCTTCACGATATCGACGCCGGTTATGAACTCGGTGATCGTATGCTCGACCTGGAGCCGGGTATTCATCTCCATGAAATAGTAGTTCCCGTCACTGTACAGGAATTCGACAGTCCCGGCATTGGTATAGTCCGATGCTTTCACCACCCGGAGCGCTGATGCAGCCATCCGCTCGCGAAGTTCAGGCGTCATGATCGGGCAGGGGGCTTCTTCGATGAGTTTCTGGTGGCGGCGCTGGATGGAGCATTCGCGTTCATAGAGGTGGACCGCGTTCCCATGCTCGTCAGCCAGCACCTGGAACTCGACATGCCGGGGTTTGACGAGGTATTTCTCGATAAAGACCGTGGCATCGCCAAAAGCAGACTGGGCGATCCGCATGCTTCCTGCGATCGCCTCTTCGAGCGCTTTTTCGTCCTCTACGATCTGCATGCCGATGCCCCCGCCGCCGGCACTTGCCTTGACAATGACCGGGTACCCGATTCCGGCAGCAACCCGTTTTGCTTCTTCAAGGTCTTTGATGCCGCCATCGGTACCGGGAACGACCGGTACGCCGCTCTCCCGCATCATCTGCTTGCTGCCGATCTTGGATCCCATTGCCTTGATGGTCTTCCAGCGGGGGCCGACAAACGTGATGTTCTCATCAAGACAGAGTTTGGCAAAATCCGAATTCTCTGCAAGGAACCCGTATCCCGGGTGCACGGCATCTGCCCCGCTCTTTTTGGCAATGTCGATGATCCGCTCCTTGTTGAGGTAACTCTTCGAGGGGTGCGCTTCGCCAACGTGAAATGCCTCATCAGCGTATTTCACGTGGAGCGCGGTCTTGTCGGCTGTTGAATAAATGGCAACGGTCTCGATATCGAGTTCACGGCATGCCCGCATGATCCGGATAGCGATCTCGCCCCGGTTGGCAACCAGAAGTTTCTCGAAATATTTCATTGCACCACCAGCAGAACATCGCCGTTCTGGACGACATCTCCGGTATCAACAAAGATCTCTGTTACTTTCCCGTCGACCGGGCTGTGGATGGGGTTTTCCATCTTCATGGCCTCAAGCACGATGAGGGTATCTCCGCGTTTTACTTCAGATCCCCTGCTGACATTGACCTTGAGGACCATTCCCTGCATGTTGCTCTTGATCCCGCCCTCAACATCCCCGCGCGGGGCTTTTTGCGAAGCTGCGCTCGCTACTTCAACCCGGTTGCCGCCAACAGAAACGATGCGGACGGAGAATACCTCCCCGTCGACCTCGACCTCCATCTCCCTGGGAAGGTCGGAAGACGGCTGGAGCGCCGGTTGCTTTGCCGGCAGGGGTTCGAGCAGGCGTTCTCCTTTGAGAAATGCCGGGGCAATTGCGGGATACAGGATGTAGGTGAGGATATCCTCTTCCTTCTTCACGAGCCCGGCTTTTTCTGCCTCGGCTTTCATCTTTTCGTAGGTGGGTTCGAGGAGGTCTGCCGGTCGAACGGTTACTACGGTATCGTTACCGATGATCTTGTGGCGGATCTCGGTGTTGACCGGTGCAGGAGATTTCCCGTACAGCCCGTGGATGTAGTCCTTGACCTCCTTGGTTACGTTTTTGTACCGTTCTCCTCCCAAAAGGACGTTCAGGACTGCCTGGGTGCCGACAATCTGGCTGGTCGGGGTGACAAGCGGCGGGTAGCCGAGGTCTTCCCGTACCCGGGGAACCTCGGCAAAGACGTCTTCCATCCGGTTTAAGGCATCCTGCTCCCTGAGCTGGGAGACAAGGTTCGATATCATGCCCCCGGGCAGCTGGTAAATGAGGACATCGGAATCGACCCGTTCCGATATCGGGCTGATGAGGCAGCCGTATTTTTCCCGGAGTAAAAGACAGATGTTCCGCACGTTCCGGAGCCGCATGAGGTCGATACCGGTGTCATGGGGTGTCCCGTGGAGGGCTGCGACAATGCTTTCGGTCGGGGGTTGCGACGTGCCAAGAGCAAATGGCGACATGGCAGTATCGAGAATATCCACGCCGGCCTCCACTGCTGCCTGGTAACTCATCGGCGCTACGCCGCTTGTTGAATGGCTGTGCAGGCAGACGCGGATATCAACGGCTTTCTTGATTCCCACGATGAGTTCGCGTGCGGCTTCGGGCATGATGAGCCCGGCCATGTCCTTGATGCAGATGGAATCGCACTCCTGTGCGGCAAGTTCCCGTGCCATCTCGATGAACGTGCTGGTGTTATGGACCGGGCTCGTGGTGTAGCAGATCGTTCCCTGCAGGTGTGCACCAGCAGCTTTTACCTGGTCCATCGAGCGCTGCATATTCCGGATATCATTGAGCGCATCAAAAACCCTGAAGACATCTACGCCATTCCTGTGCGCTGCAGTGACAAACCTGTCAACCACATCATCGGAATAGTGCCGGTATCCGACAAGGTTCTGGCCCCGCAGCAGCATCTGGATCGGGGTGCGTTTCAGCTCGTTTTTCAGTAACCGCAGGCGGTCCCAGGGATCGTCGTTTAAAAACCGGATGGCCGAATCAAATGTCGCTCCGCCCCAGGCTTCGACCGAAAAAAAACCGCACGTGTCCAGGCTCTCAGCCAGGGGGATCATGTCCTCGGTACGGAGGCGGGTGGCGATGAGGGACTGGTGTGCATCACGAAGAGTTGTATCGGTAATTTTTACTTTATGAGGTGTTGCGGAGTACATGGGTGAACCTCTGCGGGACACAGGAAATATCAGATTTAGCCTCTCAAAAATTCATCAGTATAGTATAAATAATGCACTAACGGGGAGGAGAGAAATGAATGCTGCGCATATCGCAAAAAATGCTGCAGGAATGTCCAGGGGTCCTTCCTTGAATTCCGGAACCCATGTTCCCCCATGGACATACCCCCGGACGGCCAGCAGTTCTGCGGTATCCTCCGCTCGTTTCAGGGCCCCGTGGAGAAGGATCCTGCCGGCAGGTACGATGCTTTTCAGTCCGGACCTGATGCCTTTCATCCGCTCTGCAGCACGTATCCGGTCGAAATCGGTAAGAAGTGTATCCAGGTTCTGGAGTGCCATCTCTGCAAGCAGGCCAAGCTCAAATCCATGGCGGGGGCCAAGCAGCCAGCAGCCCAAATCCAGAAATTCCCCGCGTACCTGCCCGGCAAGAAGCCAGGATGCAATAAGGATGACAACCAGCATCCGGAAGAAATACGAGCCCCCGTCGCCGCCTGTTAGTTCGAGGGCGATGCTGAAAAAACCAACCAGGATGAGTGAGGGGAGAACCAGCCGGTTTTTCCGCACCAATCTGATGTTCGGGGTGAAGATCAGCCACCAGAACAGCGCTGCTGCCGCACCCACAATGCTGAAAAATGCCGTGATGGAGAGGAGCATGGCGGTGCCGGTCCGCAACCTTATATCGCGCATGCTGCTGCCTCCAGATCTTCTTGGGAAATATTTTCCGGAGTTTTTCCGCGCTCAATTAATGCTTTGATAACGGGCGGGGCATGCTCCCATCGCGCAAGGCACTCTGGCGGGGATCCGCAGAGGTGCAATTGGCCGTCCTGGATTTCCCAGATGTAATCGGACCGGGGAAACACCGACTGTTCGTGAGTGAAGAGGATCGTGATCCCGTCCGTTTTGCCGGACAGGATCGCGCAGATCCGCTGTTTTTCAAAAACATCCAGTGAACTGAATGGTTCATCGAGAATGAGGAGATCATAGTTCCGGGAAAGGATGCAGGCAAGGTGGAGCCGTTTCAGTTCCCCCCGGCTGAGACGGAGTGGATCTTCGGTATGTTTTTGGGACAGGCCGATGGTTGCAAGGAGCGGGAACGGGTCGAGACCCCAGGATTCGCACTCTTCGCGAACCGTGGTTCCGGTGATATGGTATTCGGGGAACTGGAACGAGATCATCTCCGCACGGATCGCCTCTTTCTCGACCGTCCCGGTTGAATCCGGAAGAAGCCCGATCATTATCTGGGCAAGCGTGGATTTGCCGGATCCCACATCCCCGCTGATGAGATGTACTCCGTTCGTGAACGTGCCGTTTGCTGACAGGCTCCATGGCCCCCGACGGACTCCTGCATGATCCAGCACCAGTTTCATGCCAAAAACCTCCAGGAGAGCGGGTACAGGGGGGTGTTTTTCAGTCTTTCAAAAACCAGTTCTGGTTTTCCGCAGTCTGCAACCCTGCCGTTTTCAAGGACAATGACGTCATCACAACGGGCAGCATTTTCCATGTCCTGCGTGCTTTTGAGAATAAACGGGATGTTTGCGTCACGGAGCATCCGGTCAACGTTTGAGTGGGTCCGGGCATCGAGATGCGAATCACATTCATCAAGGATGAGGACGCGGGGACGGGTTATGACTGCTGCTGCAAGGGCTACCAGCACTTTCTCCCCGCCCGAGAGTTCCCGGACTGGCCGGTCAGGGGGCCCGGATATACCGGTTTTTTTCCAGATCTCTTCGGTACGCCGGCAGATCTCACCG
>DANA01000062.1 GCA_002508495.1 Methanoregula sp. UBA276
TGCTCAATGGTATCCAGATAAAAAATAAAAACGGCATCATCTTCAATTCGATACAGCGCGGTGTAACTGCGGCTGATATGCAGACGATAAACGGGTTTTTTGCCCCGGCAGACGAACTTTTCTTTATCGCCATCTTTCCCCGGAAAGGGATCCGATTTAAGGAGAGATAATTTATTCCTCACGATCTGCCGGGATTTTGTGGGAAGACTCTCAAGAAATGCCCGGGGCTCATCCTCAATTTTGGTAACGAATGCCACTATTCAAGCTCCGTAAAATGGCCTTCCCGCATTTTACGATCAGCATCTTCGAACAACCGGCGCTTCTTCTCACGGGCTACCATATCCGAGAGAACCTGATCGAATGTCTGGCCCGGCTTCCGGAGCTCATACAGTTCCTCCCACGTGCTGGGACGAACCGGGATTCGTTTTGTTGAGCATTCAGCAACGGACATAGGTATCCTGTTGGTGCTGGAAGGATTTACTTTTTTGCAATAGTTCCCTAATTCCTTTGGTACCTTCATCTCTTCAGGTATCATAATTCACGGGAACAATTCGTGAAATATCAACGAAAAAAAGGAAGACTGGTACTTTACCCGAAGTGCTGTAAAAGTGAAGTTTTGCAAAACCCGGACCGGCCTGCAAAAAAGTCTTCTTTCGAGCGCCGGATCGCGTTGGATTTTTTTGATGGCGGACATGCGTTTACTGAATTCTTCGAACGATTCAGCCACGAGAACAAGGATTGAAACGTTCGGTAGCCGGACCAAACCTGCCGCTGATTCACCTGGAGGAATCATTTTTATTCCTGCCCCCCAACAATCTCCTCAGGAATATGGCTGGACCGGATGTTTATCAGATAATCCATGAAAAACGGGAGGAGATCAACCGTATTGCAGGCAAGTACGGTGCTTCCCATATCCGGATCTTTGGATCGGTTGCCCGTCATGCAGCCGATGAGAGGAGCGATATTGATTTTCTTGTTGAACTGGAGCCGGGAAGGACACTCTTCGATCTCGGCGGGTTTGCCTACGATCTTGAAAAACTCTTAGGAAGGCCGGTCGATGTCTGCACGGTTCCGCTGTTGCGCGAACCGATCCGGACGCGGGTTGTCACGGAAGCGGTTCCCCTATGAGAGACGATCGCCTGAGGCTCCAGGATATGGCAGAAGCAATCCGGAATATTGAAAAATATTCTTTGAGAAGCAAACAGGTTTTTCTCAAGCGATGAACTGGTCCAGGTATGAGGGGTTCATCATCTCCAGATACTCGGAGAATCTGCCCGGGGTGTGTCGGAAGAGTCGCAGCGGAAATATTCCCAAATCCCGTGGGGCAAGATTAGCAGGTTCCGCAATATTCTCGTCCATCACTATTTTGCCATCAATCCAAATGAGATCCGGGCCGTTGTCCAATCGGATATCCCGCCGCTGAAACAGGAATTGGAGAGAATTCTCACGCAAGGCGCATAATTCCCTTACCCCTAATATTCCTGTATATCTTGTTTCTCTTCCATGGCAGTCCACCCCATCGAGAAGCGTTACGGTACACGCAAGATTCGTCCCACCCAGCGTGAAAGGCCCCACGTTTCTCATTGCAGGTCTGGTTGCATCATGTCCGTGTTTGCCAATTTTGTGCAGGATTGTAAAGAAGTAAATACTTACAATGCTTACCTGTTGTCTATGGCCCAGCAGGAATGCGCAACAAAAAGAATCCCGGTCTGCCCGAGTACCTGGGAAGCTGTCCACGGGCTGCGCAGACCCGGCCAGACCTTCGATGACGTGATAAAAGATCTGGTGCGGGAAGAGAACTGCCGACGGCTGTACGATGAGACACACCGGATCATGGAAGAAGATGATTTCGTCCCGCTTTCGGAGATTAAGGCGTGAGGTACGAAATCGCCATTCAACGAAAATCCGCGGATTTCCTCAATGGTCTTGATGACAAGAGCAGGCGTATTGTCCGGGCCCGGCTCGCAACACTCATCGATGAGCCTTATCCCGGTAAAGGTGGGGACAGGGAATTAATAAAATCGCCAAAAGGAAGACCGGATGAAAAAGTCTACCGCATCCATATCGGTCGCAGTTTCACCGCATTCTATCAGATCAAAGAAAAAACTGTATATATCACCGAGATCCTGACGATTGAACAGGCCCATAAAAAATACGGTATCCTCTAGCCCGCCGTTTTTCAAATTCTCTTATATTCCTGTACATCCCATTTCTCTCCATGGCAGTCCACCCCATCGAGGAGCGCTACGGCACAAGCGAGATGCGTGCCGTCTGGAGCGAGAAGAACCGGTTCACCTGCATCGTGAAAGCCGAGGTCGCGCTGGCACAGGCCGAAGCCCGGCACGGCATGATCCCTCCTGCGGCGGCAGGCGAGATCAGCAAAACAGCTCACCATGCCTCGCTCGAACGGGCAAAGGAGATCGAGGCCGAGATCAGCCACGACATGATGGCAATCGTGAAATCCATTGCCGAAGTATCGGGCGATGCCGGCCGCTGGGTGCACTACGGGGCAACCAGCAACGATATCCTTGACACCGCAACCGCGCTCCAGCTCAACGAAAGCCTCGACCTCATCGACACCAAACTCCGCAGGCTTCTTGGTGTCCTCCTGAAACGGGCGGACGAGAACAAGACGCTCGTCTGCATCGGGCGGACTCATGGCCAGCACGGCGTCCCGACAACCTACGGCCTCCGCTTCGCCATCTGGGCAAGCGAAGTCGGCCGGCACATCGAACGGCTCGGCCAGCTGCGCCCCCGCGTCGTGGTCGGGCAGATGACCGGTGCGGTGGGAACGCAGGCAGCGCTCGGGCCAACGGGGATGGAAGTACAGGCATCCATGATGGAGATTCTCGGCATCGGGTCGGTGGACGTCTCGAACCAGGTCATTGCCCGGGACCGGTATGCCGAGTACTTCATGTTCTGCGCCGGGGTTGCAACAACGCTCGACAAGATCGGCGTTGCGATCCGCAGCCTCCAGCGCACCGAGATTGGCGAGGTCGAGGAAGCCTTCGGCGCAAACCAGGTGGGCTCATCAACCATGCCGCACAAGCGGAACCCGATCAAGAGCGAGCAGGTCTGCGGCCTTGCCCGCATCATCCGCTCGGCAGTCGAGCCCGCGCTCCAGAACAACACGCTCTGGGACGAGCGGGACTTAACCAACTCCTCCTGCGAACGGGTGCTCTTCCCCGAATCCTCGATCCTCACCGACCACTGCCTCCGGCTCATGGCAACGGTTGTCGAAGGCCTTGTCATCAACCCGGCCGCCATCCGCCGGAACTTAGCGTTCCTCCACGGCATCAACATGGCCGAGTCCGTGATGATCGAGCTGACCAAGAGGGGGATGGGCCGGCAGGACGCCCACGAGCGGATACGGGTCGCGAGCATGCAGGCCCTTGCA
>DANA01000128.1 GCA_002508495.1 Methanoregula sp. UBA276
GAAGACAACTGGTGGGGGGGTGACCTGTGCCCCCGCGTGAGAAAAGACCGGATGCTCCAAATTTTTCTGCACGTTAATTGGTCAGCATTGACGAATACCCTGAAATAAACCTATAATGATTATGAGTGCCAACAGATAGTATGGACAACAAGCATGCAGCGTGCTGGCACAATAAGGAGATTGTTTTTCATCCGGTAGGTGTCATCCACTCCGATCACCATGAACATGAAAATACCCCGATCCAGAGCGTCTTCAATCCCTCTGTCGGATATGTCGAGATCTTCCCGGAATTTACCGACGGGCTGCGGGACATCGAATCGTTCACCTACCTCTTCCTGTTGTACTGCTTTGACCGGGCAACCGGCGTCTGCCTCCTGCAAAAACCATTCCTTGACGGGGAGAAGGACCGGGGCATCTTTGCCATCCGTCACTTCAACCGGCCCAACCCGCTGGGGCTCTCGATTGTCAAACTCTTAAAAGTGCAGGGAAATATCCTCGAAGTGGAAGGGATGGATATCCTTGACGGAACGCCCCTGATTGATGTCAAGCCCTATGTCAGGAAGTTCGACCACCGCGAAGACGTGCAGAGCGGATGGGTTGACAACCAGCACCTTGACGATATCGCAGCATGGAACAGCACGCCAAAAGAACTCCGGAACCGGCAGCGGACAAATCTCTGATTCTTTCCTTTTTTTCTCCCGTTGCCGAGCGGTATTTTCTATACCATGGATAACCCAATAGTGTTGATAGGAAACCATGCACCTCACGGTCATCTCCCCCGGCATATACACGTATGGCGCGATGCTCATCGCAGGTGTACTGAGGGCAAACGGATCAGGAGTCACTCTCCACAAGGAACTGAAAGCCGGATCAAAAGATACCGTTTTTTTAAGCCTGTACTCCACCCTCCATCTCATTGACCCGGCGATCCGCTCCTTTGTCAGCCAACACCGGAAAAACGGGGGCACGGTCTACGTGGGCGGCCCGGTTTCAGCATACCCCGAAATTGTCCTTGGGGAGCTGGACTGCGATGCCGTTATCCTCGGGGAGGGGGAGGAAACCGTAGTATCCCTTGCACGGAACGGGATCACCGGAAAGACAAATGGCATCGCATTCAGGGACGGGAAATCCTTCACCGTCAGGCCCCCAACCCCGCTGCCATCCATCGAACACCCGCTGCCGTATATCCCCCGGGATATCGGCACCCAGAGTGTCCGGGGCGCAAACGCCTACATTGAGACGCACCGGGGATGCTCGGGGGCATGCACGTTCTGCCAGGTGCCACGGTTCTTCGGCCATGCAATCCGGAGCCGGGAGATACCGGCGATCATCGAAGAGGTGAAGGCATTCAGGGCAGCCGGGGCAACACGCCTCTCCGTCAGCGGGGGGACGGGATCCCTGTACAAAGCCCGGGACGGGAAGGTCAACACGGCATCATTTGTAGAACTGCTCGCATCCCTCGCTGACGTGATGGGGAGCCGCAATGTCTCGTCTCCCGACATCCGCGTGGACTGCATCAACGATGAAATTCTTGAGGCGATCCGGAACTATACCATCGGCTGGGTCTTTTTCGGGATCGAATCCGGCAGCGATTCCATCCTTCACCAGATGGGAAAGGGCGTGAAGGTACAGCAGGTCAGGGATGCGATTGCACAGTGCCGCGAGCACGGCCTCCATGTGGCAGGGAGTTTCATTGTCGGTTACCCTACCGAGACGCCCGAAGACTACGAGCAGTCAAAAGAGTTCATTGCAGAGCAGGCGCTTGACGATGTTTTCATCAGCATTGCCGAGCCGATACCCTCGACACCGCTCGCATCACTGGTCCTGAAAACAGACCGGGAAGAAAATCCGGTCTTTGCCCCGCACACGGGCGAGTACCGGCCACTGGGCATGACCGAAGCGGAAGCCCGGTGTTTCGACCTGACACTCCATGCGGATATGTTCAAGCCGGGTCTGCACGTGACCACTGATCAGGTCTTCAATACGTACGTGACAGCAATAAAGCAGCAGGGGAGAGAGATCCAGCAGGTTACCGAGCTCCTCTTCCGCTACCGGTGAGGAGGGCAATTCCGAAGGATCCAACAGGAAAAATCGTGGGAAGGTCAGGATTTTTCGAGAAGCACTGCCCGGCTCAGGCGCAACGGGGGGTGTTCCCTGACGACAAAACCTGCCCGTTGTGCCGATTCCAGCATCTGGGCAAATGCAGATTCCTCTACATGAAAGACCGGTTCCACGATAAGGTATCTCCCGCCTTGTTTAAGGCACCGAAAAACCTCCCCGAAAAACCGGTCATGGTCCGGAACTTCATGCACCATGTAGAAGGAGAGGGCAAAGTCAGATGCAGTGGTGATGCCTATCGAGTCCGGCTGGCACCGGTGCCACGTGATCGGAGCCCCTCCCGTTCCTCCGGCGCACTTCTTCTGTGCGTGCCGCAGCATCGCGTCCTGAAGGTCGATGGCGATCACGCTCCCGCTCCTGCCGGCCATCGCTGCCATAACCCGGGTAAAATCCCCCGGCCCGCAGCCGATGTCAATGACGGTCATCCCGGGCCGTATATGGCCATGCAGGATCTTCTCCGGGTTCTGCAGGATCCTCCTGAACGGGTTGTCGAGCATCAGGATGTGCCAGAACGAATACCAGCAGACCTGTTTTTCCGGAACAGTATCCGGTGCGGGAACAGGATTCATGGCATCGCGGGCAGGAACAGATTCGGTTGCCATTATCAGGCCCTCCTGCCCGGCAGAACGCATTCCGCCGGTGCCTGCCGTACAGGATGAACGAGACGGAAGTAGACGATGCATACCAGACAAATGACGAGTAATAACGCTGTCATGTACGCAAACCCGTGGAGATCCCGGGTCGTTACCGGCAAAAAGTCCCCGACAAATGCCGGCAGAAATACCGGTACTGCAAGGCTTGAAATAGCTACAGGGACCGAGAACGCGACCAGCGCAGAGCGCCCGGCTGCCCCAAGCGGGCTTATTAGCCCCCGGTCCGTTCCCCGGGAAGAGCCATCGATAAGGAGGAGAAGGCATACCAGGGTCATCACAAGAGCCGTCGGGAAGATATTCTCATTTCCTGCCAGGAATGACCAGCCGGCAACGAATGCCGGGATCAAAAATTTTCCTTTCGCAACAAATCCGATACGATTTTTCATAGGGTGCTCCCTTTTTTCGTGTGAGGGGGTGTCATGTTCATTCTTTCACATTTTTTGTTAAGTTGTTTAACAATTTGATGGTACAAAAAAATTATTCCGGCCCGTGATCCGCCCCGTCAATGGTCTCTTCCATCGCCGACAGGAACCTGATGATCAGGGTAAATTCTTCATCGGAAAGATCGCCAAGGTTCCGGTGCATGCGTGCATAGATCTTTGCATGGTGCTGCTCATGGCCGAGAAAGGCAATCGTCCCTTTGGGTGAGAGGCAAAGGAGGATCTCCTTGTCATTGTCCGGGTCGCGGTGTTTCTCCACGAGACCCTTTTTCTGGAGCCGGTTCGTCATCTGGGATATGGCGCTCCGGGATATCCCCAGCAGGCGGGAGAGGCTGGTCAGGTTGATCCCCGAATTTTTCCCGATTGCCATGATAGTGTGGATCTCCGAGCAATGGAGCAGGTCACCGGACCCGAAGTCCTTGGGAACCTTCTCATCGGCGACCATCTTGTTGAGGATGCGGATCCATACTTCCGCTATTTTTAAAAGGTCCCGTTTTCCTTTCATCATACCTCCGCCATTGGCGATCCCTGCGCCATATTTTGTTAAGCACATTAACTATAAAGGCGTTTGCCTTCGGGTGACGACCCCGAGCTCCATGCCCGCAGCCCTCATATTCCTTTCACCAGGTTCCGGCGCTGGATGACCTTGGCTGACCAGACGAACACCAAGGTTACCCCGATCAACACCAGGATGTCAACCCATGGCGGGTAGACGGCATCGCCGTTCAGGGCCGCGTGGAACAGGTCGACAAGATACGTGAGCGGGGAGATAGAGGTGAAGATAAAGAACCATCCGGTCAGCTGGGAGAGGGGGATGAAGATGCCGGAGATGAACATGAGCGGGAGCCGGACAAGGCTTGAGAGCATCATGATATTTGACGGGTTGTCAGTTGTGGGGGACGCGAGGAGTGTCCCGAGTGCGGCAAAGGTCACCGACCCGAGGATGAACGCGAGCACGAGGAGCGGCAGACTGGTTACCGAAAGCGGGAGAACCAGGCTGCATGCTGCAAAGACGATGATACTGATACCGGCGCCGAAGATTGCACCGGCTAAAATGTCGCCGATAACAATGCTCTCGAGGATGACCGGCAGCGAGAGGAGCCGCTCGTACGTCTTCTCCCGCTTCTCCCACGGCGTGATGAGCGGCCCAACCGAGGATGCGGTAAAAAAGAGCATCATCGCGAGGAATCCCGGGAAGAAGAGGATAAGATCGAGGTCCCTGCCAATGAAGAAGGTCAGGAACATGATGAGGGGGAAGAGGAGGCCGAAGACCACCACCGGGCCCTTGAAGTAATAGATGCGCATGTTCTTCTCGGTGGTAACCAGGATGCTTTTTGTGAGCAGGTGCCAGTCCATGGGTTATGCTCCTGCGGTCAGGGTAACAAAAGCCTCTTCAAGCGAGGGATTTGAGGTCGCAATCGAGACGATTGAGAGCCCTTCGCGATCTGCAAGGGTGACAAGGGACTTGACCGTGCGGTCGGGGTCGTCGGTGTATACCCGCCACTTGTCTCCATAAGGCTCTGCATTCGGTATGCAGGATGCAGAGAAGAGTGGCGCATCCACCTCGCGGTTGAACGAGATCTCCACGTACCGCGAGGTATCGAAGGTCTTTTTCAGCTTTTCCGGGCTCTCCGTTGCCACAATCGTTCCATGGTTGATGACACTGATCCGGGAGCAGAGCGCGTTTGCCTCCTCGATATTGTGCGTGGTAAGGAGAACCGTGCTGCCCTCCCGGTTCATGCGACGGACGGTATCGATGACCAGCCGCCGGCTGTAGACGTCAAGCCCGGTAGTCGGCTCATCGAGGATGAGGAGCGGGGGTGCATGGATGATCGCACACGCGATACTGACCCTCTGGCGCATGCCTTTTGAGAAGGTCCGGACAAGGTCGTCCTGCCGGTCCGAAAGACCGAGCCGTTCGAGAATCTCGCAAGCCCGCTCTTCCCGTGTAACTCGTTCCATTCCAAAGAACTTCGCCGTCAGAAGGATGTTCTGTAGGGCCGAAAGGTCGCTGTACACGGTCCCGTTCTCGGGGATGACGCCCATCTTCAGCTTGGCAGCGATCGGGTCATCATGGACATCAATACCAAAGATCCGCACCGATCCGGCGTCGGGAACAAGGACACCGGTCAGCATCCGGATCGTGGTCGTCTTGCCCGCGCCATTCGGGCCGAGAAAACCGAAAATGCTGCCCTCCGGTATCGTGATGCTGACATTGTCAACAGCAGAAAAGGTGCCGAATTTTTTCGTAAGGCCCGTTGCCCGGACTGCATCCATGAACCTGTCGCAGGTACATTTCACGGAAAAGAAGAAGAGGATACTGGTTCAACGGCGGGACAAAAGGAACGCAGGACTACCGGAGGTTCCCCTGCACCTTCCGGACCGCCTGTATCTCCGGAACCGCGTCTCCCCCCAGTGCCGTAACAATCGACTGGACATACGGCTCCTGCCGCGTCATGCTGGGGGATGCACGCGTATCCAGCCGCTCGCCTTTCCTGCCCATCTGCGCAGAACCTGTTGCAATGAAGTGGAGAAAATCTTCTTTCGGAAGTCCCCATCGCGTGTTGATTTTGAGGTGAACAATATCCCATGTACGGGAATTGGGATACATCACCGCACGGGTGCCGGGCAACCGTACCGCTTCCCCCCCGCCCGACTGCGACAGGGCAACAACGAGAGTCCAGAGGGGGTCGCACGCCTCCTTTGCGTGGGGGCATGTGCGGCAGAACCGGTTTGTGGGGGGCAGGGCATTTCCCCGGTAATTAACACAGAACCTGATATCCATCGCAGGGAAAATGAAGGTATTACCGGTCACCGAAAAACTTCAACCGGATCGATGTTCGCATCGATCAGGCAGTCGAAGGTTATCGTTTCAAGCCAGCCAGCTTTCTCAAACATGCGCATGAAGCAGACCCCAATGACTGCTGCTCCTGTATGCCGGTCGATGATCGCTTTGGTCTGCTCTGCCGTGACCGGAATATTGGGCATGGAGAGTCCGCCCATAACAATCAGGGCTTTTGGGTTCAGGGTGACACCCCCGGCTGCTGCCTGCATCCCGACATGCTCGACATTGATGAGCTTCTTTGCCTTGCTCTCGTCAACGAACGGGACGAAAACCTGTTCCAGCTCAAGCGAGCGGAGGGCAAACCCGAGCAGTTCGACAAACGGCGTGCAGGTGCCCGGGACACCGTAATAGACGATCTGGTCGCCTTTTTTGAGTCCTTTGCTCTCGATGAACTCCTTGAACGGGCGCAGGATGCCTGGTACCCCGTGGAATATCTCTTTTGTGGCCATGATAGATCTACAGTCATGGGGGAATACTATAAATGTTCGCCTTTGCTCCCGGATCTGGTTTCATGCAGGGTAGCACAGGAAAAATAAAGAGGGGCCTATGGCCCGGGCCGGGTAAATGCAAGGAGGCGCACACCGGTAACCTGCCGGAAATTTGCACCCTGGCTGATGGCCTGCAGCACGGCTGTTTCATCGACGATCCGGGAACCGGCGATGATGCCGGCACCGTGCCGGAAGAGCACGGGAGATAACGGGGTGGTGGGGCCAAGGACAAGGACGAGCGCATCGGGCCGGCAGAGCGCAAGAAGGTCATCGAGCGTATGATTGATGAGCGCACTTCCGGTCAGGGCAACCACGTCTGCACGGGGGATGAACTCCCGTGCCGAAACGGCCGGATGCTCATCGCTCGCCGGGTGCTGCTCAATAACCCAGAGGTTCCTCGTTGCCATGCGGAGGCGGGGGATGAAGGGAAAATGCCCCACAAGGGCCACGTCTTTGCCTGCCCCCCGCGTCATCAGCACTTCAGATGCATTGATCTCGACTGCATCCCGCTCATCGACATTGAGGAGGGAGTTGATCGCCGCGATGCCGACTCCGGCTTCAAGCGTATTGTCAGAGAGTGCGTATTCTGCAAGCTCCTGTGCGGTCTTCTCGTGCAGGTGCCCGGCATCGCGCACGAATGTCTCATGGTCGTGCGGTTTATCGCTCTGGACGGTTGTCGCAAGACCACATGACCGGCTGCAAACCGCGGTCCAGTGAGCACCGATAACAACCGATCGGGCGGGTACCGGCTCCTTTGGGAGAGTCGCAATCAGTTCTTCAAGGATAGATTTGTTCCTCATGAAATTCTCCGGAAATTTTCAATACATTCCACAACCCAGGGTAAATCAGGATATGCGCGAATGATCTGTTGTTACACCCATTTCCTGCTGTTGGTGTAGGGTGGGATGGTTTATATGATTTATGCGCATATGAGTAATAAAAAGGAGACGACAAAACCATGAAGGTCTGTATCACATCACAAGGCGCGACCCCCGATGCCGGTGTCGAGGAACGGTTCGGGAGAGCACCGTATTTTATCATTATGGACACCGAGACGGGATCATTTGTGGCAATTTCTAATCCCTATGCCGCGGGTGCCGGGGGCGTTGGCCCAAAAGCTGCCCAACTGGTCATAGACAACAAGGCAGGAGCGCTCGTCAGCGGGATGCTGGGCGGGAACGCAAAGGCCGTCCTTGACGCTGCCGGCGTCACCCAGTACACCTGTCGCCCGGGCATGCCGGTCAGGGAAGCATTTGAAGCGTTTAAAAACAACACCCTCCAGCGTTCCGCATAACTTCCGGGGCAAAAAAGCAGGACAGGCAAAAAACGGAGGATTCTGGCGTGAAAATCGCAGTGGCGAGCGGGAAAGGGGGCACGGGGAAAAGTATGGTTGCTGCAAATCTCGCGTTTGCCCTTGCAGCGAGCGGGGACGTAACCCTGGTTGACTGCGATGTCGAGGAACCCAACCTCCACCTCTTCTTTCCGGCAACGGCAACGACACGTGAGGTCACCGTGCCGGTACCGTCAATCGATGAGTCGCTCTGCGACCGTTGCGGGGAGTGCGGGAAATTCTGCCAGTATGGTGCGCTTACCGTCCTGCCTGATCGCGTCCTCTTCTTCCCCGAGCTCTGCCACTCCTGTGGGGGGTGCACGCTGGTCTGCCCCAAACGGGCAATCCACGAAGAGCCAAAACGGATCGGAACGCTCTCGGCCTCTGCCCCGCTGCGCGGGATAAAACTTATCACCGGGACACTGGATGCGGGAGTCCCGCTCGCGGTGCCGATCATCAGGGAAGTGAAGAAGGAGGCATGGCAGGATCCCCTTATCATCATCGATACAGCACCCGGCACCTCGTGCCCGGTTGTCGAGGCGCTGGAGGGGTGTGATGCCTGCATCCTGGTCACCGAATCGACCCCCTTCGGGTTGCACGACCTCAAACTTGCCGTTGACGTTACTGCACGGCTGGGGATTCCGGCCGGGGTTGTCATCAACCGGAGTGACGGGAAGGATGACGAGACCCTGCAGTTCTGCGCTGAACGCGACCTCGACGTCATGATGACCATTCCCTTCAGCCGTGAAATTGCCGCGATCCAGAACCGGGGCAACCTCCTGTGCCGTGCCCGCCCGGAATGGCAGAAGGACTTCTGCGCGCTGTATGTCAAATGCCAGGCACTTGCCGGGGTTGAGCGATGATCCGTCTGGCGGTTATCAGCGGGAAAGGCGGCACGGGTAAGACGATGATTACCGCTGCGCTCTCCTGTTTGCTGAACGGATCCATGGTTCTTGCGGACTGCGACGTGGATGCGGCAAACCTCGAGCTTCTTACCAGTCCCACCCCGATACAGACGGACCCGTTCATGGGCATGAAGGCTGCGGTTATCGACCCGGCGCTCTGCGTGCAGTGTGGAGCGTGCGAAGAGTACTGCCGGTTCGATGCTGTTGAGCGGGACAGCGATGCATACCGGATCAATCCGGTTCGCTGCGAGGGGTGTGCAGTATGCACGGTGGTCTGTCCTGCCGATGCCGTCAGCATGCAGCCGCGCCAGACCGGGGAGATCAAGTACTCGCAAACCCAACGGGGCCATCTCGTCCATGCCTGCCTGGTACCGGGCGCAGGCAATTCCGGGCTCCTCGTCCATGCCGTGAAGAAAACCGCGCTTGAACGCGACGGACAGTCGGATCTCCTCCTTATTGATGGTCCGCCCGGGACCGGCTGCCCACTCATTTCTGCGATCAGCGGTGTCGGTGCTGTGCTCGTTGTTACCGAACCGAGTGTTTCAGGGCTGCATGACCTTAAGCGCGTCGTGGATGTCTGCCGGCAGTTCAGGCCGAAAATATATGTCGTGGTGAACCGCTACGACCTTGACCTGTCCCTCACCGGGGAGATCGAATCATGGTGCCAGGATGAGAAGATCCCGGTTATTTCCAAAATACCCTTTGATCCTGCTGTCATCGAAGCGGTACGAGCGGGAATCCCCGTGACTGAAGCGGGACCGG
>DANA01000022.1 GCA_002508495.1 Methanoregula sp. UBA276
AATTTTTTACTATTCCGTCCGCGACGCATTCAACAAGGCCCTGCCTGCTACAGATTTCCGGACCTTCCAGTCCGGGTGGATACAACGGGCGGCGCAGGTGATTTTTTTAAACCGCACCTGCTTCAACGGCCTTTTCCGGGTCAACCGTACCGGGGAGTTCAATGTCCCGTTCGGCAAGTACAAGGAGCCGGATATTCTCAATGAACAAAAACTCCGGAATGCGGCAGCCACGCTCCAGCATACAAAGATCCTCCATGACGATTTTTCAGCCTGCGGAAACTATGCCGATGATGCAAGCTTTGTCTACCTTGACCCTCCCTACCGGCCGTTGAACAGGTCCTCATCGTTCACCTCCTATTCTGCAGGCGGTTTTTCCGATGACGACCAGGTACGCCTTGCAGAGTTTTTCCGGAATCTTGACAAAAAAGGCGCAAAAGTCATGCTGAGTAATTCCGATCCGCGCAACGTGGATCCCACCGATTCGTTCTTTGATGAGCTGTATGCCGGTTACGCTATCCAGCGGGTGCCTGCACGACGCAGGATCAACTGCAACGGCGCAGGGCGCGGGAGCATCAACGAACTTATCATCACCAACTACCCGGTGTCCATGACTTCCCGAGGATGCAGGGAGTGAACAGGGCAGACCTTACGTCAGGATAAAGATGCTCCATAGAGCTGACAGGATAATCCTCCCCCACCCATGGGGCCTTCGATCTGAAGACGCGCAATACTGAGGACTGCGGGGGAATACTCGTCAGGGCATGGCCCAAAAGTTCGGGATTTCCCCCATCAATCCCGGATGCGATAAAAAAAAGTCACCCAAGAATGGCTCGCACGACATCTTCGGGCATCGTGGTCTTTTTCACGATTTCCGTGATCCCCATACCTTCCCGGCTCAGGCGGCGGACAAGCGCATCTACTGGCTCACCAATCTCAATGATGAAGTTATCCGGGTCAAAAAACCGGAACACCCGCTGGCCCCAGGGCTGTTCGCGGATCTCGTGAACGAACTCCGACCCATAGGACCGGACGGCGGAATACATCTCGTCAATATCCGCTGACTCAAAATAGACCTCAATCATGTTGCCGCTCTTTGGTTCTGTCTTTTTCCCGTGGATCACGTTCAGGGCATAATCCTGCTGCCAGAGCGCAAGACCGCTTGTATAGCCGACATTGACGCCAAGATCCATGGCAACTTCCTGGCTGAGAACGGTCTCGTAGAATCTTCGCGATCTTTCCATATCCTTTACCATGAGGACAAATGCTGTAAGGGTACAGGCGGGGGTCATATACTCTAAAATGCGAGAAGAGGAGATATAAAAGAGCAAGCCCGCGGGATGAAAATATAAAGCTCTGGGGAAAATCCCCCCCATATCCTTCTCCTCTTGCGCCAACCCGCCCCCGAAGGAAGATCATGGACAAGGGATGCCCCCACTTACCAATAGGGGTCTTCTGACAAAGGATTGTTTTTATTGAGAAATTGATGCCCTGCAACGGCGCTCAAACGGGAGCGGCGGCAGGCATCTTAATGGCGGTATGGATGCAGTTTACCACCATCAACGCTTCAATCCATTCTACTGAGCAAAAAAAAACCTGTGCCATGGTTTGAAAAAAAAACGTATCTGAATGTGCCGGGCTTTTTCCTTATTCCTGCCCATTGCGCTTGAGCCCTTCGGGCCCGATCGAGATACCGGCTTTCTTTATGAGATAGTAGCCGGCAGAGAGCCCGACAATAATGACACCGGTCCCCATCAGCTCGAACCCGTACTCGAAACCGGTCATCCCGGTTGGATCGAGCAGGATAACTTTCCGGGCAACCGCGATGACGGCAAGGAGCACCACGATCTCGACATGGATTGCATTCTCCCGGAAATACGCCTTGATGGTGTCGAGCAGTTCAACACCGATGAGCACCAGCAGGAATGCCCCGAGCACCACAATCATCTCGTGCGACTCAAGCATCCACGGGGACGTTAAAAACAGGGTATGGAAAAGAATAAACCCAAGGTCAGCAAGGGCAGCTGCCAGTACGACCACGAGCATGATCATCAGCACTGCGTAGATACCTTTCTCGATCTTATCAATAACCTCGATCATACACTACTCCTCGAACGGGACCAGATCCATAA
The DNA here is from genome assembly GCA_002508495.1 of Methanoregula sp. UBA276. GTDB lineage: Archaea > Halobacteriota > Methanomicrobia > Methanomicrobiales > Methanospirillaceae > Methanoregula. The sequence goes on from DANA01000022.1 coordinate 2,130, forward strand.
GGTCCGGCTCATGCAGGCTCACCACGTCACCGATGACGATAACCGCCGGCGGTTTGACACCTGCTTCTTTTGTTTTGGTCGCGATATCGGCAAGGGTACCAGTGGTGATCCGCCGGTCCCTGCGCAGGCCGCGCTCGATGACCGCGACCGGTGTTGTTGCCGGTTTGCCGTTTCCGATGAGCGCCCGGGCAATTTTTGGAAGGTTGGCCACGCCCATAAGGATGACGATCGTGCCACGGAGCTGGGCGAGCAGTTTCCAGTCAAGGGCCGGCTCCGGTTTGGTCGGGTCCTCGTTGCCGGTCAGGATGGTCACCTGCGACGCGAACTTCCGGTGCGTGAGCGGAATGCCCATCGACGCCGGGACGGCAAGGGCACTCGAGATCCCCGGTACCATCTCGACCGGGATACCCGCAGCCCGCACTGTTTCCAGCTCCTCGCCACCCCGCCCGAACATGAACGGGTCGCCTCCCTTGAGCCGGACAACCGTCTTGCCTTTCTGTGCCCGGTCAACCATCAGGGCCTCAATCTCGTCCTGTTCGAGGGTGTGCCGGCCCCCGTACTTGCCGCAGTCGATCTTCTCTGCGGTTTTTGGTATGGTTGCGAGGATCTCTTCCCCCGGCAACTGGTCGTAAAGGACAACATCAGCCCGGTCGATAACCGAGCGCCCGCGCTGCGTCAGCAGCCCTTCGCTCCCCGGACCGGAGCCTACCAGGTATACTTTACCCGCCATGCGTGATCCCGAGCCTCGTGTATGCGTCATCAATAAGGTCCTGCGCCCGCTCCCGCAGGATCCGTCCCTGGTTGCGGGCTTCGCTTGCAGACTGCACCTCTGCTTCGATCCGCTCGGTGCGCTGCCCGTCAAGCGAGAGCACTTCAGCTATCAGGTGGCAGTCTTTGCAGAAAATTCCCAGCGGCGTGAAGCACCCCCCGCCCAGCTCCTCCATCACCGCCCGCTCCGCCATCACATCGGCACGGGTCTTTCCATGGTCGAGTGCCGACAGGACTTCCTGCAGGGAGGGGTCCGCACGGGAGACTACCGCGATGGTTCCCTGGTTGGGTGAAGGGACGAAGCGGGCCGGGTTGAGGCGGTCGCCTTTGATGGTGAGGCCGAGCCGCTGGAGACCGGCTTCCGCGAGCAGGATAGCATCATAGTCCCGCTCGGCAAGTTTTCGGAGACGGGTATCGACATTGCCCCGCAGGTCTTTGACGATCAGATCGGGGTCGTGCCGGAGGAACTGGGCCCGGCGCCGCGTGCTGGAGGTTCCAAGCACCGCGATCGCATCGATCGAATCATGGTACGCGATAAAGTCGGCAGGCGAGTCCCGTTCCAGTATCGCTGCCGTGACCAGCCCGTGCGGGCGGTGGGCCGGGATGTCTTTCATACTATGGACCGCACAGTCAATACTTCCGGCAAGGATCGCATCGTCCAGTGCCCGGACAAATACCCCCTGCCCGCCGATCTCGTGGAGGGGCACCTGCGTTGTTGTGTCTCCCTGCGTTGCAATGATCTCGGTGGTTGCCTCGATGCCGAGATCGGCAAGTTTCGCAACAACGGTCCGTGTCTGGGCAAGGGCAAGCCTGCTGCCCCGCGTCCCGATCCTCACCGGCATTGGATGTACGCCTGTACGATAGTGGCGAGATCGTCATCAGTATGCGCTGCCGAGAGGAAGTTGGTCTCGAACTGCGACGGGGGTAAGAAGACCTTGGATGATGCCATCTTCTCCCAGAATGTCGAGAACGCTTTCGTGTCGCACTCTTTTACCTCGCGGTAGTTCTTCGGGACAAGAGGCCGGAAGAAGTACTTGAACATCGAGCCGATCCGGACAAACGTGCCCCCGGCCCGGTTGCCGATCGATTCCTCCATGGCCCGGGTCTTCTCGTCAAGGTTATGATAGATCTCCCCGTGGTCATGGAGGTACTGGAGGGTGGCGATACCTGCCGTGAGGGAGAGCGGGTTGCCCGAGAAGGTGCCGGCCTGGTACACCGGCCCCTTGGGCGCGACCCATTCCATGATCTCCCGCCGGCCGCCGAATGCACCGATGGGCAGGCCCCCGCCGATGATCTTGCCCAGCGTCGTGATATCGGGCTGGATACCGAATTTTTTCTGCGCACCCCCGATACCGAGGCGGTAACCGGTAATCACCTCATCGAAGATCAACAGGACATCATGGGCTTTGGTGATCTCCCGGACATCCTTCAGGTAATTGTCCTCGGGGAGGACCGGGCCGATGTTTCCCATCACCGGCTCGATGATGAGTGCTGCAATATCCTGGCCGGAAGCAAGGAGCGTTTCGAGCGCATCGGTATCGTTGAACGGCACCTGCCGGGTATGTGCCACGAGATCGGAGAGCACACCGGCCGAGTCCGGGACACCCATGGTGGTTGCACCCGAGCCTGCCTTGACGAGCACGGCATCATGCGCCCCGTGGAACCCGCCCTCGATCTTCACGATATCCTTCTTCCCCGTGTACCCGCGGGCCACCCGGATCGCAGCCATTGTTGCTTCCGATCCACTTGAGACGAACCGGACCATGTCCATGCCCGGGTGATCCTGCGTGATGAGCCGGGCCATTGCCGGTTCGAGCGGGGTCGGCGTCCCATAGAGCCAGCCAAGGTCCAGCTGCTCGGTAATGGCTTTCCTTACCGGCTGGGGGGCGTGGCCGAGGATGAGAGGGCCATACGCCATGCAGCAGTCGACAAGGACGGCCCCGTCAACCGTGGTCAGGTGTGCCCCGCTGGCATACGCGGTGTAGAACGGGTAGGGCTTGATGGCCCTGACCGGACTGCTCACGCCACCGGGCATGAGGGTGCCGGCTTCGGCAAACAGGTCTTTGCTGGTATTGTATTTCACTTACAGCCACCTCGCGACATCGGCCGCAAAATACGTGATGATAAGGTCAGCTCCCGCCCGCTTGATGCAGGTCAGGCTCTCCATAATGGTCTCCTTCTCGGCAAGCCAGCCGTTTGCAGCTGCGCTTTTGATCATGGAATATTCCCCGCTCACCTGGAATGCCGCAACGGGCAGACCAAGGGACGCAACATCAGAGAGGACATCCAGGTAGAACCCGGCAGGTTTCACCATCAGGATATCGGCACCTTCATCGGCATCGAGCTGGGACTCCATGAGTGCCTCGCGGCTGTTGGCCGGGTTGATCTGGTAGGTCGTGCGGTCGCCAAACGCGAAGGCAGAATCCGCGGCTTCACGGAACGGGCCGTATAGCGCGGAGGCAAACTTGGTTGAATAGGACATGATGAGGACTTCCTCGAAACCCTCAAAGTCAAGCGCGGAACGGATTGAACCGACCATGCCGTCCAGCATGCAGGATGGGGCGACGATGTCGGCACCGCTCTCGGCATGGCTGATGGCAATCTTGTTCATCAGCTCAAGCGACTGGTCATTCAGGAGGTCGGGGCCGTTCCGGGTCTCGCCAACGATCCCGCAGTGCCCGTGATCGGTATACTCGCAGGCACAGACATCGGTGACTACGACCATTTCGGGGATCGCAGCCTTGATCTTCTGGACGGACTGCTGGACAACCCCGGCCGGGTCGTACGCCGAGGTACCCAGCGCGTCCTTGTGCTGGGGGATGCCGAAGAGAATCACCGACCGGATGCCGAGTTCCCAGAGATTTATTGCAGCGTCAACGATACCTTCGACCGGGTACCGGAACTGCCCGGGCATTGCCATGATAGGTTTTGGCACCGCGATCAGCTCATCCACAAAGAGCGGGGCAATGAGATCGTTTTTGGATATGGTGAACTCGCGCAGGAGTGGCTGGATGTTCCTTTCCCGGACCCGCCGCATCCGCCGCCGTGGATAAATGCTCAAAAACCGCTCAGCTCCGAAACTTTACCGTAGTAGATTTTTTCTCATCCATGGTATTTATGGGTATATCACCGGGTGGATTTTTTTGACGTGCTCCGATCTTCGCATTGCCCACAAATACGGCATGGACCGGAAGGAAACCTTTTCCCTCGTTTCACCCGATAAGATGGTATGAAATCCCTATCGCTTATCTTCATTCTGCTGGTTGTGGTCATGTCCCTTGGAGCCGGCTGCACGCAGGCTGAGTCCCCAGCCGGTCAGGAGGCTGCTTCAAAAACCGCTCCGCTGGAAACCCTGGCACTTACCGCGGGTGATGCCCCACCCGGTTTTACCTTAACTGAGAGCAGGGCAAAGACCCGTGCAGAAGTCGGCGACTTTGCCCGGAACCTCGGGTGGGAAGGCGGATGGACCGTGCGGTATGCCGGCATGCAGGGTACCCTGATGAATGGCACAGAGATTGTCGGGACTATCACGGTGTATCCTGCCGGGCAGATGAAAGATATTATTGCACTCGCCGAAACCCAGGACCGGTCATCCGCGGGTCCCGGCGTCACGGAACTCTCCGCACCGGCGTTCGGGGAATACCGCAGGGCTTTTTCCGGCACTGCCGGAGACGACCCCATGGTCGAGATCCTGTTCTCGAAAGGGTCGTATCTTGTCGTCCTAAAAATGAGCGGGGACGGTACAGATTATGCAACGCTCGTGTCGCTTGCCAAATCAGCAGATGCCAGGATCCCGTAATCTTTTTTGTACGTATTCAGCACCCTCGCTCAAACCTGATTGGCAGATAAAATTTTGCGAACAGATCAAAAA
>DANA01000116.1 GCA_002508495.1 Methanoregula sp. UBA276
GTCCCGGGGATTCAGCCCGGCAGCACTCATGCCGGCGGTCGATATCGCCAACCGGCTGACCGACCCGAAATGGAAAGGCCTTGACGGCAAAGAGTCGTATGACCTTGCCATCTTTGTCGGGCTCCCCTATTCGATGGAGTGGACGATCCTTTCCGGCCTCAAGCATTTTGCCCCGGCGGTCAAGACCATGACGCTCGACTGCGTATACCAGCCCAACGCGAGCTGGTCGTTCCCGAACAGCACGATAAAAGAATGGGCAACCAGCCTGCGGGCTATTGTCGAAAACCTGGGGGACTGAGCGGGTTATGTTCGAATCCATTCCTGTTGAAGTCGGCCTGGTGCATGAAGGCGAGCGTGTCCGCAAGCAGGAAATGCAGGTGGAACTGGGCGGCCCTTCCATACCGGAGAAATTCGAGATCGTCCGGGTGCGGCCGGCCGACCAGATTGCCGATGGTGCAATCGAGATCGAGGGGCCGGATATCCCCCAGATGCCCGAAGGCAAGGCGCACCCGATCGGGATCCTTGTCGAGATTGCCGGCAGCCGGGTGGAACCTGACCTTGAAGGGGTTGTCGAGCGCCGCATCCACGAGTACAGTAACTATATCGAGGGGTTCATGCACCTCAACCAGCGGTATGATATCTGGATCCGTCTCTCGAAGAAGGCGTATGCCAAGGGGCTCAATTCCCTCCGGTTCATCGGGCAGGTCATGCTTGAACTCTTCCGGAACGAACTGCCGATCATCGAGAAGATCCAGATCACGTTCATCACCGACCCGGACCAGATAAAACCCCTCTATGCCGAAGCCATGCAGACCTACGAGGCCCGCGATGCCCGGGCACGGGGGCTCTCGGACGATGACGTTGACACCTTTTATGGCTGTGCGCTCTGCCAGTCGTTTGCTCCCACGCATGTCTGTGTCATCACCCCCCAGCGCTATGCCAACTGCGGGGCTATCAGCTGGTTCGATGGTCGGGCCGCAGCCGGCATCGACCCCAAGGGCCCGATCTATGCCATTAGCAAAGGGGAATGCCTTGATGCGGAAAAAGGCGAGTATGCCGGGGTAAACGAGAGTGCGAAGCAGCGCTCCATGGGGGAGGTCAGCCGCGTGTACCTCTATTCGGCCTTCGGGTACCCCCACACGTCCTGCGGGTGTTTTGAAGGGATCGCCTTTTACATTCCCGAAGTTGACGGCTTTGGGATCGTCCTGCGCGCCTTCCGCGACCTGACCGTCAACGGCCTTGCCTTCTCCACCATGGCCGATTCGACGGCCGGCGGCAGGCAGATCGACGGCTTCCATGGGATCTCGATAGAGTACATGCGCTCGAAACAGTTCCTGCATGCTGACGGTGGGTATGCCCGCGTGGTCTGGATGCCAAAGGAGATAAAAGAACGATTACAGGAATTTATCCCGGCGGAGGTTTATGACACCATTGCCACGGAAGCCGATGTCACGAACATCGACGAACTCAAATCCTTCCTCATCGACCACCACCACCCGGTCGTGGAGCGCTGGAAAGAAGATACCGGTACAGAAGAGACTGCACAACCGGTCCAGGTCTTCTCGGGTGGGGACATCCCCATTACCGCCGCAGGCTTTCGGATCATCTTGAAGAATGCACGGATCACGGCAGAGAAAGTGATCATCCAGCCGGTACGACCGCCGCACAAGCCGGGAGGTGAACGCCGTGACGCAGAAAAACACTGACAACGGGCAGAACAACGGGGACTTCCTGAACCTTGCTCCCCGGATCCTGGAACTGCTCAAAGGGGTGAACCAGGTAGAACTCGAGAACTTCAGCATGAATATCGGCGACCTCGACCTCTTTATTCCCTCCTGCTCGTATGCCGCACGGGAAGGGTCGGGTGCTCCTGCTGCCTGCCCGCCGCCTGCCCGTGCCCGCCCGGCAACGCTTGTTCCCGAAACGTATGCCCCGAACCTTACCGAATACCCGGGCAGGATCCGGGAAGTGACGCTTGGCGCCACAAAAGTTGGGGGCGGGAGCCGGGGAAAGACCGTGACCATCGGCGGGGCAACCACGCCGGCCTATGCTGACCGCCTCCGCCTGCCCCCCCACAGTCCGGTCATCGCCCTTGATGTCTTTGACATGCCCGTATCGCTCCCGTCTGCCCTGAAAGCACATGTTGCCGGTGTGCTGGACAACCCGGCCGAATGGGCAAAGATGAACGTGGAGAAGTACGGGGCCGATGTTGTCACCATCCACCTGATGAGCACCGACCCGCTCCTCCGCGATACCCCGGTCAGTGCTGCGGTCAGGACCGTTGAGGATATCCTGCAGGCAGTCGACGTGCCCTTAATAATCGGCGGGTGTGGCGACCCGAAGAAGGATTCTTTGGTTTTCTCCGAAGTCGCACAGATGGCTCGTGGCGAACGCCTTGTCCTCAATTCGGTAACGCTCGACATGGCAGAGGCAAAGCTCCTCGAGGGCGTTGCAACCGCGGCAAAAGAGAACGACCATATTCTCCTTGCCTTTACGGGTCTTGAACTCAACAGCGCAAAGGAGCTCAACCGCCGGCTCTACGAGTTTATCCCGCCGGAACAGATCATCATGGACCTGACAACGGTGGCCCTTGGCTATGGTCTTGAATACTCGTTCACCATCCATGAGCGGGCCCGGTATGCCGCCCTGATGGGTGATACCGAACTCGCCCACCCGGTGATCTCTGCGGCAACCAATGCCTGGGCTGCACGCGAGGCATGGATGAAGATGGCCGGTAAATACGGCCCGCGGGAACTGCGTGGCCCCATCTGGGAGACCCTCAACGCGGTCACCCTCCTGCTTGCCGGAGTCGACCTCTTTTTGATGATGCACCCGGCTGCCGTCTTTACGGTCCGCGACATTATCGGGCAGCTCGAAAAGCCGGCCGGATCGGCAGTCCCGCCGGCCATTGACTGGACGGGGGTGCCGCTATGAAGAGCGCGTCCGGTACAACACGGAAGAGCATCCAGAAGATCAGCCCGATTGACGTGTACAAACTCCTTCCCAAGACCAACTGCGGGGAGTGCAAGGAGGCAAACTGCATGGCGTTTGCAACCCGGCTTGTCAATGGCGAGCTTTTCCTTTCCGGCTGCCCCCCGCTCTTTACCGAAAAATATGCCCGTGCCCGCGAAGCGCTGGAAGAGCTCATGGAACCCCCGGTACGGGCGGTAACCTTCGGCACCGGCAAAAACGCCGTCACGATCGGGGGCAAGTACGTCCTCTGGCGCCACGAGTTCACCTACCATAACCCGACGGCTGTCGCGATCGATGTCCACGACCAGATGACTCCCGATGAACTCGTACAACGCGTGGGGTCCATTGCACAATTCACCTACAATTACATCGGCAGGACGCTCAATGTCAACGCAGTTGCCATCCGTTCGGTAACCAAAGACCCGGCGGCGTTTGCTGCGGCAGTCCGTTCCGTTGCCGGTGCAACCGACCTGCCGCTCATCCTCTGTACTCTTGATCCTGCGGTGATGAAAGCCGGTCTTGAGAAAGCCCGGGATAGCCGCCCGCTCATCTATGCTGCCAACGGGGACAACTGGAGCGCGATGGCGGATCTTGCTCTCGAAGCCGGTGCGCCGCTGGTGGTCTCTGCCCCCGGGGATCCGGCACTCCTCCGCTCCCTTGTACGGACCCTCCTCGACTGCGGGGTAAACGACCTTGTCCTCGACCCCGGTACGTTTGCCGGTGCCGGGCTTCCTGAAACGATCAGCACGTTCACCGACATCCGCTCGCAGGCATGCCGGCAGTTCGATGAGCTCTTCGGGTTTCCCCTGCTCGGCCTGCCTCTTGCCGTCTGGACGGGCGACGAGATCTCGGAAGATGTCCTCAAATGGAAAGAAGCGGTACTTGCCTCCATGCTCATGTCGCGCTATGCCGACATCCTCATCATGCACAGCCTGGACGGGTGGGTGCTCCTTCCCCAGCTCATCTGGCGGTTCAACCTCTACACGGATCCGCGGAAACCCGTGTCCGTCGAAGCAGGGGTCAAACCCTTCGGGCGGCCGGATAAAAATTCCCCGGTACTGGTAACCACCAACTATGCCCTCACCTACTTCACGGTGGAATCGGACATCAAGGCCGCGAACCTTGACTGTTATCTCATCGTAGCCGATACCGGTGGCCTGAGTGTCGAGAGCGCAGTTGCCGGCCGGATCTTCACGGCCGAGTCCATCGCGACGGCACTGAAGGACTATTCCATTGCCGGCCTCGTGGATCATACTACGCTCATCATCCCGGGCCTTGCAGCACGGTTGAGCGGCGAGACGGAAGAGGCGACCGGCTGGAAGATCCTTGTCGGGCCTAAAGACTCCTCCGGCATCCCCCAGTTCCTCCGGGAGCACTGGCGAACGGAACACTAGGGAAGGCTCCTGCCCGGGTATACGGGCACAAAAAAATGTCTTCTCTTTCCGCCGCTGCTGTTTGCGGCTGATAATAAAAACCCATGGAGTATCTCGCAATGACAGACCCGGCCAGTGTTCTTTTCCATCCGCTCAACCGGATCGTTTCGGTGGAACGCGGGACAACCGTGCTTGACGCGGTACGGAAGGCCGGTATCCAGTTTGAGAGCATCTGCGGCGGGAAAGGCGAGTGCAACAAGTGCAAGGTCATTCATGTCCGGGGCAAGTGCGATGCAGGTTCACCCCTGAGCACCAAAGGTCTTTCCCCCTATGAGATTGCCCATCACTACTGCCGTGCCTGCCAGACACGGGTCTTTGGGGATTGCGAGTTTGTCATTCCGGTCGAGAGCCAGATCGATTCTCCCCGGATCCTGCTGTCGTATACCATCCCTCCCCATCATCACGACCCGGCGGTGAAAAAATACCTGGTCCTGCACGATGCGGAACCGGCCATCCCCCTGCCCGGTCACCGGTCCCTGAAACTTGCAAATTACACCGGCATCCGCCCGCAGATGACCAGAACACAGCAGGAGCACCTGGTCAATGCGGGAACGCTGCAGACGGTTACGGTCTCTACAACGGCCGGTTACCCAGACATTGTCCGGATCGAGGATGGTGATACAACGTCTTCCTGCTACGGCATTGCCCTTGATATCGGCACCACCACCGTTGCCGGCGTCCTTATCGATCTTGGTACGGGAAAGGTCTGCTCTGAAGCGAGCGGTCTCAACCTCCAGATCACCCATGGCGAAGAACTCCTTACCCGGATTGGGGTGGCACGAAAATCAGAAGGAAGGGAACAGTTGCGCGAATCTGCGGTCCGCAGTGCAAACGAGGTCATCAGCCGGCTGGTGGCAGGCGCCAATATCAGCAATGATGCTGTCTGCGATGTCTGCCTTGCCGGAAATACCGTGATGCAGTACCTTTTCCTGGGCCGGGATCCCTCGTTGCTCGAGATCGCCAACACGGAAGTCCCCCGCGCCCCGGTCACGCTTCGTGCCCGGGATGCCGGCCTGCACGTCAACCCGGATGCATGGGTGTACTGCCTTCCCGCGGTAAGCCGGTTTGTCGGGGGGGACGCGGTCGGCGATGTGGTTGCAAGCGGCATGCACCTGTCCGGTGACATTTCGCTCCTGATTGACCTTGGCACAAACGGCGAGGTCATCCTCGGGAACCGCGAGTGGCTCGCCTCGGTCTCGTGTGCATCGGGCCCGGCATTCGAGGGAGCGGGAATAACCTGCGGTATGCGGGCGATGGCAGGGGCTGTCGACCACGTAACAATCGATCCGGTATCCTGTGCGGTCACCTGTACCACCATCGAAAACGCGACCAGCCGGGGGATCTGCGGGTCCGGGCTCATCGACGCGGCTGCTGCCATGGTCGCGGCCGGCATCCTTGATTTCTCCGGCAGGTTTGTGGAAGGAAGACCGGGAGTCCGCGAGGGGCCCGACGGGCTGGAATTTGTCCTTGTTCCAAAGGAGATGACCGCAACGGGTCGTGATATTATCATCAACCGGCCGGACCTCCTCTACCTCATGGACACAAAGGCGGCAGCCTGCGGTGCGGTGGGTGTCCTGTTAAAAAAATACCGGCTCACGGTACGGGATATCCGGCATGTCTACCTGGCCGGGGGATTCGGGGAGTACGCCGGCCGCGAGGAGCTGACACGTTTTGGCATCCTCCCGAAATTTCCGCAGGCAGCGTTCCATGCGACCGGGAACGGATCGCTCTCGGGTGCCACTGCTGCACTCCTCTCGCAGGAGAAGCGGGAAGAACTCACCCGCGTTGCCCGGCGGATGGTCTACATCGACCTGCTGGTCGATGCCGATTTTATCGAGGAGTATACCGCGGCGCTCTATATCCCCGGTAAACCAGAGTATTTCCCGGACTGATGATCGTGATCTGGATCATTTTTTCAGACGATGGCGTGAGGGCCGTGCAGGCCTGCCGGTACAACAGGTACGTGGTATTAAGGTCAATCCCGAACCAGGCATCCTGGGTGCACCATGACCGATAACCGGGCCGCGTGGGACGTGGCATACCGGCGGCGGGGCCAGCTCTATGGTGGGGCGGCCCCAAAAATCGAAGGTCTCCGGCCCGGTGCGCGGGTTCTCGAACTGGGCTGCGGCAGCGGGAAGAATGCGTTTCCTCTCCTGGCACAAGGTCACGAAGTCATTGCACTGGATTTCTCCCGGCCTGCGGTCATCGCGGCAAAAACCGCCATCGCCCCCTCTACGGGGGGTCACATCATCGTTGCCGATGCACGGGAAATCCCGGTAAAAGCAGGTTCCTGCGATGCCGTGATCGCCCGGCACGTTATCGGCCACCTGAATTACGGCGGGAGAAACGCGGCATCTGCTGAAATCTGCCGGGTCCTGCGCACCGGCGGTGTGCTCCATTTCTCTGCATTCTCCCGCGAGGATTTCCGGTGCGGCCAGGGCGAATGCACGGAAGATGGCACGTTCCTCCGCGGCACCGGGATCAGTACCCATTATTTTTCCGGCGATGAGGTGCGCTTGCTCTTCTCCTCGCTCACCTGCCGGTCCCTGCACGCCGTGACGTGGCCTCTTGTTGTTCGCGGGAAGGAGTACCGCAGAAGCGAGATCCATGCGATTTTTATTCGCCAGGAAGTTACCTTCTGACCACACCCTTTTTTAAGATACTACTTCCCATCTTCCTGCATGAGGGAACAACTCATGCGATGTTTTCCGATCCTGATTGGGCTTTTTGCTCTCCTGATCGCTGCTCCTGTTGTCACGGCAATCGGCGGCGATGAAGGATGGATCGACGTGCGCTGCAATGTTGATGGCGCCACGGTGAAATTCGATGGCGAATACAAAGGCGTAACTGCAGGCGGATCGCTCACGGTTCCGGTCTATACTACCGGTTCGCCCTACTCCACGGTTACGGTAGAGAAGTCCGGTTACAACACCTTCTCCGGCTCGCTCGTCATGCCTGCGGCGGGACAGACCACGACCGTGTATGCGACCCTCAACCCCATCCCGACACCCGTCCAGTACGGGTCCATCCATGTCGAATCCCAGCCTTCCGGGGCCGAGATATCCTTCAACGGGGATTACCGCGGTCTTTCCCCCTTGACCATCAATGACGTCTGGCCGGGGACGTACACCATCACGGCAGAGAAGAACGGGTACCATACCTACTCGACCAAAACCACGGTATCATCGGGTGTCCGGTCGCAGGTCTTCTGCACGCTCTCCCCGCTGGACAATGCCGGGTCACTGTACGTGATCTCAACACCATCCAATGCCAACATCTACCTCGATGCGGTGTACAAGGGCCACACCCCGATGACGATCAGCAACCTAGCTGCCGGCACCCATATTATCGAGGTCGATAAGGCCGGGTATTATGACTGGAAATCTTCCGTGGAAGTCCCGGCCGGCGGGACCCGGACGGTATCTGCCACCTTAAACCCGATGCCCGCAAGCACCGTTGGCTGGGTCTATGTCTCATCCAGCCCCGGTGGCGCATCAGTGACCCTTGATGGTGCCGCGGTCGGGCAGACCCCCTACTCCGGCTCGCTCAAGATCAACAATGTCGCTACCGGTACCCGCACGGTGGCATTGACCCTCAGCGGCTATGCGCCCTACTCAGTCCAGACCACGGTCTCGCCGAACACGGTCTCTGAAGTGACCGCGATCCTTGTTCCTTCTGCACCGGTATCTTCGACCGGCGCACTCTCGGTCTCCTCAACTCCGGCCGGGGCAAATGTCCTGCTGGATAACCAGTTCGTGGGTATCACTCCCCTGACCCTCAATTCAGTAAATACCGGCTCCCACACGGTGACGATCCAGATGAGCGGGTATGCAGACTACAGCGTGACAACGCAGGTCAATGCCGGTGCCACCAGCACGGTGGCAGCAGCGCTTCTCCCCCAAACACCGCCTACCCAGAAATCTCCCCTGCCGTTCGCCCTCACCCTCGCGGCACTGGGAATTTTTGGTTTCATGGCTGTGGGCCGGCGGTTCCGGTAACTCCATTTTTTTACATCTATTCTCCGAAAGGTCAATGCGACTCCTGTGACGGGATTCGTACGTTCCGGGCCAAGCCTGTGGTCCCATCACAATTCAATACTATTCCTAGCAGGTTTTCAACAAATCAGATAATTACCCAGGTAGCGGCGACCATGATGCAACACGATTTTTTCTAATTATGAAACCGAATTGAAGCCGCCGCGGGGCGCCCTTCGGGGCGGCGGCCGTTCATCATAATTACTATCTGGCAGAATCAGCCTTCACCTACAGAACATTTCGAGTTTTTCATAAGAAATCCTCATTTCGGAAAAATGGTGCCCCCCTTGCGCCAGCCCTGCCCCCAAGGGGGCGGGGGCGCTTGCGATGTTTCCGTATTTCCTGCACACGACACTCCGGCAATGGTTCTTTTCACGAAACAAAAAGTGATGCCGTCGCGAGATGTCTTTTTTGGTCGGCGGCAGAAATCGCAATTTCCTGCAAATATTCTGGAAATGGTAGTCTATTTTGTCATACCTTGAAAATCCTCTGGAATGATGATGAGTTTATCGCACTCAAAACCCCTCATTACGAATAACTCCGTGGTTTCCCTGCAAAGAGACCATGCAGCAGTTCGGGCAATGCAATGGCAGATAAATTCATCGCAAAAAATCGCATCCTCCCATAAGTGTGCGGGAATCTAAAAAAACGAGGAGCAGTCCGGAACGCTCCTGCGATGGATAAGCCCGCCTTACATTTTTTTCCTGAAGACCATGCAGGCGGTAACAACGCCGGCAAACGCAAGGGCCAGGCCAAAACCGGGTGCATATGTTGCAGGGACCGGACCATAGGAGAGGAAGACCGAGAGCTGGAGGGTCTCACCTTCTTTTACCATCACGGTCTTCTCGATGGTCTCGTACCCGTCCCTGCTGAAGCGAAGTGTATGTTCTCCAGGTACTATGTCGGGGAACGTACCAGGAGCCGTGCCAATATAATTCCCATCCATGGTTACCATGATCCCTTCCGGTGAAGAGATGACCTTGATTGCGCCCGCCGGTGTTGTCGGGATGGGTTGCCCCGCTGCAGCAGCCTGTGCCTCAGCCGCGGCAGCTTTTGCCGGGTCGATGACAATGTGGGTGAGGGCGGGAAGGACATCAGCACCGGTGAATTGACGGCTATAGGTGTCCGGGAACGTGACGGTCATGACACCGGGAGAGAAATCCGCCGTAACGACCGTGCTTACCGCGGACTGCTGGAGTGCGATCTGGGCCTTTTTGAAGTCCATGGTCACGGTCCGGTATTCTGTACCGGTCGGCACATCCCCGACCGCGGCAAATTTCTTCAGCCGGATTGTCGCGCTGGAACGGTCCATGACGATGAGTTCCGGCGGGTCGGAGCTGGTTCCCAGCCCTTTCAAGAGTTCCTCTTCAAGCATCGACTGGGGGATGGCATTTTCAATAAATCCCTCAAGCGTGAACCGGAAGACCGCGATGGCATCCCCGGTTTCGTCAACCGTGATGTCCAGGGAGCTGGCCGTAAAAGCGGCAGCCGGGCCGGTGATGAACAATACCAGGACCGCAATCATAAGTACCGTGCGCAGTCTGCATGAAATAGCTGAAACCATGGATGTTATTCCGTCCTTTTTCTGGTTGGGAACAAGTTCTCGGTACTACTATACGCGTCTCATTGTCGATAACCTTTCAGGTCAGTCTGAAGACGGGTAACCGGCAGGGAGGAAGGGCGGGGCGCCGCGCCCTTTAATAGCGCCCAAAAACAAGTACACCGGCAGGTATGCTCGAGTCGCTCATCACGGTTGCGTTCAATATCGACCAGAACCTTGCGCTGGTAGTGCAGGAATATGGCATCTGGACCTACCTCATCCTCTTCCTCATCATCTTTCTTGAGACCGGCCTTGTCATCATGCCGTTTCTCCCCGGTGATTCGCTCCTCTTTGTCGGGGGTGCAGCAGCGGCAGGAGGGATCCTCGATCCGCTGCTGCTTATGGTCGTCATTATCCTTGGCGCGGTCATCGGGGACACGGTCAACTACTGGATCGGGAATTATCTTGGCGTCCGGGTTTTTCTGGAACGGTTCCCGACGCTTGTCAGGAAGGAATACATCGACCAGACCTACGCCTTCTTTGAAAAATATGGCGGGGCTACCATCTTTGTCGCCCGGTTCGTCCCGCTGGTACGGACATTTGCTCCCTTCCTCGCGGGAGTCGGGACCATGCACTACCGCCGGTTCCTCTTCTACAACGTTTCGGGGGCCATATGCTGGACGGTCAGCATTGTTCTTGCGGGGTATTTCTTCGGGACAATCGGCGTAGTACAGGAGAATATGGGGCTGCTCATCATAGCGGTAATTCTTCTGATGGTTGGTACGGTACTCCTCATCATCGCAAAAATTATCCGTGGCTGGTGGGACCGGCGGCAGAACAGGCGTGCATTTAAAAAAAAAATCAGGGGTGGTGGACAACCTGGAGCCCCTGGTTGTCGACCCTGGTGGTAATGGCTATTTTCAGCCCGAGAGGTTTGAGGATCTTACCGAGAGCAGTTTTATCTTTTTTTGTGATAACCGCAATGGACGGGCCAACCGAACTCATGCCCACGAACTCCAGTTTTGCTTCCCGCAGCAGGTTCATGTAATGGTAAATACCGTAGCTGTGGTGCTCCACTTCGGCCCTCTTGGAGCCCCGGAACTCGATCTCCCAGATGATCTCGCCGATCTTTTTGAGATCATCGCGTTCCAGGGCCGGGATGAGATCCATCATGA
Organism: Methanoregula sp. UBA276; assembly: GCA_002508495.1. Lineage (GTDB taxonomy): Archaea > Halobacteriota > Methanomicrobia > Methanomicrobiales > Methanospirillaceae > Methanoregula. The sequence goes on from DANA01000116.1 coordinate 11,156, forward strand.
ACATGTACGCCTTGAGCTCGCGATCCCGGTAATCGAGCGTGCGGGCCTTGTTCATTAAAAGATCGAACTCCTGCGTTCCGGCAGAGGAGATGTCGGTTGGCGGGATGATGATGTAGACATTCCTGCCCTCGGCAAACGGGTGGTGGTAGACAAATGCAAGCTCGTCTCCCATGACCGCCATGCCGCCACAGGTGCTGGCGGCCGGTCCAACGCCGGTCTCGAAGCCAAAGGCGATGTCTCCTTCCGCCGTCTCCTCGCAGTAGTTGTGGCCGATGAGGTGGCGGAGCTGGGTATTTGAAAGGGGCGAGCCGACCGCTTCATTCATGGCTGTTGCCACTGCGATCATGACCGTGCTGGTCGAACCAAGGCCCACGTGCTGGTACTCGTGGTCGGTTATTGTAATGGCAAAACCACCGGAGTACCCGACTGCTTTTTTAAAGACCGCAACAAAGTTCTCGATGATAGCGGCACGGTTATACTCGATTGCGATCTCCTTTTTGGTGCACCGCACTTCCGCTGAGCAGTAGCACTGGATGGCAAACCCGATACCGCCCCCGCCGGGATGATCCGGGGCAAAGCGGTTCATGTCAAGGACCGTTAAGTGAATCCGGGCCGGGGCACGGACAACCACGGTCCCTTTCGTTGGTTTGAGCATGAACTTTTTCTTCTCAAGGCCAAGGGTCTTGAGGTTCTTGCCGGGCGGGAAGGTTAAAAATTCGTATTCCACGAGATCGAGGTCGCCCCCGCGGATCTTCATGACAGCCATACGTAACATGTCCCGTTTGGAGTGTAATGAGAAAAATATTCCCTGCACCAGAAAAGGATGGAAAAAATTATCGAGAACTTGGCCGGTCGAAAAAAATATTCTTGCCCGTTGCCGAGAGCGGGATTGCATACACGACCGTGCAGTCGCGGGGAACCAGCCCGAGGTCGCGGGCGGCAACCCCGCCCGAGTACATTATCCGGTTGTCGACATTGTGGATCTGGGCGGTCTTTACCGCGGACCCGATCGCGATACCGAGATCCGTCATACGGATGACACAGTTGGGGCCTTCAAACGGCGTAGCGGAAGGTCGTTTTTTTCTTGCCTTTACTAAATCCGCACAGGTGGCAAACCCGCACCCGCCACAGTTGATGCCGGCAACCATGTCCCCCCGCGAACCGATGATAACACAGGCAGCGGCAGCGGCCAGGTTCTTTGCGTCCCGGAGGAAGAACCCGATGCCCAGTTCCTTTCCCAGCTTCGATAACCGGGTGGCGAGTTTTTTCACGTCTTTCTTTGCAAGAACACGGATCTCAAGCGAGTCCTCGCCTTTGCCCTTGGGGGCAGTCCGGGCAGCGAGGGCCATGAGTTCTCCAACCGTCATGACAGCATTCTCTTCCGGCGTCATACGGGAGTATGGGAGAATAGGATGGATAAATGTTCTGAAGGGCAGGTCACAATTTCCTGCTGACCTAGACCCGGAATGCCACACCCGTGAACTCGGCTACCGGGCGTTCACCTTCGTGCACCAGGACGCGGTAGGTGTCGCAGGAGCCATTATCGGAGACCCGCCGGGCCTCGGCAACCAGCAGCCCTTTTGCGGGGGCGATATAGTGGATGGATACGGAGACTGCCACGCGGTGGGTGCCGCAGCAGTTGGCGGCGATCCCGAATGCCTGGTCAGCGAGCGAAAAGATAGCTCCGCCATGGGCGACCCCGCCCGGGTTCATCTTGCCACAACAGTCCATGGTCACTTTTGCATACCCTTCAGAAGCCTCAATGATATGCATATCGAGAAGCCGGCAGAACTCGCTCTCGTTGAACCGCCGGATTTGTGCCGCTATCGCGTCCGTATCCGCTGCCGGGAGATCTGATGGCATGAGACTCACGTTGCAGGCTTTCTCATTTGTACTCTTTCCGGCAGTACGAGTACTTCCCGCTCTCGCCCCCGTCCGAGACGATTGCTATCCATTCGTAGATGGACTGGACGGTGCCGAACTTCTGGTACCGGCGCATGGAGAACCCGACCTTGAGCCGGTTGTCAAAAGAGATGCGGCCAAGGTCTTTCATCCGCATCGCGATCTCCAGATCGTCGCCCGCATCGATGCAGCGGTACCTGCCGGCAGCGATGAATGCCTCTTTCCGGAATGCCGTGTTGCATCCAAGGGTATAGAAAAATGTCTTACTGTAATACCCGATCCGCGAGAACATGTTCGCAAGAAAGAGCGAGAACTGGTTGCCGAGCCCTTCCTCAATCGGGTAGACCGGGCCATACACCTGCACGACTGCCGGGTCCGAGAAGTCCTTTGCAATCTGTCGGAGCCAGTGCGGCGGGAGGATGCAGTCGGCATCCGTGGTCGCGATGATATCCCCCTTTGCTGCCATCACCCCGTCATTCCGTGCCCCGCCAACCTTTTTGCTGGTCTGGGTGAATACCAGATCCGCATATTTCTTCGCTATCTCACAGGTCGCATCTTTCGACCCGCCGTCAACAACGATGATCTCGTACTCGCTCCTTGGCACAGACTGGTGGGACAGGGAAACGAGACACTGGGCAATGTTCTCTTCTTCATTGAAGGTCGGGATGATGACCGATATCATGGGGGCTCTCCTTGGTACTATCGTTGGCCCGGAATCCAGATAAGCGTGATGCAATGCGCCATTTCATTCTTTTGAACCCGTCTCGCGGGCAATGAAATCGAAAGCGCTGCGGATGACGCCGTCCATGTTCAGGTACTCGAACTGGGCAAACCGGCCAACGAGCGGGATGCCGGCTGAGGTACAGTAGTCTTTGACGATAGCGATGTTTTTCTGGTACGCGAGGTCATAGACCACGTACGCAAATGGCTGGCGGCGGACTGATGTACAGACAATACGGTCAGCAGTACAGATACCCATTCGTTCAAGCATGCCCGTAACTTCTGCAACCAGTTCCTCGTCCGTCATGGCACTGGCGGGATCTCCGGGCTGGTGCGTGATCTCGGCAAGAACGGAGCTGCACCCTTTTGGGGCGGCATGGGCACTGAAATGGGACGGGAATGAGATACGGTTGGTCATCCCGAGCTCCTTGTCCGGGATATACATCCAGGATACGGGCGGAAGCGTTCCCTGCACCCCGACATTGACGCAGATGAGCGCATTGCAGACCAGGGCCCGGCATGCCTCCGTAACCTCTGGCGGAACACCTTCGAGGCAGGGAAGGAGGTGCTGGAGCGGTATCGTACAGATGAGACGGTCAGCCGCGATGGTCTCGGCTCCGTTGCCGATGGTCCACGTTTTGCCGGACCTCCGCACGGACGTAACCGTGAACCCGGTCCGGATACAGGGTTCGACCGGGCGGGCAATAGCCCGGACAAGCGCCTCGATCCCGCCGTCCAGCGGGTAGGAGAAGACCGCCTGGTGCGTGTACCCTTCCGTCTCGATACCAATGGCGGATTTTATAATGTCCTCGACCGGTGGGCGGGGGATCCTGCCGTCCACCCAGTGGTATGACATCTTTTCGGTGGGGTATTTCCAGATCTTCTCATTGTAGGGCACCATGTAACAATCGGCAATGCCGGGACCGAAGATGTACGTGATCCATTCGCGGAAGTTCTGCGGCTTTGCGACTTCTCCTTTCTCAACCGCGATCAGGTTCCGGACAAACCCGTTGATACAGATGAACCGGTCGTCCGGCGGAAGGTCGTACAGGCCGTTCTCGAACGGGTACTTGACATATTTCCCCTGGTAAAAGATCCGGGTATTCCGGGTATTCCGCTGCTCGTTTGCGGCAATCATCCGGCGCATGAAAGCAAGGACTTCTTCATCACGCGAGAAGATGATGTGGGATCCGCCGCAGTCGAAGGTGAACCCCTGCTCCGTGCGGGAACGGCAGAGGCCGCCGTACTCCTCTTCAGCTTCAAGGACCACGACTTCCTGTCCCGCTTCATGGAGAAGCCGGGCAAGGGTGAGGCCGGTGAGGCCGCCCCCGAGTATTGCTGTCTTCACGCCGTACCGGTTCGCCGCCGGGATTTATATTAATGCGGGTTGCATTTTCAGAGCGGGACCGGCATCGGGGTTGCCGGCGCGGAACACTGGCCCCGGTAACAGATGAGCCCCCGCGGGCAGTCATTGAGGCAGGACCCGCAATGGTCTTTGTCCGACATGAGGTCAAAACAGCCGTCTGGACAACTGGTCTTTCCTGCTGAACAACTTTTCTGGCACATGCCATTTAAACAGAACTGGCCTTTTTCGCATTCAACACCGCACAACCCGCAGTGCATACTGTCAGACCGCAGATCCACGCAGGTGTTGTTGCATTTCACCCGGTCCGCGGCACAGACCACCGGTTTTGTTGCCGGGGCGGGGGTTGCGGTGGTGAGGACCGTTGTCGGGAGGGTGCTTGCCGGAACATCCGTGGTCGGGACAGGTGTCGGTTCATTGGTGATGATTTTCACCCATGAACCGCCCGGAGTGTTCTCCCCCGCAGGCCCCGTATTCGCAGCGTGTGTGGCGGGTGCAGAAGACCCGGCAAGCAACGGGTAAGCGGCAAAGGTACCCGCGAGGATGACAATGGCAAAAACGATCCCGGCAATCAGGATGGCACGGGAGGAAAGCCCGGCTGGGGAGAACCGGCCCGCTTCTGTGCCGGTTGCCGGCAGGTCCGGTACCAACGATGCACCGCACGAAGTACAGAACTGCTCATCAGGTTCAACGGCACTGCCGCACTGGGGACAGAAAGGCGTAACGAGATCACCGGTCCGGTTTTTGGTAACGTTTGCCGGCGCGGGGAAAAAAGGTTATGCTGTTTTTAGATGAGGAGATCAGTCCCGCTTGAAATACCAGCCGGTCATGGTCTCGTCAAGGACCGTATCCGGGGTCTTTTTGGTCATCATGCTGACGACAATCATCGCGATGACCGAGATAACGAAAGCATAGAACGAGAAATGCATGGGCATGGCAAAGATCTTGATCTTGAAATAGCTCAGGCCGCCGAAGAAGAGTGCGGCGATGAGCCCAAGCGCCATCGAAGCGATTGCACCATCGCGGGTGGCACCCCGCCAGTACAGGCCGGCAAGCAGCGGGACGGCAAAGGTTGCAAACATGATCCCGATCCCTGCCCAAATCAGCCAGACCAGCATGTCGGGAGGATTGATCGCCATCAGGAGCGTGATTGCCGCAGCACCGAGAACCGAGAGCCGGCTCACCAGGAGGACCTGTTTTTCGGGTGCGTCCGGTTTTAAGATCTTCTTGAAGATATCCCACGAGAAGTAGGTGCCGATGGTGAGCATGAGGCGATCGGTTGTCGACATGACCGCAGCAAGGATGATGACACCGAGGATGCTTGACAGCACCACGCTCGGGAGTGCGTACTCGACGCCCAGGACAAAGATGTAGTCGGATGCATTCTTGACTTCGGGCAGGACAATGAGCCCCTCATCAACCATGGACATACCGGCAAATCCGGCAAATTTTAAGAGGAACATGACGATGCCGTACACGACAAAAGCGACCAGTGGTGCCCACTTGAAGTACCGGATATCTTTTACCGCAAGCACATTGTTGATGACATGCGGCGCACAGGCAAGACCGATAGAGAGCAAAAGGAAGAACGAGATTACGTATTCAGGACAGAACACTCCCCCGGCTACCCAGGGGTCGACATTGGACGGGTTGATGCTCGCCATGACTTCGTTGACGTGCGTGAATCCGCCTGCCGCCATGATGACGAACGGGGCCATGATGAGGACACCCGCGATCAGGATGACGCCCTGAACAAGGGTTGTCCACGATACCGCATAGAGACCGCCGATGACCGTGTAGAGGGTGACGATGGCCGCACCAATCAGGAGCGCGTACAAGTGGGGGATCTTGAAAAGCCACATCAGGACGATGCTTACCGCAGTGTACTGGCCGGCGAGATAGATCATGGAGACGACTATCCCCGAGAGTGCGCTCAATCCCCGCAGGGTGGTGTTGCTCTCATACCGGTGGGCGAGATAGTCCTGGACGGTCATGTACCCGGATTTCCTGGCAATGGCGTACATTTTGTACCCAAAGAAGATGATACAGAAGGCGACGCTGAACGGGACAGCAATCTGCTCCCAGATGGTGGGCCAGCCGAATTTGAATCCCAGGCCCGAGACACCGAGGAGCGACATGCCCGAACAGACGGATCCTATCATCAGGAGGGTGAATACCCAGAAGCCGAGCGACCGGCCGGCAACCACGTAATCTTCCATGGTGTGGATCTTCTTCGATGCCCAGATGCCGATCCCGACAAGACCGAGGAAATAGACAGCAACGAGACCGACCGTGAAGAGGTCAGACATCTGCATCCTCCTTAAAAGTGAGGCCCCACAACAACAGTGCAATGAATATGATGACACAGATCGCCCCGACAAGAGCGATGGTCAGTAATGGCAGTCCAAACATAGTACCTTGTTAGCGTGTAGCATGCTACTATTTAACACGCTCGAAATGGTTGTCTGTTGAACTCATCTCCCCCAGATCTCCCCCGTTTTGGGTATCTGCCAGCGGTACAGGCATGAAAAACGAAACGGTTATCACGGTAGGTTACCGACATTTTAGTTCAGGTAGTTATCAGGAGTTTTTTTGACCGTGGATCTTCCCCTTCTCTTCTTCCTTGCAATATTTCCGATCCTGGTAATTTTTACCGGGCTGGTCTTCCTGCACCAGCCGGGTATGCGAATGGCAATAGTAGGCTGGATCCTCACGGTAATCCTTGCCGTCACCATCTTCAGGACCCCGGCGGAAGTTGCATTTGCGGCATCCTTTGCAGGTATCCTCTCGTCCTTCGGTATATCCCTGATGGTCCTCTTCACCATCCTCCAGGTGACGATGATGGACCTGACCGGTGCCATTACCCGGATTACGGCGTCGATCAAATCCATTGCCGCGGAACGCTACGAGCAGATCATGATGCTGAACGTCGGGTTCGGGTCGTTCCTTGTCTCGATCGGTGCAACGCCGGTTACGATGCTCCCACCGATCATGCTTGCGCTTGGTTTCTCCCCGCTGACTGCCGTTGCCCTGCCCTGCCTCGGGTATGACCCGCTCACATCGTTTTCCCTGCTTGCTGTCCCCATCACCATACCGGCAACTGCTTTCGGGTTCGATGCCCGTGACCTCGGGATCCAGATCGCCTTCTTCCTGCCGGTCATCTCCACGGGCCTTGCTCTCGGCATGCTCTGGGTGGCCGATGGTTTTGACGGTATCCGGAAAGGATTTGTTACGGCCATTGTCGCGGGTATGAGCCTTGGCCTCTTCTCTATTTTCTTCGTTCACATCCTGCCCGGCTCGGCAATCGGGCTTGTCGGGGTCTTCTCGGGTCTTTTGACCATCGCGGTCCTCTTCCTCCTGCGGACCCTGCGGTGCCGGTGCGTTCCGGCCGTTACGGCCCTGCCCCCCGAACCCCTGCCCCATAATGGTATGCCCCTCTGGCGGGCTGCATTTCCCTGGGTCCTCCTTGTCGCGTTCGCCATCATAATCAGCATACCGGTTATCCAGGCTCTTCTCTATGACCTGTGTGGCCCGGCCCAGAAGATACCGGTCATAGCCGGCAAAATCGTTGACTTAAAACTCCTCAACCAGGCATACTTCTGGGTTTTTGTCAGCACAGTCATCTCCGCCCCGCTCCTTGTCCGGAGCAGGGAAGAGACAAAAGGCATCATCACGCTCTGGCTGAAACGGGCATGGTGCCCGACCCTTGCAACGATGGTCTTCTTTGCGATTGCTTATGTCATGGACTGGTCCGGCCAGTCGGTGATCGATGGCGTCCTCGCGTTTGCTCCCGGTGCGGATGCTCTCAACATGAACGCCGTCATCGGGTTGTCGCTCGCGCTCTTCTTCGGGGCGACATTCCCGCTCATCAGCCCCACGCTGGGTATTCTCGGGTCGTTCATCTCCGGTTCGGAGACTTCATCAAACGTGATGTTTTACGGCATCCTGCAAAAATCCACGGAAGTTCTGCACCTTGACTTCCTGCCGGTTTATGCTGCCCATGCAGTCAGCGGGGGGATCGCATCCGGTGTTGCCATAGCCAAGATCCTCAACGCCGCAGCGGTCATCGACCAGCTGGGAATCGAGGGGGAGGTCATAAAAAAAGTTGCCCCGGTTGCCGTTGTCCTCACACTCCTGACCGGCATTATGCTGTACCTGGTGCTTATATTCGGGTAATCCTGTGCGGGAAGCACCCTTGTTTTTTCAATGGAACAAAAAAGGGGAGTATGGTAGTTCCGGTTCTGTTTTTGTGCTTTGGAGAAATCATTTGAAGTAATGATGGGGGCAACCTGCCCCCATACCCTCTTTACGATGCTTTCCCCCGCACCCGTTTGGACGGCCTTAATCCGGTTCCATAGAGAAAAAGGATGCTCTGGAAAAAAGGACATGAACCGTTTTAGTTCACACCCAAAGTATGAAAATGCCCTTGAAATTATGAGCATCCCCACCCCCTTCGGGGGTCGCTCGGGCGCCTCGTCGGGCCCTCGCTGGGCAGATCAGTTGATTCGCGTTCACGTCTTAACGCATGGTTCGGGGCATTTTCTTGGGAAACCTTGATAAGTAATGATGTGAGTAAACTGCCGCCACCCCCGCGGCGGCCTCAATTTCAGTTTTATAAAAAAAATGTCGGAGTGTCCCGAACCGGTAATACGGAGGCATCGCAAGCACCCCCGCCCCCTTGGGGGCAGGGTTGGCGAGAAGGGTGGTACCATTTTTCTGGAATGATGGTTTCCCATGAAAAACACGAAATGCACGGATGATGAATGCTGATTCCTCCATACTCCCATTGTGATGAACGGCCGCCGCCCCGGAGGACGCCCCGCGGCGGCTTCAATTCGGTTTTAGGATTACTCTTTAAAAAAACACGAAAATGATATAAAGGCGGGGACAAACTACCCTCATACACCCAGTTGTTATGACCGGCGGCCGACAAAAAAGCACGCCTTTTCTACGGCTTTCATCACAATTTCTCCTAAACCGGTAATAGCCCCGCCGTGCCTCACGAGGGACTCTGATACGGGGAGCACTCATCTCTATTCATACGATAAGCGGTTTTCATCCTTTGGAATGAACGTCCGTTCATGTGTGTTTCTCCAGAACAAATTATCCTTCCCGTTTCACGCTTTTATGGCAATGTTCTCGAACCGTACCGTGAGGTCCGGGCTCTCCAGAGTGGAGGGGAGTGAGCAGGTGACCATGGAGTCACGGGCGGTATGACCGCCGGCAGGCAGCGTACCGAGATACACCGTGTTCCAGCAGATCATTCTGCCGTCAAGATAGAAGTTGGCAGAAACCGTCACCTCGCGTGCGCCGCCGCTCCCGACATTGAATGCCTCCGTGTGCACCAGGAGCCGGACCGGGTTGGTTGTTGTACTGCCCCGCTCTTCCGGGTATGCCCAGTACCCGTCCACATGAACCTGCGGGATGCCGGAAGGGATGGCCGGCTTTATGGTCGGTGTCACGGTGACCGGCAGGGCAGCGGGAGCTTCGTTGAGCTGGACCGGGAGCGTGACGGTGCTTCCCGCGGTGACCGTGACTGGCACAGACCTTGGAGTATACCCGGTGAGACGGACCTCAACATAGTGATCGCCCGCTATGACCGAAGAGATGCTGACCGGTGTTGTACCGCGGAATTCATTGTCCAGGTAGACCTCCGCACCGGATGGCGATGAGGTGACCTGGATGCTGCCGGTCTCCGGCACCGGTGTGGGTGCGGTACAGCCGGCAAAAAGGATAGCAAGGATGACAATAATGATGGTTACGGGCAGGAATGGTTTCTGGATCATAGATGATATTCTTGTAGTGGGGCCGGGGGTCAAATCCTTTGTGCCATACTCCACGGCCGGACCCTGCTGGTTATTTCCCAACTCTGGCAATCTGGTTGCCGGGTTTTTTCTTTGTCAGCAGTGGCTTTCAGGTACGGATTCATGGGCCCCTCGGCATTTTCGTTTACCGAAGTGCTTCCTGCCACAATAACGGGAGGGGAAATTACCGCTCGTTCTCGTACAATTCCGGCAGGAATTTTACAATCCGCTCGTGATCCAGCAAAAAAGATTTTTCGTACCGGCTGCATATCTCCTGAACATAGAAGACGGCAAATTCTTCCGGTACCGGCATGAACCGGTCTTCTTCTCCAGAAACCACAGACCATTCATGGACCAGGTACCGGAATTCCCTGCCGGAAAGGGCCAGAACATAGAGATCTATGCCGTGACCAACCAGAATATTGTCATCAGTTTTGTGCCGTGGGGAAAGGATGAGCGGCACGCTTCCTTTCAGGATGAGCGGGGGATTTCCGGAATCCGGTATTTCGGGAGACGGCATCGTATCATCTGCCTATCACATCCAACCCGATATTTTATTGCTAAAAATATAAAACTATTTTCTTAGGATTTTCCCGGTTTGTTTCCGGATTTTCTCATCGGCGTTCTGGTCAGTTTGATAATCCTGCTGACAACGTTTTCGGTGGTTTTTCCGGAAACGTCAATGGTGCAATCAGCGTATGTCTGGTACAGGGGGATCCTCTCGTCATACATTTCCCGGAGCCCCTGGCCGGCGTTGAGGACGATCCCCCGGTTCGTGATATTTTTAAGCCGTTCTGCCATCCCGTCAAATGGAATGAACAGGTAGACCATAGTACCAATGTTCCGGAGGTGTTTCATCGCCGTTTTGCTGTATACTACGCTTCCCCCCGTTGCAATCACGGCCCGGTGCGGGTGAAGGGAAAGGATGGTCCGCTCTTCAATTTCCAAGAACATACGCGGGCCGTCCTGGTCAATGATCTCCTGCAGGAGCCTGCCGGTTTCCTCCTGGATTTGGATATCGGTATCGATGAACCTCCTGCCAAGAGCTTTTGCCAACAGGATGCCGGCAGTGCTCTTGCCGGAGCCCGGCATGCCGATGAGGACGATGTTTTTCATGAGGGATCTCTCCTGTACCGTAATCGTTCACCGGATGTAATAATTACCCGTGTTCCCGGGGTCTTATCTCGTAATTCCGCGTTCATAGGGTCAGCTTTCGTCCGGCCCGTCGTCACCAGATTCGCGCTTGCGTATCGTCAGTTTTCTTTTCCTGAAAAAAAGGCAAATGATGGAAGAAAAAGGTGAAAAATTAGGGTCTGTGGATTATTTCCCGCCCGCCGAGCCCCTGGTCCCGCGGAGGATCCCGACCGTCCCGGTCCGGACAAACTCCTTGATGCCGTACTGGCGCAGGAGGGTCTCCATGGCATCGATCTTCTCGGTGTCGCCGATGACCTGGAGGATGAGCGACCGGGGGCTGACATCAACGATCGCTGCCCGGAAGATCTCTGCAATCTGCATGATCTCGGCACGCGATGTGCCCAGTTCGGCAGTAACCTTGATGAGCGCCAGCTCCCGTTCAACGCGGGGGCTGTCGGTCAGGTCCGAGACCTTGATGACATCGATGAGCTTGTTGAGCTGTTTTGTGATCTGCTCGACTTTGTCATCGTCAGCAATTGCAACAATCGTGATCCGGCTCATGCCCGGCTCTTCGCAGGGGCCAACGGCAAGACTCTCGATGTTGAACCCCCGGCGGGAGAAGAGCCCTGAGACCCGGGAGAGGACACCGGCCTTGTTCTCGACCAGGATGGAGAGCGTGTGCGGCTTCATCGCGGGTGCCCCCCGATCATCTCGTTGATTGCAGCACCGGCCGGCACCATCGGGAAGACATTCTCCTCCCGCTCGACCCGGAAATCGATGACAAAGGGCCCGTCACAGTCAAGCGATGCCTGCAGGGCTGATTTCACATCATCCGGTGATTCAACTTTCATGCCTTCGATGCCGTACGCGTTGGCGATCTTCACGAACTCGACCGGCGGGAGTTCCGTGTAGGAGTACCGGCGGTCGTAGAAGAGTTCCTGCCACTGCCGGACCATGCCGAGATACTGGTTGTTCAGGATCGCGATCTTGACCGGGATCTTCTCGGCAGCGATGGTACCGAACTCCTGGATATTCATCTGGATACTCCCGTCACCGGCAACATCGAAGACCGGAAGATCCGGCCGCGCGAAATGAGCACCCATCGCTGCCGGCAGGCCATAGCCCATCGTCCCAAGCCCGCCGCTCGTGATCCATGTACGGGGGTTTTTAAAGCAGAAGTGCTGGGCAGACCACATCTGGTTCTGCCCCACCTCCGAGACGATGATGGCGTCGCCCTGCAAAAGGTCGCTCATCTGCCGGATGATGTACTGCGGGTGGAGCCGGCCGTCATCCGGGCACTGGAGCGGGTGGTGCTGCCGCCAGTGCCGGATCTTTTTGATCCAGGCATCATGACCCGGGCTCTTCTTCATGCAGGTGATCATGTCCGCGAGCACGGCTTTTGTGTCCCCGACAATCGGGACATCGACCCGCTTGTTCTTGCCGATCTCGGCCGGGTCAACGTCGATGTGGATGATCTTTGCGTTTGCCGCAAAGGTCTCGGTCTTGCCGGTGACCCGGTCATCGAAGCGGACCCCGATTGCGAGGAGAAGGTCGCATTCGGTGATGGCAAAGTTTGCATATTCCGTTCCATGCATCCCGAGCATGCCGAGGTTCAGCGGATGGTCGCCGGGTATCGCGCCAAGCCCCATCAGGGTCGTTGTCACCGGGATGCCGAGTTCGGTTGCGATACGGACCAGCTCTGCTGAGGCATTGGAGAGGATGACCCCGCCACCGGCATAGATGACCGGGCGCTCCGCTTCTGCTATGAGCTGGAGGGATTTCTGGATCTGCCGCTTGTGCCCGTGGTAGGTCGGGTTATAACCCCGGAGTTCGACTTTCTCCGGTACCGGGACATCCTTGACCGAGGTCGTGCTCACATCCTTGGGAATATCGACAAGGACCGGCCCGGGCCGGCCGGTACCGGCGATGTAGAATGCCTCCTGGATTGTCCGGCTTAAGTCGGCAGTCTTTTTGACCAGGTAGTTATGCTTGGTTATCGGAAGCGTGATTCCGGTGATATCGGATTCCTGGAACGCGTCGTTGCCGAGCAAATTGGTCGGTACCTGCCCGGTCAGGGCGACTAACGGGATAGAATCCATGTACGCGGTTGCAATACCGGTAACAAGGTTGCATGCGCCAGGGCCGCTCGTTGCGAGGCATACGCCGACACGACCGCTCGCTCGCGCATAGCCATCGGCAGCATGCGCGGCAGCCTGTTCGTGCCGTACGAGAATGTGCCGAAGTGACGAGTCATAGAGTTCATCATAGATCGGCAGCACTACACCGCCCGGGTACCCGAAGATGATCTCGGTCCCTTCGCGCTGCAGTGATTCAACGAGGATTTTTGCCCCGGTCTTCATGTTCTTTCCTCAAGTAGTCTGTTCATGCCGGCGATCATCGCCTCGACACTTGCCATAATGATGTCGGTGCGCGCGCCGCGTGAAGTAATTATCTTCCCGTCTTTACTTAATCTTACTGTAACTTCGACCAGCGCGTCGGTGCCGCCCCGGATCGCGTCGACATGGTACTCTTCGAGCCGGATGTCAGCAACATCTGCAACGCATTTGCGAAGGACTGCCATTGCCGCATCAACCGGGCCGTCCCCGGTTGCCGCACCAGTCATCTCCACGCCATTAACTTCGAGCGTGACCGAGGCCGTCGGGATCATGTGGCTGCCGGAGGTTGCCGTGAACTGGCGCATCTTGATCAAGGGTTTGCACTTGATCGCAAGGACTGCATCGGCAACTGCCATGAGGTCGGTATCGGTGATGCGTTTGCCCTCGTCCCCCATCGTTTTGATTCGTTTGACGATCTCGTTGAGCTGGACCTCTTCAACATGGTAGTGCATCTCGGTAAGGGCGGCTTCGACCGATGCGGATCCGGAATGTTTCCCGAGCACGATCCGCCGTTTTCTCCCTACCATCTCCGGCGAGATGGATTCGTAGGTCGCCGGTTCCCGCATCACGCCGTGGGCATGGATCCCGCTCTCGTGCGTGAAGGCCATCTCGCCCACAACCGCCTTGTTGATGGGGAGCGGAACGCCAGTGTGACGCGATACCAGGGTTGCAAGGTGGAAGATCTCCTCTTTTTTGATCCGGGTACGGTACCCGTAGAGGATTTCCAGGGCCATCACCACCTCTTCAAACGGTGTGTTGCCGGCCCGTTCCCCCAGACCATTGACGGTCACGTGGGCACAGGAAGCCCCGGCTTTGAGGGCAGCCATGGTGCTTGCCAGTGCAAACCCGAGGTCGTCATGGCAGTGAATGGAGAGGGGCGCGATTTTTGCAAGCGGCGGGATATACGCTGCTGCCTTCTCCGGTGTCAGGAGCCCCACGGTGTCGCAGAAACAGAGCCGGTCAGCGCCGCGCTTCACCCCTTCACAAAAGAGTTCCCGCAGGAACTGCTGGTCGGCACGGCTCGCGTCTTCACCGGAGAGTTCGACTATGAGCCCCCGGCTCTTCGCGTACTCGACCGCGTCATATGCCATTGCGGCAACCTGTTCCCGCGATTTGCGGAGTTTCTTTGCAATGTGCAGGTCGCTTACCGGTATAACGAGATGGACGGAATCTGCCCCCAGGTCTGCGGCGTAATCGATGTCACCCCGTAGTGCCCTGACATAGGTGCAGATCTCGGCACCGAGCCCGGCATCTGCGATACAGCGGATAGCCTCGCGTTCACCAACAGACGCAGCAGCGGACCCGGCCTCGATGACATCGACACCTACGGCCGCAAGTTTTGCCGCAATTTCAAGTTTCTGTTCAGGGTTTAACGATACGCCCGGAGTCTGTTCCCCGTCCCGTAACGTTGTATCTAAAAATCGCAGGTTATTGACAAATAAAGCACTCACTCATGGAATACACCATGGAATACCGTTGGGAAAGAGAATATAAAAAATATTCCTGCACCACATGTGTGGTATTTTGGGAGGTTTGTTCTGCGTTTTGGGGAGGATGGAGCGGGTGTTCTATTCGTTCGCGACCCCATTTGCGAAGATTATCGGGATCCTATTGATCTAATCATATGAAACTTATGTGGGGATGAGCATTAGTTAAAATAGAGAAAAACCGGAAATCCGGACCTTTTTTTAGGATTTGGGAGAGTCATAAGCTATTTGTGTGTTAATCAGAAAAAGCAAATTTTTTCTCTGTGGGAATTTATTGTTCAAATTAAAAAAAGTGTCTTTCAGATGATTGAGATTAAATCCGAACACGCTTTTTGGATCTCTCTCGTCTCCATCCGGCCGTATCGTTCCCGTGCAGGATCGATTTCCGGTAGCTGCGGGATGATGGGCTTTAGAAATTCGTAATGTGATAGTTCCCGGCCAAGAATTTCCGGATCGATGTCGTGTCCCCCGTACTTCGGATCGATGAGGGCGATGAGATCCGCACAATCCTTGATCCATTTCAGTTCCTCGTGCTCTTCACTGATAAATGGCAGGCCATGATCGAGCCTGTATCTTCTGTCCCATGCGGCCTTGAGTTTCAATAATACCAGAACCGAACGGTTCGGCACGGCGATTTTTGCTCCTCCGCGAACCCGCATAATTACTGTATTTCCTTCAAGGATCCCGAAACTGAAAGGGATATCGCGGTGCCCTTCGAAGGGATACGGTGATTCACGGGAGATGAAATCGAGGATAATCCGCCCGTACGGTGTGGTTTTCAGGACCGTTTTGCCAAACGGGTACAGGACATCGTACGTGTAGCCCTCGTTCCGCTGGAGGTGATACATCAGGCTGTGGCTTGTCCGGCTGTTGGTGACAAGATCGATATCCACCGATCCAAGGTACCGATTGTATGCGTCCACCGCCCAGCCGCCAATGAGAACGATAGCCGGCAGGCCCGGTGAATCGTTTCGTGCGCCGGCCCAGGTACCGATCCTGTTCAGTTCCCGGCCGGACAGTTCGACGATTTCGGGGCTTATATCATAGACCGGCATACCTGTCCGCCATGGCAATGGTCAGATCCCTTGCCCCGTAGCCAAGCCCGGCCAGATCGAGAAGTGTCTGGGACGGGGATGTGATCATAATCGATTCCCGTTCTCTCGCATCGGTGAATACGTCGCGGTCGGGGGTATAGATCACGGCACGGACTGTATTCTCTTTCTGTGTCCCGAAGTTCTCCTTAAACCGGGCGATGGTCTCTTTCTCGAGATAGAGGGAGACGAGATCCTGCCGTATTGCAAAGGATGTGTAAAGGCCGCCGGCCGTGTAGGTAGTAAATGCGAATGGGATTTTCTCATCCCGGAGGGCCCGTGTAATCTCCCGGGCTGCAGCATGGGATCCGGTGAAATCGATGGCGGTCTCCATGGCTTCAAGATTTTTCATGGGACGCTCCCATGCAATGCCATTGAAAAGATTTTTCATATCGGAAATCGAGACATAGCCTCCTTCTTTTTTCACGACATTCTGCTCGTGCAGGATTCCGATGACCCGGTGCGCCCATGCATAGGAAACATTCTCTTTGAGGGCGAGTTGCCGGATTGATGTGCTTTTCTCCATGATGAGGCGGGTTACGATACGCCAGGATTTCTGCGAACTGATGCGGAACTTGCTGGTCTGGTATTCGCGTCCCGGGGGAGTGCCGACCGACCACGGGATCTTCACGATCCGGATGTCCAGTTCCCGGGCAAGCATCTCCTCCCGGGCATTGATGGTCTTAACCGCAAGCACGAGCTGCAACGGCTGCCGGCCCGGCTTCTTCTGCCAGAGTTCCCGCTGGAGGTTCATGCGTGCAATCGTATCGATGGATGGACGTGTCTGTTTTATCTCGACGAAATAGATCCGTCCCCCGCTCTGGAACACGATATCCGGCCTCAGGGGAAGTGCGGTGTCCAGTGAATCATACAGGGAAGCCAGGTCCACGTCCGCTGTATCCGCCGGGAGGTCCAGCTGCTTCCGGATGAAATCCCCGATATTCTCCTGCTCCTGCATAATTATCACTTATTGGTGATAACTATTTAAAGGTATCACTGATATGTATCACTGATTGGTGATAGGTTCGGGAGGGTATTAGTGATAGGGGGTTAGGTGGCAGGGTTTTTTTCATTGTTGGAAGAATTCAGTTTTTTGGCCTTATTCACTAGTAATCTTCATGGTGCTTGATTCCGAAATGATTGTATACTGAGAATAATCGGGTTTTCAACCAGTTTCGTTCCTACGCTTTTGTCATCCCCCTCTCCACAATCCCGCCAATCAGCCGGTCCACCTGCCGGATCCGTTCGTTCACCCGTGCACGGGACTCATCATCAAGCCCTTGAAAGTACAGCGGGGGCTCTGCATCCACGATAAGTTTCCCGTCATCATCCATCGCAACCGTCCAGCAATAGCACCAGACCCGGACTTCGATGATCGGGTCCTCAAGCGTGGGCCGGAGGAGATCTGCGACAACAGGATCGGATAAACTTGCAACCTTGTGGCCGCCAATCTTTCCCACCTTCAGGCCGTCAAATAATTTGCGCTTTCCATTGAGCTCGACCAGCAGGTGGTCCCGCACTGCAATGGAGAGGTCTTCTCCAGAAGGCTCGGCAATTTTCCGGATACAATCGAGATCATGATCGATCCAGGAAATCCCTCCGCGGAAGTCATGGCCGATCTCCGCGGCGATGCTCATCGTGAACCGGTCCTCCGGCGTTTCCGGGTCCGGCACTGCAGTCACGCTGACGCTCACGATCTCGAGCACGCCATCTGAAAGAAGATCCTGCTGTGCTTCCGGTGTCAGTACGTCATAGAGTTCTGTCATGGTTGTCCTCCTTTGTTGTTCATCGCATCTCCCGGATATTTCTGCCCGTAAATCTCCGGTTTTCGGTTCTTCTGCGCTCCGGATCTTTCTGACGCTCTTTTCGGGCAGGTGGTAAATGTGCCCCTCTGCTCCCCCTCGCAGAGATAGCTCCTCGCCGGCGATCCGACCGACGAAACCCTGTCCAGAATCAGGGTATGGCCCGACTTTTCCACCCATAACTGATCTATACCGGCCGATTTTTGGCAGGCATTCCGGGGAGATACTGCCAGACGGGGCCTGAAACGGCCTCCGTCCAAAACCACCGGCCGATTTTTTGACGATTCCGGCCGAAAAAGTGTACCGGGCTTGGTCATCGGAGGCCAAAATGGCCCCGGATGGATATCCCTCTCCCGGGTGGGATCTCTACGACGGGGAACGGTCATCCCCCCCTGGTAATGCATTCCCGTGAGCCCCTGCGGCGGGCCCGGTGGGGGGATGTGCCCCGGGCTCCGCCTCTTTTGCCCGTCTCATCTCCGCAGCCCGGTGCCGGAGGTACCGGATCGGTGCCGGCTCGCGAACGATGCCGGCAGTCGGGGCCGGCGTTCCGGGCGCTGGCGATGGTGTGCCGGTTGTCGCAGCCGGTACCATGCCGGGTGCCGGGCCGTTTTCACCAGCGGTCAGCGGTTCTTCCGGGACAGCAGCTGTCGGTTGCATGGGAAGCCCGGTCTTCTTCCGTGACTTCCTCCACCGCGGCCGCTTCTTACCGGCCAGTGCTCCCTTGACCAGCGGTGCCCGCAAACTTCCCAGCATGTCGAGCTCGGTAATTGTTGCACTTTCAATCCGGAAGAACCGCATCGTACCCCAAGGTGCCCAGAGCCAGAGCTCGCGGGAGAAGCCGGGGGGAAGGACTGCCGCATTCATCCGGTCGATTGTGTCGGCATAGTCTCTTGCGATCCCGGCAAGGGAACCGTGGATCCGCAGCGCCCGCTCGACCCGGATGGCAGCCGGCCCGGCCGGCCCGGGAGTCATGAAATCGAAGCAGCTGCCGGTCCTCTGCTCGAAGAACATCACTTCGCCCCGGCGGTGTGCGACCGGCATCGCGGCGTCAAGCGCCCGGGCTGACCGCGGCCCCCGTCTCAGGAAGCACCTCCGGCGGTCATGGGTATACCCGATCCCCGGTGCCGGTCTTCCGGTTGTCGTTTCACCAAAGGATGGGCATGTTCGTTCCCTGACATCGCGCGGGAGTTTCCGGTCATGCCCCCGCGGCTGCAATGGAGGATTGTCCGGTTTCTTGTACCAGAATTTTCATTCCTTCCGACAGTCATCAGGTTTATTTCCAGCAAGCAGGACTGCGGATGTAAAACGATCCGCTCCGCTCCATGCGGGTGCCGTCCGGCCGCAATGATCTTCATGTCCAGGGGATTGCAGATATCGCAAAACATGGTGATTAATCGATCAAGGAGATGGCCAATTAAATACTAATTGGTGGCTGTTTACGACGGAGAATCGACGGATATTGAAATTAATATTTTCCCTGCATATTTGACAAGATCTTAATATTGCGCGCGCAATGATATGATGTAAATCATGAATCCGGTCTCCGCAATTCTTTTTGCCGGGCGGACACAACCATTCATCCAGGTACTGACCGCTCATGGCTCTCCTCCCTTTTAAAAACCGGCAGGCAGTCCCGCTGGGAAACCCGGCTGACCGGATCCGGCAGGAATGCGCGGATCTGATGGCGGCACCAACGCGCGGAACGCTTGGTGAAAAGATTGCCCTCCTCGTCCTCGCCCATTCCCCCGTTGATATCCAGCAGATGAAACGGAATTTCGAGACCAAAGTCAGGGATCTTGATCCTGAATACCGCGAGAGGTTGACGAAGAAGATAGCCGAACACCTGCTCGGGACATACCAGCGGATCCGGCTTGACAACCAGCAGGGTGTTTACAAGACCATGGTGCAGCCGGTTAGTGGGATGCAGAAAACCTACTGGACGATGGTTGCCGGCCAGTGCAGCAAAGGAGAAGGCGGGGATGCCCCCTCGATCCGGTTCCTCAAGTATCTCCTTGCCGGTTACTGCATGATCGTGCTCGACGAGCCCGGTCACCCGGTCGGCATGCCGTTTCCCGGAAACGATACCGTGCAGATCGTTGATGGCACCTGGTACTGCCCGGTCCGGGACAAGGCCGGGGACGTTGACGCAGCGCTCTGCCCGTTCTGCCCGGCACTCCAGACCCCGGATATCGGGTACCTCCGTCCGCCCGTTGGCGGGAGCGAGCACCGGAAGCAGGAGTATATTGACCATATGCACCAGCATCACCATTTCAACGGGTAGGAAACAAAACCCGTTTTTTTTAAAAGGGCTTCTCTCGTTTCAGCCAGACACCCGCCACTGACCGAGATTTTATGTAATGCAATGCCCATGAGTTGTACGGGAAACTTTATAAAAAAAATAACAGACATCTCCCTTTAATTTACGGGGTCGTGACCATGAATACTACCCAGCTGCTGACAGACAATCCCACGCTCTATATCAACCGCGAACTGAGCTGGGTCCGGTTCAACCGCCATGTACTGGACGAGGCGCTCGATACCACCCACCCGCTGCTCGAACGGGTCAAGTTCCTTGCCATCTTTGCCAACAACCTCGACGAGTTCTTCATGATCCGGGTCTCGGGTCTCCAGCGGCAGGTAGCAAAAGGGGTACTGAAAGTGCCGCCGGATGGCATGACCCCGGCAGAACAGCTCCAGGCCATCCACAGCATGCTGCTTCCTGACCTTGCGACCCAGAACGACTGCTGGCATAAAGAGCTCCTGCCGGCAATGGCAAAGGCCGGTATCCATTTTCACACGTATTCCGATCTCACCCCGCCACAGAAAGAGGCCATTGATACGTACTTCTCAAACGAGGTCTTCCCGGTCCTGACCCCGCTTGCTTTTGACAGCTCGCACCCGTTCCCGTTCATCTCCAACCTTTCCTTAAACCTTGCTATCATCGTCCGTGACCAGAACAAGAAAGAGTATTTTGCCCGGGTGAAGGTGCCCACCAACCTCTTTCCCCGGCTCGTGCGACTCCCGCTTCCCGATGGCAGGACCTGCCGGGACGACCGGGCGGTTCATCTCATCTTCTTAGAGGATATCATCGCTGCCCATGTCAGCATGCTCTTTCCCGGTCTTGAGGTTATTGCCACGTTCACGTTCCGGATAACACGGGACGCTGACCTGGAGATTGAGGTGGATGAGGCATCCGACCTGCTGACAACGGTCGAGGAGATCATGGAACAGCGTGCCCGCGGAAAACCGGTGCGGATCGAGATCGACTGCTCCATGCATGACGGCATCTGCCACATGCTCGAGAAGAAACTCGGGGTAACGTCCGGCATGATCTACCGCGTCAGCCACCCGGTCGGGATGGCCGATCTCATGCAGCTTATGGGCCTTGACCGTCCCGATCTCAAGGACGTCCCGTTCCAGCCATCCCTGCCGGCAGAACTCTCGGAGGGGCGGGACATTTTTGCCGCAATCCGCCACCACGACATCCTCCTCTATCACCCGTACGACAGTTTTACACCGGTGGTAAATTTTATCCGGCAGGCCGCCCAGGACCCGGACGTGCTTGCTATCAAGATCACGCTCTACCGGGTCGGCCCGAACTCGCCGATGGTGAACGCCCTCATGGAGGCGCGGGAGAACGGCAAGGCAGTTGCCGCACTCATCGAACTCAAGGCCCGCTTTGACGAGGAGAACAACATCGGGTGGGCACGGGCGCTGGAACGCGAAGGAGTTCACGTGGTCTACGGGGTAGTCGGCCTCAAGGTCCATGCCAAGCTCTGCATGGTCATACGGCGGGAAAAAGACGGGATCCGTCGCTATATGCATCTTGGAACCGGCAACTATAACTCAACAACTGCCCGTATCTACACGGACTTCGCTCTTATGACCTGCGACCGGAAGATCGGCGAGGATGTTGCGCATCTCTTCAATTTCCTGACCGGGTACGCACGGATCGAATCGTATCACAAGCTCCTTGTCGCCCCGGTCACCATGCGCCAGAGGATCCTTTCCTTGATCGAGCGCGAAGTGACCCGTCACGCGGAACACGGCCACGGGCACCTGATCTTCAAGATGAACGCACTGGTTGACCCGGAATGCATCACTGCCCTGTACAAGGCTTCCCAGTGCGGGGTTACGATCGACCTCCAGGTGCGGGGGATCTGCTGCCTCCGCCCGGGCGTTCCGGGATTCTCCGAGACCATAACCGTCACATCGATTGTTGGCCGGTTCCTCGAACATGCCCGTATTTACTGCTTCAACAATGGCGGGAACCCGGAAGTCTATCTCGGGAGTGCCGACCTGATGCCCCGGAATCTCGACCGGAGGGTAGAGGTGCTCTTTCCGGTCGAGGATCCGTCAACCCGCGTGGCCATTGTCAGTGCGATACTGCCGGTGCAGCTTGGCGACACGATCAAGGTCCGTATCATGAACCCGGACGGGACGTACTCCCGGGCCATTCCCGCTGAGACTCCCGAACCGGTAAATGCCCAGTCATGGCTGGTTGAACACCGGGGAAGCTGGCATGATGCAGTCCCCTGATCCGGTACCCCCCATAACCGGCCTCTGCTGGTTCATGCTCCGGCGCCTGCCTTTGCTTTTGGATGCTTTTGAAAAAGAGATCGAAGGCGTGCGCACGGCAGAGGATAGCGAGTACATTCACCGGATGCGGGTGGCATCACGGCGGCTCCGGGCTGCACTTCCGCTCTTTTGCTCCTGCTTTCCCAAAAAGGCGTATAATCGCTGGATGAACGAGATAACCACGATCACCCGGGCACTGGGCGAGGCCCGGGACACAGATGTGCAGATTGCATTTCTTGTTAAATACCAGAAACGAAGCCTTGCCGCATGGAAGAAACGACCGGGCAGGGGGACAACGGAACCGCCGTCATCGTTGGCCGTGCGGTACCTTCTCGCAGACTTACGGAAACGCCGCGGGCGGCTCCAGGACCATGTTCTTGTGGCACTCGATGCGCTCGAAAAGAGCAGGGTCCTTCCGGCTATGCGGGAAGAGTTGAGCCGTCTTACAGCCGGGTCCCGGAGAATTCCCCGGCAGGGACTGGCATACGGCATACCGGCGCTTGCCGCGTACCGGATCGAGGCACGGCTCGCGACCATGCTCTCCTTTGAACCGTGGGTGAGCCACAAAGAAGCCGTAGCAGAGCACCATGCTCTCCGGATCGCGACAAAAAAACTCCGCTACACCATGGAGACGTTTGGCCCGGTCTACCGGCTCGGGCTCAAAAAACCACACGCACGGGTTAAAAAGATCCAGGAGATACTGGGGGATCTCCATGACTGCGATGTCTGGATCGACCACGTCACCCTCCTCCTCCTGAAGGAACGGAGCCGCTTCCGCCCCCTTGACGGGGAGAAAGGCCCGGACACTGCCACCATCGCGAGTCTCCGAATCTTTTTGCAGGAGCGGGAAAAGGAACGTGTCGTGATCCACCGGAGATTCATGCGTTACTGGGAATCCCTGTGCCGGGCCGGCCTGTGGGACGAGATCCGGCACACGCTCATTTTCGGGCGCAAAAAACTGTTCATCCCTGCAGGTTGTGGCACGGCTTCAGAGATCAGGGCTGCTGCAACCGCGCTGGCAGCCGATGTCCCGCCTGTCCTGCCGCATGTGCACCAGGTCACCCGTCTTGCGCTCATGTTCTTTGATGCCACCCTGCCGTTTCACCGCCTCACCTCCCGCGACCGGCTCCTGCTTGAAACGGCCGGCATGCTCCATGATCTTGGGTGGAAGGGGAGACGCAGGAACCATCATGGGCGGAGTGCCCGTGCCATCATCTCGTCCCAGCGCCTGCCGCTCGATTGCGAAGAGCGGGCAGTTGTTACTCTTGCCGCCTTTGCGCATAACGGCAGGGATGCGCCCCGGGACCACCCCTTCTTTGTACTCCTCTCACCCGAATTCCGGAAAAAAACCCTGCAGGTCACCGCGATCCTCCGGGTAGCCAATGCTCTTGATGCCGGGCACCGGGGCACGGTCCACGAAGTGCATTGTATCATCGAGAACCATGCCATAACCTGCGATGTTGTATCGGTTGCCGATGCTGTGGCGGAGAAGGAGCAGGCACGGATTATGGCCGGGCTCTTTGCTGGTGCCTTCGGGCGGGAGCTCGTCATACGATGATGCCCGTTTTGCCTGCGGAGTCCGGCCGGGTTGTTGCTTTTATCGACATCGGCACCAATTCCGTGCGCCTGTTGGTTGTCCGGCTCAACCCCAACCATTCCTACTCGGTCCTCACCCGCCAGAAACAGCAGGTCCGGCTGGGCGAAGGGGCGTTTGAGGACGAGGATCTCAGGAGTGCCGCTGTCGAACGTCTTGTTCTTGTCTGCAAAAAATTCTCTGAACTGGCGCTGTCGTTTGGCACTGAAGAGTTCGTTGCAGTTGCCACGTCCGCGATGCGGGAAGCGGCAAACCGGCACGAAGTCCTCCACCTCCTGCGGCAGGAATCCCACCTCGATGTCCGCATCATCTCGGGCCAGGAGGAGGCCCGGCTCATCTATCTCGGGGTTGCCAGTGGTATGCATACCGGGAACCGGACAACATTCTTTATCGATATCGGGGGAGGCAGCACGGAAGTTGCGATTGGCGACAATGACGATTATCGCTATCTCCACAGTTTCCGGCTTGGCGCAATCCGTCTTGCCGGCCTCTGCGGAACGGGAAAAATGGACGGGCCGGTCTCTGTGGCACATTACCGGAAGATCGCGGATTATGTGAAAAGTTCCATCCGCCGGTCTCTCGCCCGTCTAAAAAAGGAGAAGATTGACTGCGCTGTCGGGAGTTCCGGCACCATCATGAACCTTGCCGAGATTTCCCAGAAAACCCGGTCAGTGCGGGGAGAAGGAAAAGAACCCGTGCTGGAGTATACCGACCTGCAACGGGTGATCGGCCTCCTCTCGTCCCTCCCGCTCGAACAGCGCCGGAAAGTCCCCGGCATCAATCCCGAGCGGGCCGACATCATCATCCCCGGTGCGATCATCCTTGAGGTTTTTATGAAGGAACTGGGGCTCGGCTCTCTTGCGGTCACCAGTCGGGGTCTGCAGGACGGCCTGCTGGTCGATTACCTCTCACGCATGGACGCGTTTCCCCTCTTTGGCAAGCTCTCGCCCCGCGAGCGCAGTGTCCTCCAACTGGGCCGGTCCTGCGGGATCAACGAGGCCCATGCCCGGACCGTGACTGCTCTCGTCCTGGAACTCTTCGATTCAGCAGCAGGACTCCTGCTCCACCCGTACGGGGCAAAGGAGCGTGAACTTTTAGAGTATGCCACGTTCCTCCATGACATTGGGTCGTTCATCTCCTACACAAACCACCATTCGCACTCCTATTACATCATCAGGAACTCGGAACTTCTCGGTTTTGACGACACCGAGATCGCCATCATGGCCATGATCGCCCGTTTCCACCGGAAAAAGGCTCCAAGGAAAAACGATCCCGGCATGGATGAACTGGGAACCCGGGAGCGGGAGGCGGTACGGGTTCTTGCCACGTTTGTCCGGTTCGGCGAGAGTCTTGACCGGAGCCACACGGCGCTCGTCCAGCATGTGCGGTTCAGTGCCGTTGACAAGGACGAAGTCCGTCTCGAGATCACTGCCCGGGGCGACTGCCAGCTCGAGATCTGGGGGATCGAGAGCGAGATGAAGGCGTTCGCGAAGGTCTTTTCCAAAAAACTGGTCATCGACATTGTCGATTCGCATGCCGGGCAACCGGAATGACCAGCTTCTCAATACCGGCAATCCCCGGTGCCGGAGGGATTTGAGAAGGGTTGCTCTGGAGAGGCGCACATGAACGGGCGTTCATACCAAACGAGGGAAATCAACCGGGTGCTGGCAAGATATGAGGGTTCCCCGCGGTCAGGGTCTCGGTACGGCACGGTGGGGCAAGGAGGTTTTTTTAAATACTTGGATAAGTGTAACCCGCATGAGAATTTCCCACGAAAAACACGAAATGCTCTGATCGTGAACGCTGATTCTACCATACTCTGATTATGATGAACTGCCGCCGCTCCCGTTTGGGCGCCCCGCGGCGGCTTCAATTCGGTTTCGTACAAAAAAGGGAAAATTGTATTCCGGAAAATTGGTACCCCCTTCTCGCCAGCCCTGCCCCCAAACGGGCTCAACAGCGCATGCGATACCTCCGTATTTCCTGCACAGAACACGCAGACGAAATTTTTTTTCACACAACAGAAATAGAGACCGCCGCAATAGCGCCCAAACGGGAGCAGCGCGAAGCATCTTAAAGTGGGTATGGGGGCAGTTTGCCCCCATCATCACTTCAAATGATTTCTCCAAAACAAAAAGAGTGAGATTTTTCGGGTGTCAGCCCTTGTCACCGTGGTACGCGGAATCTGGGTTAATCCAGAATAATATCGATGACCAAAGGTAAAATGAAGGGTTCCTATTCGCCCCTGAGCATCCGGTCGATTGCCCGTGCGGCAGTCTTTGCTGCGCCCATGGCAAGGATAACGGTTGCCGCGCCGGTTGCAACATCGCCCCCGGCATAGACGTTCCGGAGGGAAGTTTTACCCGTCTCATCAACAATCACGTTGCCGCGCCGGCCCCGTTCAAGCCCGGGCAGCTGGCCGACCAGTAACGGGTTCGGTCCCTGCCCGATTGCCGCGATAAAGACGTCGGCATCGATGGTGAAATGGCTGCCTTCGATCTCTTTTGGTTCAGGCCGGCCGGAAGTGTCCAGCTCGCACATGGACATCTTCACGCACTCAACCCCGGTCATTGCTGTATCGCCGAGGATCCGGACCGGGTTTGTACACGTGATGAACTCAATGCCTTCTTCCTTTGCCCGTTCGATCTCTGCCATCCGGGCCGGGAGGTCTTCTTCGCGCCGGCGGTACACAAGGGTGACCTTTCCCCCGAGCCGGCGGGCTACCCGTGCCGCATCCATGGCTACATTGCCGCCCCCGGCCACAACAACGCGGCTCCCTTTCTTCACCGGTGTGTCGAAGGCCGGGAATTTGTCCGCCCGCATCAGGTTGACCCGGGTTAAAAATTCATTGGCCGAGTAGACGCCGGGCAGGTTCTCGCCGGGGAGGCCCATGAAATACGGGAGGCCGGCACCGGTGCCAAGGAAAACGGCATCGTAGCTGAGCAGGTCATCCACCGGAACGCTCCGGCCGACAAGGTGGTTGAGCTGCAGGTCAACGCCAAGTGCAAGAACCGCGTTGATCTCGGCCTTTACAATCTCTTTGGGAAGACGGAATTCCGGGATCCCGTACATCAGGACCCCGCCGGCGGCATGGAGCGATTCAAAGAGCGTGACAGCATAGCCCATACGGGCAAGTTCTGCCGATGCCGTGAGCCCGGCAGGGCCGGCACCGACAACCGCCACCCGCCGCCCGGTTGCCGCGCTCTTCTCGGGCATAACCATGCCCCTCCTGCGCTCTTCATCGGCAACGAACCGTTCGAGTTCGCCAATCGCTATTGGCTTCTCTTTTTTGCCAAGGATACACTCCCCTTCGCACTGCACTTCCTGCGGGCAGACGCGGCCACAGATGGCGGGGAGCATGTTGTCCTTTTTGATGACCGCGGCAGCCTGTGCAAAGTCACCTGCCGCAACGTCGCGGAGGAATGCCGGAATATCGATCCCGACCGGACAACCCTTCACGCAGAGCGGTTTCTTGCACTGGAGGCAGCGTTCAGCCTCGGCCCGCGCTTCTTCAGCAGTGATCCCCGTATCGACCTCGGCAAAATCCTGGATGCGCTCGTCAACCGGGCGGTCATGCATGGTGGTTACCCCCGCACCGGCACTGGTGATCGTGGAACCGCTCAAGCGATTCCTTCTCTTCGGCCTGGTAAGTCCGCATGCGCTGCATCAGGCCGTTGAAATCTACCTGGTGGGCATCGAACTCGGGGCCGTCAACGCAGGCAAACCTGGTCTCGCCCCCTACCGTTACCCGGCACGAACCGCACATGCCGGTGCCATCGACCATGATCGGGTTGAGGCTGACAAAGGTCCTGATACCTGCCGGGCGGGTGACTTCGGCGGTAACTTTCATCATGATGGTCGGCCCGATGATCCAGACGGCGCTTACCGGCTCTTTTGCTATGGTCTGTTTTAAGAGATCCGCGGCAAAGCCGTGGAATCCCCGGCTGCCGTCGTCCGTCGATACCTGAAGTTCATCACAGACTTCGCCCATCTCGTCTTCCAGGATGAGGAGGCCGGCGTTCCGTGCACCGACAATGCCGATGACCCGGTTACCTGCATTCCGCAGGGCGCGGGCAATGATGGGAAGGCATGCCGTCCCGACTCCTCCCCCGACAAGCACGCAGGTCCCGAATTTTTTGATCTCGCTTGGTTTGCCAAGCGGTCCTGCCACATCAAGAATATGGTCGCCTGCTTTCAGGTTCGCGAGATGGGTGGTTGTTTTCCCGACCGCCATGAAGATGACCCGGACCGCATCGCCATCAACCGCCGAAATGGTGAGCGGGATGCGCTCCCCGCTCTCATCGATGCGGAAGATGAGGAACTGTCCTGCCTGTGCGTTACGGGCAACATGCGGTGCATTCACCCACATCTGGTAGACCTTGTCGGCAATCGGCCCGGTCTTCTCAATTTTGTACAATTATCTGCCTCCGGTCGTGCAGTTCGCGAGGAAGGTACCTTCCCGTGAAAGTCACTCCCAGTTATTTGGATTCCACCCTCTTTATCTTACGCACCCGCACCGCGACCCCGCGTTTTGAACAACCCATATCTTCAGAAGGGAGCGCCGCCCGGCCGGTTGCCATGGCACGCGGGCCCACAACCAGCACCTCGTCCCCGTCCCGGATGCCCGCATCTGCCCGGAGCACTCCGGGCACGAGGACATCGCCTTCGGGAACAAAGTCATCGATATACACGCGGTACCCCGCCGGGATCATGGCCCAGCCATCGAACGTGGGACGCAAAAGGCCGGTGGTGGTATCTATCGAGAAGATCTGCGCTTTTCCTTTGCTGTAATAGATCTCGGGGTAATGGCCCCGGAGTGTGACCCCTTTCGTATCTGTGTCTGCACCGAACTGGTACGAGATCATGCCATGGAGCCGGTCGTCCTTTATCTTTCGTTCCCCGGCAAGCGCGGCATCGAGGGCGTTGAGTGCTGCGTCACTGGCTGGCCGTTCCGTGCAGGAATATTCCAGTTCTATCCCGCAGGATGCGGCCGCCATCTGCGCGACTTTAAGCGCCCCACCTTCAAGATGGGCAATGATCCGCCGGTAGGGATGCTTCCGGAAATACCGTGCGAGGATGTCAGCAAGCATGGCACACTCTTCGGCATCCCAGTACCCGGTCACCGGCACATCATAGTGCATGGCCGGGTAGACCGTCTCCAGCTCGCGGGGAACCAGCCCGAGCGGGGAGGTGACGATCAGCTCGTGGGCCCGGCCCCCGACTGCTGCCTGGAACCTGCGATGACTCTGCGAGAGCGAGTAGGGTTTCCTTGCCGAGCAGGGGAGGAGTACAGCAACATCGGCCGTTTTGGGCGGGATGTACCGGGTGACTACCCGTTCAGCAAACCGTCGCACTTCGCCCCGCTGCATGGACTCGGCGGAATTGGCCCGCAGGGTGCCGGCACGCCCGATAGGCAGGGATCGTTCCAGGAACGAGACGTTCCGGTCAAGGTGGCGCATGACGGCAACCTGCCGGGCATCCATCCGGCACCGGGCTTCCAGGAGCTCGCGTATCTGGCCGTCTTCGATGAACCGGGTAACGAGGGCTGTCTCCTGCCGCAGGGCATGCCGGTTATGCTCTTTGAGATCGCGGGAACGGCAGCCGGGGCAGGAGCAGAGCCCCCGGTCCATTACCTCCTTGGGAAATTCGCCTTCCGGCGTGCAGAAGATCTCCTGCGCGGATTTGAGGTCAACGGCCTTGTAATCAAAGAGATCAAAACCGCAGGAGCAGAGAATGGCAACCGTTGAGGGGAGGGCGGCAGCCGGGGCGTACCATGCCGTGTCGACCGGTGTCTTCTCCTTTAAGTTCACGAGCCAGTCCACGTATGCCCGGGGGTTATCAAACGCGGTATGCCAGCAGGGCACCATCACGCAATCCCCGCTTGCGGCGATATTTTCATGGAGCGGGTGGAGGGGGACCGGCTGGCCGGGATTTCCCGGAAAAAACGCGTTCACGAGCGGTGCCGGGGCAGAAAGCGGGATGTTGGCATTTGCCATCAGATCAAGGGAGGGAAACACCCGTTCCGTATCCAAAGCAGCGGGAAGTTTTACCGGGTCTGCTCCGTCAGCAAGAAACGTCCCGGTCCGGGCAAGCCCGTCCCGCTTGCGGATGTCAAACCGCGTCATTTCTCACCTCGATGTTGCCAAGCACTTCGCGGATGATCGGGTTCCAGCGTGCCGGTGCGGAGATGGTAAAGCGGCTGTCCGGGTTCTTCCCTACCAGGAGCCTTACTCCCTCGAGACCTTTTCTCACCATCGCGTCATCCCAGTCCGGGATCTCGCAGGGGCCGATCGGGAAGGTCTCCTTGAGTTCCCGGAGATAGGGGCCGAACGGGGGCTTGAAAAAGAGCGTTGTTGCAAACTCGTCCCGCTCGCCCCCTTCGAACGCAACGAGCACGGTCTTTCCGACCTGTACCCGAGCTATGGTCTCCTGGTACCGGAGCACTTCCGTGCGCTGGCAGCTCTCGTCACCCCGGTAAAAGAACCGGCGTTTCGAGACCCGGTCGTGCCGGGCAAGTTCCGGTGCATGGTTGAGCAGGGCCCGGAATCCTGCAAGGAGCTGGGGGTGTGCCCGGCATCGCTCGTCCACGAGTTCCCAGAGCGTGCCGTCAAATATTGCCTGCCGGATCCGTGCGATCTCGGCAAGGGTCACGTGCAGGTTATGGAGGGCGAGCAGGCGCTCGCGGTCCGGCGCCTGCGTGAGTTCTTCTGCGGTATATTTCCGGCAGACCGCACACGCGCAGGGGAGATCGATAAGTTCCCCGATACGGTAACTGCCATGCGGGGTCATGTACCGGCCGTCCTTGGCATAGAGGGCATAGGCAGCAGAATCGAAAAGATCGCAGCCCATCGCGGTGGCAAGCGCGAACATGGACGGGTGGCCGGCCCCGAAGAGGTGGATGCAGGCCGACGGCGGGAGGGTCCGCTTTGCCGCCATCACAACACTGACCAGGTCCTTGTACCGGTACGCTTCCATCAGCGGGACAACTGCGCCTATCGGGCAGAACGAGAACCCGAGATCGGCAACTTCCCTGCCGGCACGTTCGCGGAGGTCAGGAAAGATCCCGCCCTGCACCGGCCCGGCCAGCGGGGCGTCGGGACCGAAGACCTCTTTTGCCTCCTTTAAGCGCTCCATGGTGATAGCGAGTTCCCGTTCCGTGGTTGCGCGGTCAGAGGCCGGGGATGTCGGGATATCGAGGGGGACCCAGATGTCGCTTCTGATATCCCGCTGGAATGCGAGGGTCTCGGTGTTGGTTATCGAGACCTGCCCGTATACCGAGAGCTGGAACGAACCGGAGTCGGTCATAATGACCCCGTCAAAGTCAAGCACCTTATGAAGTCCCTCCTCAAGGGCACGTTCGCGGAACTGCCTGCTCTGGCTGAAGATGTAGGCATTGGTGATGATAGCTTCAACCCCCATCTTCCGGATCTCGGCAGGTGTCACGAGCTGGAGGTGGGGATTGACAACCGGAAGAAGTGCCGGAGTCCGGATGGTCTTTTTGCCAACCGTCAGTTTGCCGCTCCGGCCCGCAATATCACTGTACAGACTTTCGAATGCAATCGCCATGCCACACCGTTATTGTGCCTTTATATGGTATGCCAAACGGTTAAACGGTTCCCCTCACCGGTCCTCGGTGAATATCTGCCCTTCAAATGTCAGCACCTCAACGCCTTGGGTATCCCAGCACCGCCCGGGGAACCCGGCTTTTATGCAGGTGTGATCCAAAAATTCCGTGGCATTCCAGCCGTACTCCGTTGCCACCTGCGGCAGGAGGAGCCCGCTCCTGCCCCGGCCTTTGATGATAAGACCGTGTTTTCCGACAATCACCTTTGCCGGACGGTCCATCGGGGCCCCGTCCATGACAACCGGGACAGTCAGTACGGTGACTTCGAGCCGGATGGTTGCCAGTTCCCGTTTTTTTACCGGGAGAAACCGGGGGTCCTGGAGCGCAGCTGCTGTTGCTGCTTCGGCTATTGCATCGCCAAGGGGCATTACGGGATAGGGAAAACCGATGCAGCCGCGGAGGTCTCCCTCTATTGTCAGCGTAACAAAAACACCGCGTTTCTCGGAAAAGACCGGTGTGAGTACCATTTCCGGTTTTGCCTGGTTCCCGATGACATGATCCAGCGTTCCGCGGGCAAGGCGGAGCGCACGTCTTCCTTCATCCTCACTGAGCAGGTTCATGATACCGTCTCCCTGTTCAAACAGTCCTGTGCGAAGAGAGGATAACAATGTATCTCATCGATTTTCCGTGAGAATGGAGGAGCCGGTTCTGTCGCCCGGCACACTCCCCCGATCCCGTTATTGGATCCCGGTCCAGTCCGCTGGGAGATGCACGACCAGCGAAACCCCCCGGATCATACGCATTATTCCCCTGTCCTCCTCTTCCCTTTCCGCTGTGCTTATCTCCCCGTCCGTCCCATAGTACAAGCGAGAGGGAGAGAGCGGCCGACGGTGACTCGATTATGAGTTGCTGAGGAAAGTCCCCCCACCTGTCGGGCACGCAGCCGTACGCAAGTACGGGTGGCGAGAGTCACGGCAATGGCACAGAAACGATACGGCCTGTCACCAGTCATGATGCGGTTGAGCCAGCAATGGCGAGAAGTATGCTTCTGCATACGGATAACCCGCTGAGCGTTAACGGGCAGGATACGATGAAACGGCGAATCCCTGCGGGTGCAAGCCAGAACAGGACGAATGGAGCGCCCGTCCTCCGTCCGGGTTTGGCGCAACAGCTGAATGCCGCTAACAACAAAAGGAGGCTTACTCCTCCCACTCACTTCTTTTCAGGAATCATGAACGATTGGTTACCGGCAGATCGTGTGCCGCAAACAAGCAGGTTTTTCCTGTTGTCCTGACCAAGTACCGGTACCAGAAGTGATGTTATGCTGTCCACCCTCCCGCTTCGAAGAACCCTGCACCATGTCCTCTTAACCGTCCTGATCGCTGCTCTTGCCTGCCCGGCCCTTGCGCTGGAACTCGGCACCGGTTCTCCCGCAACCGGCACTGCAGCTATATCGAACGGCGATCCGGTCGTCCTCCATGGAATTGCCACCGGTCACCCGCGCGAAGGCCTCCAGGTCTGGGTTATCGGGAACAATTACCTGAAGATCTCCACTATCCCGGTGAACGATGACAATACGTTCGAGTTCGAGCTCCGTTCGTCCGATACCCTGAACCTTGCTGCCGGCCAGTACTTTGTCGTGGTTCAGCACCCGATGATGAACGGGCAGTTTGACGTGTATTACGATTCGGCATCCGGCAGGGTCATCAACCGGCAGATGGGAACCGGTGGCACTTCGATCTTCCAGATGTCCGGCAGTGGGAGCCTGCAGGGGCCGGCGAGTGCACAGGCACTGGTCAGTGCTATCAGCAGCCAGGATATCGATGATACCTTCACGACCTACACATTCCTCATAAACCCGTCAGCAGCATTCATCAATCCCATCGGCGACCATGCGGTCGGTGACCGGTTCACTATCAGCGGGTCCACGAACCTTGCGGTCGGTGACCAGCTGACAATCGAGGTCACGTCATCCTCGTTCGCCCCGACCAATAAAGCAATGGCGGGTGAGTTTTCTGGGGCAAGCGGCGTTGTGGAGGTCGTAGCCGGTTCCGGCGGGTACAACCGCTGGAATTTCGATCTCGATACCGCGACATTCAGGCCCGA